>JBPCIY010000037.1:0-18117 GCA_051005855.1 Solirubrobacteraceae bacterium | reverse complement strand
GGCGGTCGTCACTACGTCCCCGACGACTGACTCGGCGCGACCGAGCGGCGCCCCCGCCCTCCGCGGCCGGCGCTCAGCTGCGTCCGCCCCCGAGCAGGCGCAGCATGAGCAGGAAGACGTTGAAGATGTCCAGGAAGATCCCGGCCGCGATCGGCACCGCGCTGGCCATGTTGGCCCGGCGCAGGCGGTTGAAGTCGAAGATCGTGAAGCCACCGAAGATGACCAGCCCGAGCACTCCGTAGATCACGTTGGCGCCCGGAATCGAGACGAACAGGAGCACGATCCCGAACCCGATCAGCGCGATCAGGGCCCAGAACAGCGTCCGTCCCCAGGAGGACAGGTCGCGGCGGGTGGCGTAGCCGTAGGCGCCGAGTCCGGCCGTGAAGCCGGCTGTGGCGCCGGCCGACTGCCAGAGCACGGCGGGATCGCTCTGGGCGTACACGGCCAGCACCGGGCCGACCGCCAGGCCGAGCAGCAGCCCGAGCGCGAACAGCAGGCCAACGGCGAGCTGCTCGTGGCCGCGAGAGGACGCGAACTGCAGTCCGAAGATGCAGGCGAAGGCGACGAAGAAGAGAACGATGGCGGTTGCCCCGGTCAGGTTGCGGCCGATGTAGGCCCCAAGCGCGGTGCAGCCGACGGTCAGGGCGACGAGCCCCATGACCTGGCCGAACACTCCGCGGGTCTGGTCGCGAGTGAGGGCGCGATCGCTGACCCCGAAGCGATATTGCTGGGTGGCAGGCATGGCCTTGATTCTACTCAACGGGGTCAGCTCCCTGACCCAATCGTGACCGTGTACGTCCACCCGTGATACTGGGTTGATGGCCCACAGCGCTCTAGCGTCGCCCGGGGCCGCCGAGGAGCCGGCCCAGCCCGCGATTCCCCGCGCCGCCTGGCTGCGGCTGGCCGCGTGCACGGCGGCCGCGGCCCTGCTCCAGCTCGACGGGACGCTGATCACGGTCGCGCTGCCCTCGGTCGCCCACGGCCTCGGCGTCAGGGGCAGCTCGACGTCGGTCGTCCTCAGCGCCTACTTCGGCGCCTACGCGCTGCTGTTGCTGCCCGGCGGTGAGCTGGTCGACCGCTTCGGCGTCCGCCGCCTGGCCCTGATCGGCCTGACCCTGTTCGCGCTCGGGGCGGTGGCGGGGGCGCTGGTCACCAACTTCGGAGAGCTGATCGGGGCCCGCATCCTGCAGGGGGCGGGGGCCGGCCTGGTCAGCCCGGCCGCGCTGGCCGGCGCGGTCAGCGGCTTCCCGCCCGAGCGGCGGGGCAGCGCGCTGGGTATCTGGGGCGCGAGTGCCGGGATGTCCAACCTCCTCGGTCCCCTGCTCGGCGGGCTGCTGACCGTCGCCTTCGGCTGGCGCGCGGACTGGTGGGCCCTGCTCCCCCTCACCCTGTTGGTGGCGGTGGCGATCGTCCGGCTGGTGCCCGCGGTATTGGAGACCAAGGCCGACGAGGGGGGAAACCCGAGCATGAACCGGATCGTGCTCGCGGCCACGCTGATCGCGGCCCTGACCTTCGCGGTCATGATCGGCTCGTTCTATATCGCCGAGCAGTATCTCCAGCGCGTGGCCGGGTTCTCGGCCCTGGGCGCGTCCGGCGCGCTCGTCCTCGTCGCTCTGCTCGTCGGGGCGGCCGCGCCTCTGGCCGGCAAGCTCGTCGACCGCCGCGGCGAGCAGCTCCCGGCCGTGCTCGGATTCGTCGGGGCCGGGCTCGGACTGGCCATCCTCGGTCTGCCGGGCGTGAGCCTGGACGGGATCGTGACCATCCTGCCGCTGATCCCGGTCGGGCTCGGGCTCGGCATGCTGTTTGTCCCCACTTCACGCGCGGCTCTGAACGCCAGCCCGCAGGCGTCCCACGGACGGACCTCGGCGATCCTCTCGGTCGGCCGGCTGCTCGGCGCCGCCGTCGGCGCCGGGCTGGCCGGCGTGGCCCTTTCGGGGACCCTGACCGCCGCCACCGTTCATCACACCCTCCTGCTCGGCGCGGCGCTGTGCGTGGTCGTCGGGATCCCAGCCTCGACCCTGCTGCGATCCGCTCGCCCGAGCGCGCCCCGCGCGCCCCAGACCGGCTAGTACGCGCTGACCTCGCTCAGCACCGCGGCGACCTCGTCGGGAGCGTCCCAGAACGGGATGTGGCCGGCGTCCTTGATGACGACGTTGCGGACATTGGCGGGCAGGCGCGCGGGCCGGTCGACGAGGCGGTCGTGCTCGGGCCAGACGAGGGTCAGCGGCCCGGGGATGCGGGCCAGGTCTTCAAAGCGCCCGGCCCGCATCGCTTTGTTGACCGGAACGAAGCCGCTGGCGCCGGCATAGGCCCGCACGAGGCGTGCGGATTGGCCGGCCGGGACCCGCTCGGGATGGGCGACGGCACTGGACAGCAGCAGCCGCCGTCCCAGAGCACTGGCGCCGACCGGACCAACCAACGGCCGCAGCGTCCGGGCGACCCAGTGCGCGACGCTCGGCTTGGGCACCAGCGGCTGGCGCCAGAGCCCGGCGGGGGCAATCGCCGAGGTCGAGCGGGTGGCACCGCGCAGCCCCAGCTCGAGGGCCGCCCAGCGAGTTGCCGGTCACATGCGGACGCTCGATCCCCAACGAGGCCAGCAGCGTCGCCACCGCGCCGGCCAGGGCTCGCGCTGTCGGCGTCTCGTCGTGCAGCGGGGGCGACTCCCCGAAGCCGGGCAGGTCCACGGTCACCAGCTCGCGCTCATGGGCCAGGCGCTCGACGATCGGCGCCCAGACCGTGACGGTCGGCCCCCAGGGGGTGCAACATGACCAGCGCCGGTCCGCTCCCGACGCGGTCGGTAGGCGATGGCCGTCGTGGGCTCAGTCATCCAGGGCGAGCGCGAGCAGCCCGGACACCAGGGCCGACCCAGCCCCGGGTCAGACGCGCGGGAGCGGCGAAGAGCCCCACACCGTCCGCGACACGCAGACCCACGACCACGACCACGGCGGGCCGGACGGGCGAGGACTTCACCGCCGGACCCGGCGCTTGATCCGCTCGGGGGCGGTCGTCTCGTGGCGGGCCAGCGAGTCGCCGATCAACCAGATCGTCGGCGGCCACAGTCCCACGAACAGGGCCCGGCGCTCGGCGTTGCCGCGCTCGTCCTGGTCGACGGTCTTGGCTCGGATCCAGAGGCCGATGCACAGTCCAACCGCGCCCATCGAGGACGCCTGCATGACCCCGGCGCGCAGGCCGCAGCGATAGAGGAGAGTGCTGAGCACGGCTCGATCCTAGCTCGCGTCACCCACCGGGCCGGCCCGCTGATGCTGCTCGGTAGGCTCGGACGATGCCGACCCGCCCGCATCCCGCGCGCCGCTGGCTGACCGCCGCCACCTGGCCGGTCGGCGTCAGCCTGACGTCGTGGGACTACATGTGGCGCTCGACCGTGCTGCACCGGCGCGAGGTACTCGAGCCCAGCGCCGACGGCCATCTGTCGCCCGCCTGGCCCGAGGGCGTCGATGCCAGCGAGGTGATGGGCGTGCCGGACGGCTACGGGCCGCTCTTTCACCGTCGATACCGGACCGAGATCCGGGAGGCCAAGCTCTCCCCCGACGAGCTGTTTCAGCGCCTGACCGCCAACCTCAACCGGGCCGCTCCGATCAAGTTCGCCCGCTTTCAGCGCCTGTTCGGAGACAAGGGCACGATGGCCGTCGGCGATGAGTACGTCGTGCGGATGCCCGGGCCCTGGGACGGCCCGGTCCGCGTGATCGACCTCCAGGACCGCTCCTTCCGGCTCGCCACGCTGGCCACCCATCTCGAGGCCGGCCAGATCGAGTTCCGGATCTCGCAGGACGAGCTGGTCACGTTTGAGATCGAGTCCTGGGCGCGGAGCTCGAACCGCCTCTCCAACCTGCTCTATCACCACGTGAGGATGGCCAAGGAGATCCAGCTGCACATGTGGATCTCATTCCTGGAGCGGGTTGTGGGACTGTCGGGTGGCCGCATGACCGGCGGCATCGACATCGACACCCGCCGCGTTGAGACCGGCTTTTCGGCGTGAAGCTGACGCCCGAGATCGAGCGCCGGCTGGCCGAGCTGCGCGAAAAGGCGCTGAACTACGACCCCGCCGAGCTCGACCTCGTAAACCCGCCCTCGGGCTGGCACGTCGACAATCGCTTTGCGCCGTTGCCCGCCGAGGCGCCCGGACCGCCGGAGCCGGAGGGCAGTTGGGAGATCGCCGGCCGCCTGATCCGTGGCTACGAGTTCGCCGACCCTTCGCTGGTGCGCGCCTTCTACGACGTCGACACCCCCCTGGCGGGGCGCGACATGCTGCTCCAACTGCGCGCGCTCAACCTCGTCCACGTGTACGTCGGTGTTCGCGTCAACCAGGTCTATGACCACACGCGGGCGGTCAACGGGCGTGAGGTCAGGGTGTTCGGCTGGAACTACCGCACGCTGGAGGGCCACGTGGAACGGGGCCAGATGGACTGGGAAGTGTGGAAGTGGCCGGACACCGGCGAGGTCAGCTTCCACATCTACTCTGTCTCGCGGCCGGCCTCGATCAGCAACCCGGTCATTCAGATCGGCTTCTGGTTGCTGCGCGGCCACGAGCGCGGTGTGTTCTTGGGCAGTACCGGTCGCCGGATGCGCGCCTTCACCGAGCTCGGTCTGCGCGGCGAGGGCCGGGCCGACCAGATCCGGGCGGCCAGCGACACCCTCACCGCCCGTCGGCTCTCGCCCCAGGACCCGTCCCACCGCGAGCTCGCCGGGCAAGTCGATCGCCCCGCGCGCGGCGGCGGTCCCGGGGCGCCATGAACCATTTGCCGCTCTGAGGCGTACTTACCGTTATGAGCAAAATCTCGACGGCGCTCATGTACCTGCGCCGCACACCCAGGCTGTCTGAGCCCACCGACCTCTATGACCATCAGGTCAAGCTGCTCGATGGGGGCGAGCTCGATCTTGCCGCCCTGCGCGGCAAGCCGACCCTGTTCGTCAACACGGCCAGCAAATGCGGCTACACGCCGCAGTACGAGGGCCTCCAGGATCTCTACAAGACCTACGCCGACCGGGGCCTGCAGGTGCTGGGCTCGCCGTCAGCCGACTTCGCCGACCAGGAGTTCGACGACGCCGAGGAGATCGGCGCCTTCTGCCAGAAGAACTATGGGGTCACCTTCCCGCTCACCGAGCGCACCTCGGTTCGGGCCGATCCGTCGCCGCTGTGGAGCGACCTGGCCCGCCAGCCCAACTCGGGGCCGCCGGCCTGGAACTTCACCAAATACCTGGTCGGGGGCGACGGTAAGCTGATCGCCCGCTGGGCGACCAAGGTCAAGCCCGAGGACCCGGAGATCGTGTCCGCGATCGAGGCTGCGCTCCCCGCGGCCTGACCGCTAGCCGCCCCCCAGCGGGGGCGGGCCCGTGCGATAGCGCGGGGGTGTACGCGAGAGCCGGATCGGGTTGCGGGTCAGACGCACGGGCGCGATCGCGTCCGTGGCGCCGCCGCGCTCGCGTGCCGAGGGGACCGCGACCACCGGCTCCAGGCCGAGCGACTCGGCGAGCGCAAACGCACCCCGGACATCGTTGACCACTCCGGCCGGGACGCGCACCGCGGTCAGCACCGCCGCCCATTCGGCGGCGGACCGTCGCTTGAGCGCCGGCTCGAGCTCGGCCCGCAGCTGCGATCGGTGAGCGACGCGATCACCGTTGGTGACAAAGCGTCCATCCGTGGCCAGGGCCGGAACGTCAAGCACCCCGCACAGGGCGGCGAACTGCCGGTCGTTGCCGACCGCGATCACCAGGTCTCCGGCCCCGGTCGCGTACAGGTCATAGGGCGAGATGCTGGGATGGGCGTTGCCGAGCCTGCCGGGCACGACCCCGGCGATGGTGTAGCCCGAGGCCTGGTTGACCAAGGCGGCCAGGAGCGCCGAGAGCAGGTCGACCTCGACGCGCTGACCGACACCGGTGGCCTCGCGGTGGCGCAGCGCGGCCAGGATCCCGACCGATGCGAACAGTCCGGCGAGGACGTCGACCAGCGCCACGCCCACCTTCTGGGGCTCGTCGTCGGGTGAGCCGGTGATGCTCATCAGGCCGCCCACGGCCTGTACGAGCAGGTCATAGCCCGGCAGCTCGGAGCCGCCCCCGCGCCCGAAGCCGGTGATCGAGCAGTAGACCAGGCCCGGGTTGGCGGCCGACAGGGTCTCGTAGCCGAGCCCGAGCTTGTCCATCACATCGGGACGGAAGTTCTCCACGAGCACGTCGGCCGCGCCGGCCAAAGCGCGGACCCGGGCGAGATCAGCAGGCGCGGAGAGGTCGAGCGTCAAGCTGTGCTTGTTGCGGTTGACGGCCGAGAAGTAGGTGGCATCACCGTGTTCGTCGTGGGGAGGTCCCCACGCTCGGGTCTCGTCACCGATCCCGGGTCGCTCGACCTTGGTCACGTTGGCGCCCAGGTCGGCCAGCATCATCGTGGCGAAGGGGCCGGCCAGCACGCGCGAGAAGTCGAGGATCTCGAGCCCGTCCAAAGCGCCGCTGTCGTGGTCACCGTTCACGATCGGCATGATTACCCACATCCTTGTCACGCGCCTTTGGCCACGCGCGGATTGCCCGTCGGTCAGGCCGGGTACTTACTCTTTTACCCGCGCAGACCAACTTCCTTAGCTCCGCGCGGTCAAGGAGAGTGGGCTCATGCCAGATCGCCAAGGCAACACCGAATCCGACGCCGAGACTGTGAAGGACACGTCGCTTCATGCTTACAAGGATTCTCGGGAGGAGGACATCAAGGGGGACTCAGACAAGCTGCTGCACTCCGACGACCGGGAGGATCTCAAGGCGTCCGAGCTCGAGGATCCCGACGAGTCGGGGCCGCCCAAGAAGGAGTAGTTGCTGTTTGTCGCCCCCGGTGCAGTGACCGGGTTCGCCGCCCTCGGGCTGGCCGTGCTGATGGGCGGGCTGTGGCTGGTCAGCATCCGCCTGCGCGATGTCTCGATCGTCGATCCGGTCTGGGGCCCGGCCTTCGTGCTCGTGGCCCTGATCGCCGCTCTGACGGGGAGCGGGGACTCGGGCCGGCGCTGGCTGCTCTTCGCCCTAACCGCTCTCTGGGGATTGCGGCTCGGTGGCTACTTACTCACCCGCAAGCTCGCTGACCCCGACGAGGATCGGCGTTACCAGGTCATGCGCGAGCGCAAGGGGGATGCCTTCGTGCCGTGGAGCCTGGTGGCAATCTTCGGCCTTCAGGGGTTGCTGGTCCTGGTCGTGTCACTGCCGCTCCAGCTCGCGGCCGGCCGGCCGGCCGGACTCGGCGCGTCGGTGATCCCGGGCGTGGTGGTATTCGTGATCGGCCTGGCCTTCGAGACGATCGGCGATGAGCAGCTGCGGCGGTTCAAGGCGCAGCCTGATTCCAAGGGCGCGGTGATGGATCGCGGACTCTGGCACTACACCCGCCATCCCAACTATTTCGGCGACTTCTGTGTCTGGTGGGGTCTGTGGCTAATCGTGCTCCCGGCCGGGGGTACGTGGTGGACTCTGCTCGGGCCGGCGGTCATGAGCACCCTGCTGATCCGCGTCTCGGGTAAGGCACTGCTCGAGCGGGACATGGCCAAGCGCCGGCCCAAGTACGCCGAGTACGTCAAGCGCACCTCGGGCTTCTTCCCGCTCCCGCCCAAACGCGGCGGCGTTCACTAGGCGCTCGTGCGGGGCTCGAGCAGGTAGTGACTGACCAGCCACCGGTTGCCGCCCCGGTAGCGCCAGATCACGTCGGTCGAGATCAGAAACAGCCGCCAGCTGGCCAGCAGTCGGCGCGCCTGGCGTTCAGAGCGCCCCGCGCCGCGCAACACCTCGAGCGCCGCCTCGCCGTTCTCATCCAGGCGCGCCAACCACGCCCGCAGGGTGCGCGCGTAGTGGGTGCCCGGGACGATCCACTCGTCGGCGAGCACGACGTCCGCCTGAAAGTGAGGCAGGAGTTCGTGGCTGGGCATCAGGCCGGCGGTGAAGAAGCGGGCCGCCGCCCACGTGGCCTCGAACTGGTACGGCAGCGTGCGGTGGCTGAACACGTGGACAAAGACCTTGCCGGTGCCGGGCTCCAGCCAGCCCGCGATGCGGCGCAGCAGCTCGTGCCAGTTGCGCATGTGCTCGAACATCTCGATCGACATCACGCGATCAAAGCGCTCGCGGGGGGCGAACTCGTTGACGTCGGCGGTGATCACCTCGAGGTTGGTGAGCCCGCGGCGATCGCGCTCTGACTCGATCCACTCGCGCTGGCCGTGGGAGTTGGAGACCCCGGTGATGCGGGCAGTTGGATACTGCTCGGCCAGCCACAGCGACAGCGAGCCCCAGCCACAGCCGAGGTCGAGGATCCGCATCCCGTCGCGGACCTGGGCCCGCTGGCAGGACAGGGCCAGCATCGCCTCCTCGGCCTGGGCCAGGGTGCTCACGGCGTCGTTCCACAGACAGCTGGAGTACTTGCGGCGCGGACCCAGGATCAAGCCCAGGAAAGCGGCCGGCAGCTCGTAGTGCTGCTCGTTGGCCGCCTCGGGCACTTCGGCGATCGGTCCTGAGGACATGCGCTTGACCAGCGCCCGCAGCCGGGCCTGCTGGCCGGTCACCCCGCCGGCCGACTCGCGCCGCTCGCGATCCCAAGCGCCGTACAGCGAGCCGGCCCGCAGCAGTGCGTCGGGCAGCAGCCCCCGCTCCAGAACGGCATCGAGGAGCTCGTAGCGGCGGGGCTCGCGGGTGGAAGTGTCGATGGTCGAGCGTTGGAACATGGGGCGATTCTCGGGCCTGTGACGGCCAGCTTCGTTCATACCGGCATTCGCGTGCGGGACGTCGATAGATCAGTCGCTTCTACGGCTGGCTCGGTTTCAAGCCTCGGGGGTGGCTCAACTTCGAGTCGGCCTACAACGTCTACCTGGGACTGCCCGGCGGTGGCGACGTGCTCGAGCTGACCGTCAACGTCGGCCGCCAGCAGCCTTATGACCTGGGCGAGGGCTACAACCACATGCCCCTGGTCATCGCCGACCCCGACGGCTACCGGATCGAGCTCATCGACGGCGCCTTCCCACCCCTCAGGACCCCGGCGTGGACTGCGGATCGAGCCAGTTGACAATCCAAGTCGTGTAGATCCACGCCGACCAGACAATGAGCAGTAGGAAGGCGGCATGGCCCGGCGACGCCCAGCTCAGTCATCGGCGAGGCCCTTGGCCCGCAGCTCCTCGCGCGCGGATTGCCTCTTCTCCAGGCCCCCTGCGCCCAGCGCCCGCAGGGCCACCGGTGACTTGGTGAACTGGACCTCGCGATAGTCGACGATCTCGAGCACGTTGCCCGACGGATCGCGCAGGCGCAGAGAGCCTTCGCGAGCGACGTCCTGGCCGGCGGCGATCAGTTGCGCCCGCAGCTGCTCCTTGTCGTCAACCACTAGGCCGACGTGACGCCCACGGTCGGGAGCCTCGGGGCGGCCCTCACTCAGCGCGATGAATTGGTCACCGAGATCGATCCAGGCCATGCTGCCGCGACGCCCGCGCAGCGTGAACACGAAATAGCGCTCGTACCAGGCGAGCGTCTGATCGAGGTCATGGACTTCAAAGGCGATGTGGTTGACGCCGAGGGCGCGGACGGCCATGGCCTGCCTCCTAGGGCGACGAGGACGCGCTGCGGTCGAGCTTCAGCTTCGCACCGCTGCCAGCGCGTCATCGGGATTCGGGTAGTGCACCATCTCGATGACCTTGCCGTCGCGAAACGTCGTGACGTTCGCGATCAGCCCGGCTGGCTCGCTCCCTTCGGGTGGGGGGCGCATGATCACGACGACCTTGTCGCCGGCGTCGACGACATCGACGAGCTCGCCGACCCCGCGGCGAGCGCGCGCCTGGCGCATGAACTCCAGCGCCTCGCGACGGTTGTGGCAGGCGCCCGGGGCGGACTCGTCGCCTCCATGCCATTTGACGTCAGGGTGCAGGAACTCGCCGATGACATCGAGGTCCCCGCGCAGCGCAGCCTGGTAGCCGCGGCGAGCCATCTCAACGTTGGTCTCAGACATGCGTCGATTCTCCCACCGCGGCCAGCAGGGCCGGCAAAGCGGCGTGGGCAAGGGCCTGGAGCTCGGCGTCGGTGCGGTCCTGGATCGGGTGCTCCACCAGCACCCGCCGCAACTCGGGCTGACCGAGGAGCACGGACTGCTCGTCGGCGGCGCCGCGGAAGGCGCTCGAGGCGGCCAGCACCGCCGGCGTGCCCAGGGTCTCGAGCTCCATCACGTCCCGCAGACCGCAGGACACGCACGATCCTCAGTCGGCCAGGGCTTCGATCACCGCATCGCAGCGATCGGCGATCTCGCGCCGCAGGTCGGCCGGGGCGGGTTTGGTGAAGGTCGGCTTGGACTCGCGCAGAACTTCGATCCCCTGGGCGCGCAGCAGCTGTTCGAGCTCGTCCAGGAACACGTCGCCCCTCGGCTTGCGGATGTCCAGCAAGGCGATCGTGGCCGGCTGCTTCGACCGGGCGGCCAGCGGGCGTCCGCCCGGCTCGCGCTCGGCGGTGGGGTCGAGAACGGTCAGCGCCATGCGTCCACGCTAGCGCTCTGGGGCTCAGAGCCGACTTCCCCAGCGACCCAGCCCCCGACCACCATCGAGAACAGGCCGGCGTCGCCGCCGGCGTAGGCGATCAGGATCCGCTCGGCGGCCGCGAACTTGGCCACGGGCGCCTCGGGATCGCTGACCCACTCCGGCGCCAGTCCCTCGGCGATCCCCCCGGCGCCGCGAACCAGGTCGGCCGCTCGGGTGTGGGAACGCTCATGCAAGACGGCCTGGAGCCGCTCGCGCGACCAACCCGCCTCGCGAAACACCCGGCCGTGCTCGGGCCCGACCACCAGCATCCCGTCCCAGGCCAGCCGCTGGCGCGGCGAGGCGACGTGCTCGAGGCCGACGGCCAGAGCCGCCGCCAGCGCATCCGGCTCGCGGGCGAGCTGATCGACGACCAGTCGCGGGGCCTCGCCGGCGAACACGGTCACGCCCGTGTCCTGCGCGGAAAGCCCGAGGCGAGCCTGCGCGAGCCCCGCCCACGGGGCGGATCCGTCTAGACGCTCGGCGAAGGCCAGGCCGACCTTGCCCGGTTGGCCGTGGGCGGCTCGATCCTCACGCCCGGGGCGGCCTCCGCCCAGGTTGCGGATGCACAGCGCCAGCCCCCGGCCGATCGTGCTGTTGGCCCGGTTGCCCTGCCCCAGCGCGTTGATCTCGGCGTTCATCCCCGCCCGCTGGGCGTAGGGGCCTGAGACGATCACCACCGGGCCGGCCGGGGCCGTGGTGGCGATCAGCCCGTGGAGGGCAAAGTCCTCCCGGCAGGACGCCTCGAGCGCGGCGAGCACGATCGGCAGTTCGGGCCCGGCGCAGCCGGCCATCACGGCGTTGATGGCCACCTTCTCGACAGTGGCGCCGCCTCCGTAGGGAGGGACCGTGGCCACTACCTCCTGGGGATCGTGCGAGGTGTGCTCGAGCATCGCCACCACGCGCTCGGGCGTCGGTGGCACCACCGGCAGGCCGTCGGTCAACCCGCGTTCGTGCAGCGCCTCGAAGGGGTCCTCGAGGTCACCGAGCGAGAGCTCACGGGCGGTGATCCGGCCTTCGCGCCGAGCCTGACGGGCGGCCAACCAGGCCGCCACCTCGGGATCTCGCGTGCGCGAGGCGCAACCCGGGCGCAGCTCGGGCAGGCCATCGGTGGCCAGCGTGGCGCCGGTCTGAGCGACCACAGCGGCGATCCGGTCGCGGGCGAGGCCGATCACCCGATCGCGCTCGACCCCGTCTTGCAGCAGGAACACCGCCGGGACGGCGTCGGGGTCCAACCGGGCTGAGAGCTCGAGATCGGCGTCGAGCTCGGGCGTCCGCGAGAGCGCCAGTCGCCGCACCTGCTCGGCCGTCTCCTCGGCGCTGGACTGCGAGACGAGCCTGACGCCGGCGGCGTCGAGCGCGGGGAGGACCTGGTCACAGACCGGGCAGTCGTGCTTGACGATCGCGAGTACCTCGAGGGCCACGGCTGTACCGTAGCTCCCCAGCCGCCGGCAGTTGAGAAGCTAAGATCGAACCGCGATGACCGTCGTCGACAACATGCCGGTCAGCTACGACGAGTGGCGGGCCGCTTACGGCCTCACGCCCGAGCGCAAGACCTCGTTCACCACCCTCTCGGGCGAGCCGATCGCGCCTCTTTACACCGAGCACGACCTGCCCCGCGACGTCGAGGCGTCGATCGGGTTGCCCGGCCAGTATCCGTACACGCGCGGGGTCTACCCGTCGATGTACCGCGGGCGCCTGTGGACGATGCGTCAGTTCGCGGGTTTCGGTACCGCGGCCGAAACCAACGCGCGGTTTCGCTACCTGACCGAGCACGGCCAGACCGGCCTGTCGACCGCGTTTGACATGCCCTCGCTGATGGGGCATGACTCCGATCATCCGCGCTCTGAGGGCGAGGTCGGCCGGGAGGGGGTGGCGATCGACACGGTCTGCGACATGGAGACGCTGTTTGACGGCATTGCCCTGGACCAGGTCACGGTGTCGATGACCATCAACGCGCCGGCCGCGATCATACTCGCCTTTTATGTCGTCGCGGCCGAGCGTTCGGGCGTCTCGGCCGAGCAGCTGGGGGGAACGATCCAGACTGACATCCTCAAGGAGTACATCGCTCAGAAGGAGTGGTGCTTCCCTGTGGATCCAGCCATGCGGCTGGTTACCGACATGGTCCAGTGGTGCGCCGGGCACATGCCGCGCTGGCACCCGATCAGCATCTCGGGCTACCACATCCGCGAGGCGGGGTCGACCGCCGCCCAGGAGCTCGCCTTCACGCTCAAGGACGGGCTGACCTACGTCGAGCACGCCGTCGCCCGCGGTCTGGACGTCGATGACTTCGCGCCGCGCCTGAGCTTCTTCTTCAACGCGCAGATCGACTTCTTTGAGGAGATCGCCAAGTACCGTGCGGCCCGGCGGATCTGGGCCCGTGAGCTGCGCGAGACCTTCGGCGCCCGCAAGCCCGAGTCGCTGCGGATGCGCTTTCACACCCAGACCGCCGGCGTCTCGCTTACCGCCCAGCAGCCGCTCAACAACATCGTCCGCACCGCGATCGAGGCACTGGCCGGCGTGCTTGGGGGCACCCAGTCACTGCACACCAATTCCTATGACGAGGCGCTCGCGCTGCCCACCGAAAAGGCGGTCCGGATCGCCCTGCGCACCCAGCAGATCATCGCCGAGGAGACCGGGGTGACCAACACGATCGATCCCCTCGGCGGGGCCTACTTCGTCGAGGCGCTGACCGACAGGATGGAGGAGCTCGCCTATGAGTACTTCTCCAAGATCGACGAGCTCGGCGGGATGGTGCAAGCGGTCAAGCGCGGCTATCCGCAGCGCGAGATCGCCGACGCCGCTTTCGAGCTGCAGCAGGAGATCGACTCGGGCGCCCGCACCGTGGTCGGGGTGAACCGCTTCACCGAGGGCGACGAGCAGGCGACCGAACTCCTGCGCATCGATCCGGCCCTCGAGGGCCAGCAGATCAAGCGCGTCCAGGCCACGCGCTCGGCCCGCGACGACGCGCCCGCCCAAGCCGCGCTGACCGCGATCGCCGCGGCGGCGGCGACCGAGACCACGAACCTGATGCCGCTTCTGATCGACGCCGCGCGCGCCCACGTCTCCGAAGGAGAGATCGTGGACGCGCTGCAGTCCGTCTGGGGCGACTACCGCGAGCAGCCCGCGTTCTGAGCCTCAGGCGCCGGTGGTCAGGACCATCCGGAAGCGCGCGTCCCCGGCCATCATCTTCTCGTAGGCGTCGGCCGCCCGCTCGAGCGGCAGCGTCTCGATCATCGGGCGCACCCCGCTCAGCACGCTGAAGGCGAGCGTGTCCTCGGAGTCGCGGGAGGTGCCCGAGGCGTGCCCGATGATCGTCTTGCCGCCGCCGATCAGCATCGCCGCGGGGACATTGATCGGCTCCATCGAGGCACCGACCACGACCAGGCTGCCCTGGGGGCGCAGGCCACCGAATACCGCCGCCATCGCGTCCGAGCTCGTCACCGTGGACAGGATCACGTCGGCGCCGCCGAGCCCGGCCAGCGCCTGGCCGGGATCTCCGGCCGTGCTGTCGATGTAGTGATGGGCGCCGAGGTCCAGAGCCAGTTGACGCTTCTCGTCGCCGCGGGCGATGGCCACAGTCTCAAAGCCGAGCTTGACCGCGAACTGGACACCGAGGTGTCCGAGGCCGCCGACCCCGAGGATTGCCACCCGATCGCCCCCCCGCGCGCCGCTGTGGCGCAGCGCGTTGTAGGTCGTGATGCCGGCGCACAGCAGGGGAGCCGCATCCCCGGCGGCGAGATCGTCGGGCATCGAGGCCATCGCACTGGCTCTGACCACCACGTAGTCGGCGTACCCGCCGTCGATCGTGACGCCGGGGATCTCCATGTTCTCGCAGTCGATCAGCGAACCCCGTCGGCACCATTCGCAGTAGCCGCAGTTGCCACCGAACCAGCCGACGCCGACACGCTGGCCGACCTCCCAGCCCTGAACGCCGTCGCCGAGCGCCTCGATCGCACCGGCGATCTCGTGGCCGGGGACGAGCGGATGCGACACGCCCGGATAGCCGCCCTCCTTGGCGAACACGTCGCTATGGCAGACCCCGCACGCGTGCACGCGGACCAGCGCCTCGCCGAAGCCGGGGCTGGGAACGTCGCGCTCCACCATCTCGAAGTCGGCACCCGCGGTGGGCCACCTGGATCGCTCTCATGCTGGTCATGTCTGTGCTGCCTGCCTCTCTGAAGTTTTGTCGCTTCCTGTGCCCCGCCTCTCACCCTAGTAACCGCCGCTCCGAGCCCGAAGACCGGCAAGCGCGACAATGTCCGCCGTGCCCATCACGCCTCGTTTGTTCGGCGAGCGCGGACAGCGCCGCGCGGCCTCACTCGGGATCGAGCCCGAGCGCCTCCCGCCCGGGCAGTCCCCGACCGTCAAGTGGCCGGTGCTCAGCCTGGGGGCGACGCCCCGCGTCCCCACCGATCAGTGGCTGCTCTCGATCGACGGTGCCGTGGAGGCGCCCTACGTGTTGGACTGGGAGCAGTTCACCGCCGACGCCCAGGCCGATTGGCGCGGTGACATCCATTGCGTCACGCGCTGGTCGAAGTTCGGCATGGCTTGGCGCGGCGCCGACGTGGCGGCCCTGATCGCGCGCGCTCAGCCGCGGCCGCAGGCCACCCACCTGATGGCCCACTGCTACGGCGGCTACACGACCAACCTCGCGCTCTCCGATGTGCTCGAGCATCCGGCGCTGGTCGCCCACGAGGTCGACGGCGCCCCGCTCGAGCCCGAGCACGGCGGCCCGGCCCGGCTGCTGGTTCCCCATCTCTACCTGTGGAAGTCGGCCAAGTGGATCCAGCGCCTCGAGCTGCTGGAGGGCGACCGGCTCGGCTTCTGGGAGGAGAACGGCTATCACCACCGCGGCGACCCGTGGCGGGAGGAGCGCTACAGCGTCGAGGAGTACGTGGCGCGCACGCTGCGCCGGCGCGCGCGGGAGAACGCCCGTGGTTGACCTGGGCGCCCGGGGGAAGGGGCCGCGCTCGCTCCCGGGCGACGACCTGATTCCCGCGGCCGCGGTGGTGATGGACCGTCGCGCCACCCTCGACGCCCCGCCCCAGCGCGTCTGGCCGTGGCTACTCCAACTCGGCAAGGGCCGCGCCGGCTGGTACCTCAGTCGCCGGCTCGAGCGCCTGGTGCCCCGGGCCAACCGGGCCCTGCGGGAGCTCGAGCCCCGCTATCAGGAGGTCGCGGTCGGCGACCGCGTCGCCGACTACGGGCCCGACGGGTGGTTTGAGGCCTGTGTGGTCGATCCGCCGCACGCGCTGGTGTGGTGGTCAGAGCGCGGTCACGACCTGCGGCTGACCTGGGCTCTGGTGCTCGAGGGGACCGGGCCCGAAACCAGCGAGCTTTACGTCCGGCTGCGGATCAACCGGCGGATCGGCAAGCGGGCGCCGGCGGTAATCGGATGGGGCGCTGAGTGGGTTGATCGCTTTACGGTCCGGATCATGATTGCGGGCCTCAAGGAGCGCATCGCCTGAGGTTGCCGATCGCCTGAGCTCAGTGCTCGGTCAGCGTCCGCGCGGCTCGCCTCGCAGCCGGGCGCTGATGTCGTCCAGGAGGTCGGCCACTTTCTCGCCCGCCCCCGCGCCGGCCCCCGGGGCCGGGTCCGCCGGCGGGCGGCGGGCGTCGGCCAGGTGCTCGGACAGTCCGGCGGCGGCGTCGGTGAAGATCTTCCCGAAGCTGTCCTCGGTGGTGATGTACCCGAGCTCCTGGTCAGACGCCTGTGACCGTGACCGGTGCTCACCGGCGGCACGCGCGGCCTCCTGGGCCGCTCGCCGCGCCCGCTCCTGAGCCTCGCGTGCGGTGGCGAGCTCACGCTCGATGTCCTCGAGGCGGGAATCGAGGTTGGGATCGCGCTCGGTGTCGCCTGCGCCGGCTGAGCGCGTCCCGCGGCGGGCCCGGATTCGCGCGTACGCCTCCTGGATCTCCTCGAACCGACGGGCCGACTCGGGCGAGCCGCCGTTGTGGTCGGGGTGGTGGCGCTGCACCGCGCTTCGATAGGCCGCGCGCAGCTCAGCGTCGCCGACGTTGGCCGTCAGGCCGAGGATCGCGTAGGGATCAGAGCCCGAGATGACCATGCTCAGGCGTTCAGTCGGCGGTCACGCGGGCCGGCGAGGCGGCGGGACTGACGCCCAGACTACGGGTGAGAAAGTCGGTCTGGTCGGCCACGGCCCGCTCCCAGGTCTCGCCGACGTAGATGTCGAAGTGCCCCACCGGGTACCGCCGGACCTCGGCGTGCGGCGTGGTGGCGGCGTACTTGAGCGTCTGGGCGGCGGGCGTCAGCCGGTCACGGTCACACACGCAGAACAGGATCGGGCAGGACAGCGCCGCCGCTGACCGCCCGGGGCGATACAAGCCGAGCGCGAGCGAGATCCGCGCCGCGACCCGGTTCTCCCAGAGCGTGTCCGGCGGGGTCAGCGCGGCGAAGCCGGGCTCGGCATCGGGGGTGCTCATGACCGCGAACGAGCCCGGAGGCCCGACCGCCGGGACGTAATGGGGAGGCCGTCCGGCCAGGGCACCGAGCTGATCGCGCAGACCGGCCAGGGTCGCCCGGGCGATGTTCCGCGCTCCCATCTTGGGCCCGGCGGCCAGGCCGTCGGTGAACGGGCACTGCGCGACGATGGCGGCGATACGGCGGTCCTGCGCGCCGACGACGATCACGTGGCCGCCCGAGAACGACGAGCCCAGCAGCGCGATCCGGTCGGCGTCTGCCCACTCGAGCCCGCGGGCGTAGGCGATCGCGGAATGAAAATCGGCCTGCTGACGCTTGATGTCGAGCAGCTGCCGGGGCTCTCCGCGGCTGGCCCCGAAGTGGCGGTAGTCAAACAGCAGGACGCCGAGGCCGGCCGCTTGAAAGCGCTCGGCATAGGCGTCCAGGCGCTGCTCGCGGGTGGCCGAGAAGCCGTGGGCCATCACCACCAGCGGCACGGACCGATCGCCACTAGGGCGATACAGCCAGGCCGCGCACTGACCATCCTGGGAGGGAAACTCGACATCGATGCGGTCCATCCGATCCTCCTTCAAACGGGGAGCGTCACATGATCACACGAGCGGGGCGCCGCCCGACCCGGGGGGTCGGGACGGGCTGCCGTTGTCGCCCGGATCATCGGGGGCGCGAATCCATTCAACGATCCGGCCATCCACGATCAGGAAGTTGGTCCGGGCGGTCTGGCCGGCGTTTGCGCCGCAGGTGCTATCCCCACCCGGTCCACTGCGCCCGGTGAGACGGAACAGCGCGTTGACGTACCGGCCGCGCTGATCGGCCGAGACGAACGTGGCTCCGCACGGCAGGGTCCCGTTGGCGGCCGCGGCCTGCGCCGGCGTGGTGATCCTGACCAGCGCCGCGGCACCGCTCGCCCCGACCCCGTTGATCAGCTCACTGGGGAGCGAGAAGTAGCTGGCCGCGATCCGCACGCGACCCGCGCGCAGGGCACTGGACCAGGCCCGGATGACGCGCACGGCGTCGCGGTTGGCCGGCGTCCCGGTCGGTGGCGGCGTCGGCAGCTGCGTCAGCCCGGGAGCGAGCAGCCGCCGGGCCGCCGCGTTGGCCGCCCGGCTTTGAGGACGCGGACCCGTCGATCCGCCCGCGCCGCAGCCGCCCACCGCCGTG
>JBPCIY010000036.1:0-24199 GCA_051005855.1 Solirubrobacteraceae bacterium | reverse complement strand
GCTTTCCCCAGCCCCTTCGCTCAGCGGGTGGCCACCGCCAGTACTCGCTGTCAGAGATCGAGTCCCTGCGCCTCACCCTGGCCGAGACCCACAACGTCTCCTCGGCGATCTCGCTCGCCCGTGAGCGGGGGGACGGAACGTCCACCTCGTCGCGCCTGGCCTCGGCCTTTGCCGCCTTCGACGAGGAGACCGCCAACCGGCTGCTCGAGGAGAGCCTCGGATTGCGCTCGGTGGAGCGGACGATCGAGGAGGTGCTGCTGGAGGCCGTCACGTCCCAGCACGAGCCGGACGGCAACACGCCCGAGTACGAGTTCGGCTGGCGCCACGCGACCGGCTGGCTCTCGGCGCAACGGCGCCTCGCTCCCTCGGCCAGCCGGCCCGAAGGCGTGATGATCTTCGACGCCTCCGCCCCGTGCGATCTTGATGCCCTGCACGCCCAGGCCCTCGAGGTCATGCTGCGACGCTCGGGGCTGCGGACGCTGACCTTGACCCCATCCGTCGAGCTGACCCGCCTGGGCCGAGCGCTGCGCGCGCTGGAGCCCAGCGCGGTCGTGCTCACCGGCCGGCGCGTCTCACTGGACTCGATCGGGCGGCTCGTCTACGCAATCCGCTCGGTCGTGCCCGAGGTGACCGTGTTCGACTATCGGGGCGCGGTTCCCGATACGGGGGCCAGCACCGTACACCGGCTCGGTGACTCACCCGCCACAGCGCGCGATGCGCTGATCGCCAAGCTCGCGCCGGCGCCGGCCGAGACCGGGATGCGTCCGGTCGGGTCCGCTGTGCAGCCGAATTTGGCGCGCCCCGGCGCTTAGCGCCGAGGGCCGGATTCGCGCAGGCGAGGCCGGGGCCTCGGGGATTGCAAGAATCCCGCCCATGGCCACGCCGCATCGTCCCGTCGATTCCCACGCGTCCTTCCCTGAGCTCGAACAGCAGGTGCTCGAGCGCTGGCGCGAGCGCGAAGTGTTCGCCGAGTCCGTGCGACGCCGGGCCGGCGCCCCGGAGTGGGGCTTCTACGAGGGGCCCCCGACCGCCAACGGCGCGCCCGGCACCCATCACGTCCTGAGCCGGGTGTTCAAGGACATCTTCCCCCGCTACCGGACGATGTGCGGATATTACGTCGAGCGCAAGGGTGGCTGGGACTGCCACGGCCTGCCGGTCGAGCTGGCCGTGGAGGCTGAACTGGGCATGACCTCCAAGGACGACATCGAGCGCTATGGAATCGCCGCGTTCAACGCCCGCTGCCGCGAGAAGGTGCTCAGCCACGTCGAGGACTGGAATCGCCTGACCGAGCGGATCGGCTTCTGGATCGACCTCGACGACGCCTACCGGACCTTGGACCCCGGCTACGTCGAGTCGGTCTGGTGGGCGCTGAAGACGATCAGCGATAGGGGACTGCTGTACGAGAAGCTCAAGGTCGTCCCCTACTGCCCGCGCGATCAGACCACACTGTCGAGCCACGAGCTCGGCCAGCCCGGCGTCTACCAAGACGTGCTCGACCCCTCGGTGTATGTACGGCTGCCCGTCGTCGAACCTCAGGGCCGGGCGCAAAGAGACGACGAGCTGCTGATCTGGACCACGACCCCCTGGACGCTGGTCTCCAACGCGGCCGTGGCGGTGGACCCTGAGCTGACCTACGTTCGTGCCCGCGTCAACGACGGCCCGATCCAGATCCTCGCTGAGGCTCTGCTGCCAAACGTCCTCGGCGAGGACGCGGAAACCCTCGAGCGCTTCCCGGGTGCGGAGCTCGTCGGGACCCGGTACGAACCGCCCTTTGACTACATCCCCGGCGACGCCTATGGCCCCAAGGGTCACACGGTCCTCGCCGCCGACTTCGTCACCGCCGCCGACGGCACAGGACTCGTGCATACCGCGATCGCCTTTGGCGAGGACGACTTCCGCCTCGGCGAGCAGGAGGGCCTGACGATCGTCAACCCGGTCCGGCTGGACGGCACCTACGACGAGCGGATCGGTCCCTACGTCGGGCGCTGGGTCAAGGACGCCGACCAGGACCTGATCGAGGACCTGCGCGCCGCCGGCAAGCTGCTGCGCGCCGAGCGCCGGGAGCACTCCTATCCGCACTGCTGGCGCTGTGGCACGCCGCTGCTGTATTACGCCAAGCCGTCCTGGTACATCGCCACCAGCCAGATCAAGGATCGGCTACTGGCCGCCAATGAGACGATCAACTGGCACCCCGAGCACGTCAAGCACGGCCGCTTTGGCAACTGGCTGGAGAACAACGTCGACTGGGCGCTGTCGCGCGAGCGTTACTGGGGCACACCGCTCCCGGTCTGGCGCTGCGACAAGGGCTGCACACGGACCATTGGCTCTTTCGCCGAGCTCGAGGCACTCTCGGGCGTGAAACTAGACGATCCCCACCGGCCGTTCGTGGACGAGGTCCACTTCCCGTGTGAGAACTGCGGCGGTCCCATGACCCGAGTCCCCGAGGTGACCGACGTCTGGTTTGACTCCGGTTCGATGCCCTTCGCCCAGTTCCACGCCCCGCTGGCCAACACCGAGCATTTCCAGCAGCGCTTCCCGGCCGACTTCATCTGCGAGGCGCTGGACCAGACGCGCGGCTGGTTCTACTCGCTGCTGGCCATCTCGACCCTGCTCTATGACCGGTCGTCGTATCGAAACGTCGTCTGTCTGGGCCTGATCCTCGACGAGCAGGGGCGAAAGATGTCCAAGTCAGTCGGGAACACGGTCGAGCCGTGGGAGATCATCGATCGCTACGGCGCCGATGCCCTGCGCTGGTACTTCTTCACCTCCAAGCTGCCCTGGGACGGCTACCGCTTCTCGCTGGAGACGATCGGCGAGGCCGTGCGCCAGTTCCTGCTCCAACTCTGGAACACCTACAGCTTCTACGTCCTCTACGCCAACGCGGCGGGCGTCGAGCCGGGCGCCGGCGACATCGTGGCCGAGACCGACCTGGACGGCTGGATCATCTCGCGCCTGCACGCCACCACCGAGGTCGTGCGTGACCGTCTGGACGACTTCGACGCCACCAGCGCGGGCCGAGCGATCCAGAGCTTCTGCGACGAGCTCTCCAACTGGTACGTGCGCCGCTCGCGGCGGCGCTTCTGGGAGGGCGACCCGGCGGCCTTCGCCACCCTGCGCGAGTGCCTGGTCACGGTGGCCAAGCTGACCGCACCGTTCACGCCGTTCATCGCCGACGAGATCTACGACAACCTCGACGGTGCCGAGCCCAGCGTGCACCTGTGCGACTTCCCGCAACCGGGCGAGCGCGACCGCGAGCTCGAGGAGGCGATGGCCGTGGCCCGCGAGACCGTCCGCCTCGGACTCGGCGCCCGCGGGCAGTCCAAGCTCAAGATCCGCCAGCCGCTGCGGGCCGCGGTGGTGGTCGCGGCCGGGCGCGAGCGCGAGGCGATCGAGCGGCTTGACGACGTCGTGCGCGAGGAACTCAACGTCCACGAGCTGCGCTTCGTGTCCGACGCCGACGAGCTCGGAGAAGTCGAGATCAAGCCCCACTACCGGAACCTCGGTCCCCGCTTCGGCAAGCAGATGCCGCTGGTGGCCGCAGCGGTGGCCGGCCTGGACGCGGCCCAGGTGGCGTCGGCACTCCGGGCCGGCCAGTCGATATCCATATCGGTATCGGGCTCAGACCACGCGCTGACGGCAGACGACCTGCTCATCAACATGAAGCCGTTGGCCGGATACCAGGTCGAGCGCGAGGGCTCGCACGCGGTCGCGCTCGAGCTCGAACTCGACGACGAGCTCCGAGCCGAGGGGTGGGCCCGCGACATCGTGCGCGCGGTGCAGATCGCTCGTCAGGAGGCCGGCTTCGAGGTCTCGGACCGGATCGCGCTGAGCCTCGACGGCGAGGAGCGCCTGCTGGACGCGGCCCGCCGCCACGAGCCCTACATCGCCGGCGAGGTGCTGGCCACCGCGGTCAGCTACCAGGACGGGGATGCGCCGCCGGTGATGATCGACGGCGCGCCACTGACGATCAGCGTCGAGCGGATCTAGGCGAGCGCCGGCTCGAGCTCTTCCTCGAGCTTCTTCTTGGGGTACGCCCCGATCACCGTCTTGGCCACCTCGCCGTGCTTGAACAGCATCAGGGTCGGGATCGACATGACCCCGAACTTGACCGCCGTCTGCTGGTTGTCATCGATGTTGAGCTTGACCACCTTGAGGGCCTCGCCGCGCTCGCTGGCGATCTCCTCGACGACCGGGGACACGCGGCGGCACGGGCCGCACCAGGGAGCCCAGAAGTCGACCAGCACGGGGACATCGGACTCGATGACCTCGGCCTGGAAATTGTTGTCGGTTACTTCGCTGACCGCGCCTGCCATGTCGTTCTCCTTATCGAGTTACTTCAAAAAGTATAGCGCCCCGGCCGGGATAGCCTAAAGGCCAGACCCGCCCGATGCCAGACCCGACCAACACTGAGATCGCCCTTGCCCTCGACGAGCTCGGGGACCTGTACGAGCTCGACGGGGCCATCATCCACCGCATCGTCGCCTACCGCAACGCGGCCAAGGCGGTCCGCGACGCCCCCGTGTCGGTCACCGGGCTGGCCCGCCAGGGCCGGGCGACCGAGCTGCCCGGCATCGGGGCCACCATCCAGGAGAAGGTGATGGCGCTCGCGCAGGACGGCGTGATCCCCGCCGCCGCCAAGCTCCGGGCCAAGTTCCCGCCCGGGCTGCTGGAGATCACGCACCTGCCCGGGCTCGGCCCCAAGCGCGCGCGGCGCCTCTACGAGGAGCTCTCGATCGACTCTTTGGCGGCCCTGCGCACCGCGGCCGAGGCCCGGCGGATCCGCGAGCTGAAAGGTTTTGGACCCAAGGCCGAGGAGCGCCTGCTGGCCGCGGCGCTGGCGGCCGAGGCAGCGGCCAGCCAGGGGGGTGTCGGCAGTTCGGGGCGGATTCAGCTCGGTCGCGCGCTCGGCGTGGGCGAGCAGTTGATCGCCGCCCTGCGCGAGCACCCGGCCGCCGACCGGGTCCAGCTGGCCGGTTCCGCGCGGCGGATGACCGACAGCGTCAAGGACCTCGACATCATCGCCACGGCAAGCGACCCCGGCGCGCTGGCCCAGTTCGCCGCCGCGCTCGAGCTGGTCGAGGCAGCTCAGAAGCCCGGGGAGGCGGGGGTCCGGCTGCGCACCCACACCGGGGTCAAGGTCGACCTGCGGATCGTCGCCCCAGATCAGTTCGGGAACCTCATGCAGCACTTCACCGGGTCAAAGGAGCACAACATGGCCCTGCGCGAGGCGGCGGTGCGCAAAGGGCTGCACGTATCCGAGTACGGAGTCCTCGACGACGCCACCGGCGAGACGCACCGCTGCGAGCGCGAGGACGAGGTCTACGCCCGGCTGGGCCTGCAGTACATCGAGCCCGAGCTGCGCGAGAACCGGGGCGAGCTGGAGGCGGCTGCGGCCGGGACGCTACCGGAGCTGATCGAGCCCGGGGACCTGCGCGGTGACCTGCACTGCCACACCACCGCCTCGGACGGCACAGCCTCGATCGAGGAGATGGCCCGGGCGGCCGCCGCGGCCGACTATGAGTACCTGGCCATCACCGATCACTCGGCCAGCTTCGGCTTCGGTGACGAGGTCTCCCCCGACCGGCTGCGCGAGCAGACCGAGCGGATCAATTGGTTGTCGGGAGGTGCCGAGGTGGCGGGCGTGGAGCTGCTGGCCGGCTCGGAGGTCAACATCCTCCCCGACGGGAGCTTGGACTACGACGACGAGCTGCTGGCCGAACTCGACTGGGTCGTGGCCTCGGTGCATTCGTCGTTCGGGATGGGGGCCGAGGCGATGACGGCCCGGATCGTGCGCGCGATCGAGAACCCGATGGTGGACGTGATCGGCCACTTATCCGGCCGCAAGATCGAGTCCCGTCCGCCCTATGAGTTCGATTTCGAAGCCGTCCTGGCGGCGGCGGCGGCCAACGGCACGATGCTCGAGATCAACGCCAGCCCGGCTCGACGCGACATGAACGACGTGCACGCGCGGGCCGCGGCCGCGGCCGGGATCGGGGTCGTGATCAGCTGCGACGCTCACCGGGTGGGCGGTTTTGAGGTCGCACGCTACGGGGTGGCGACGGCGCGGCGGGCCTGGCTGGGGCCCGACGCGGTGGTTAACACTAGGCCGTGGGCCGAGCTGGCGGCGCTGCGTCCGCGCCGGCGCGGCGGCTGAGCGGCGCCGCCGGTTCGTGTGGCCCCCCGAACCCCCGCCAGCCCTTCTGGATGGCGAAAAACCAGGCCATGGCGAGCAGGAACAGCGCGAGCGCGACGAAGAAGTTCAGCCGCAGGCCGAGGACGTGGTTGGAGTAGTCGATGCGCAGCGTCTCCTCGAACATCCGGAAGGCCGAGTAGCCGGCCACGTAGAGCGCGAACAGGCCGGGCGGGCGCACGCGCCGGGTCCGAGCGAGCCAGATCAGGACCCCGGCCAGAGACAGGTTCCAGATCATCTCGTACAGAAAGGTGGGCTGGAAGGTGGAGAAGCGCAGATAGCCCGGCGGCCGGTGGACGGGCGAGATCTCCAGTCCCCAGGGCAGCGAGGTCGGCTTGCCGAACAGCTCCTGGTTGAAGTAGTTGCCGATCCGCCCGATCGCCTGGGCGACGAGCAGCCCGGGCGCGGCCACGTCCACGAACCGGCGCAGGTCGGCGCGGTCGAGGCGACGGTGGAGGATCCACAGCCCGCCAGCCGCGCCGCCGGCGATCCCGCCCCAGATCCCCAGGCCACCCTGCCAGATCGCAAACACGCCCCACCAGTGGTCAGGGACCTGACTTGGAGTGGTGATGTCGAAGTAGATCCGTCCGCCGGCCAGCCCGGCCGGGAAGCCCCACATCGCCACCTCGTAGACGAGGTCGGGGTCTCCCCCCTGGCGCCGCCAGCCCCAGCGCGAGATCAGGATCGCCGCGGCGACCGCGAACACGTAGGCGATCCCGTAGGCATGAAAGAAGAACGGCCCGAGGCTGATGCCGTTGTCCGACGGGCTGGGGATGGAGGCGAGCAGGTTCATGCCGGCGCTCATCGTGCCAGCAATCGGGGGAGGACGCGCTCGGCCAGGGTCCGGTCCACGGCGGCGCGGCGAAACGGGGTCAGCAGGTCGGTCGCGCGGACGGCGTAGTCGGGCTGGGGATCGTCGAGCGCGTGGCGCAGGGCCGGCGCGAGGTCCTCGGCGACCAGGCGCGGATCCAGGCGGCGGGCGAGACCCAGGGCCACGTAGGGCCCGGGGGCCGGCGTGGTGACGAGCTGACAACCGTCGGCCAGAGCCTCGAGGGGGGCGATCCCGAAGTCCTCGCGGCGCGGGGCGGCGACGTAGACGCGGGCCCGGCGCACGAGCGAGCGATACTCGGCCGGCGCCAGGCGACCGGCGAAGCGCACCCCGGGCGGGGCTGGGTCGCGCTCGATCCCGGCCACGACCAGGGTCTCGCCCTCGCGGCGGGCGCGTTGCCAGGCGGCGAGGATGAAGTCCAGCCGGCGTTTGACCGGATCCCCGGTGTAGGCGAGCACGTCGATGTCGCGGACGCCATCCACCGGGCCCGAGGGCTCGACGGCCACCGGCACCACGATCGGGTCCAGGCGCGGTGGGCGGGCGCTGGCCAGCAGCGGCGCGAGCGAGTTCGCGGCCATGGTCAGGATCAGCGGCGCGGCGGCCAGCCGGCGGGTTTCCACCGGGCGCTGCCAGAGACCGTGGCGCCCCGGGCGGTTCTCGCGGGCCAGCGCGTCCAGCCAGATCGCTCCCGGGCGCGGCCACAGCAAGGCGGCCGTGATCGAGCAGTAGATGACCGCGGGCCGGCCGCTCGGCTCGGGAGCGTGATCAGCGGCGAGGGCGACGGCGGTGCTGCGTCGCGCGGCCAGGGCTTGCGCGAAGTCGGTGAGCATGAATGTCCGGACCGTTGGGACCGGCCCGGTGTCTACGGTCTGCACCCGCGCGCCCCCCCGGGCCAGGCCATCGGCGAGCTCGCGAGCAGCGGCCCGCCAGCCGGTGGTGGCGCCGACCGAGACGACGAGGACGTCAGGCGTGCGGGCAGGCAAGACGGCCGGTTGCCCTCAGGCGCGCGGCTGCGCCGAACGCGAAGCCGCGGCGCCGTTGAGCTCGAGCAGGTTGGAGCGAAAGCCGGGGGTGCGGACGAGCCGGATCGGGCGCCAGGGAGAGGTCCGCTCGACGTAGAAACGGGCGCCGTCGCGTTCTTCGATCGCGGTCACGGCCGATGACTGACGCCGCCAGGCGAGCGCCCAGATGATCGCGAAGCCGGTGGCGATGGCCGGAATCTGGGGCGAGAACACACCGAGAATTCCCGCCCCGAGGGTGGAGAGGAGCAGCGGCCAGAGCCGGTTGAGCACCGTGCGCGAGGGGTCGACTTCGGGCAGCGAGGACTGCATGCGGGCGCTGGCCAGCAGCGACGCGATCGGCGACGAGGTCTCAGCGCGGCGTCCGAACCAGAGGCCGATCAGGCCGGCGACGATCCACCAGCCGGCGGCGATCGGCACCAGCAGCTGGTCGCTCGAGCTGGCGGCCCCGGCCAGCGTGATCGCGGCCAGGACGCTGGCCGCGGCCATGCTGATCAGGACGGTGGTGCGCAGGAAGTCCGCGAACCGCATTACTCGTCGGTGACGAGCAGGGCGAGCAGGTCCCGCACGCCGTCGGGGCCCGAAACGACGAGGTCGGCCTCCCCGGTGATCGCCGACGGACCCTCGTCGGAGCCGACCCCGACCTTGACCGCGCGGATCAGCTCACCCTCGGAGACGAGCTCGCCCAGCGCCCGGAAGGCGTCCAGGTCAGTGCTGTCATCCCCGACGTAGAGGGCGGTGTCGATCTCGTGGCCTGCGGCGGCGAGAAAGCTGCGGATCCCGGCCCCCTTGTCGATCTTCACCGGGGGGCGGACCTCGAGCACCTTGCGGCCCCAATGGGTGCGCAAGCCAGCGCTCTGGGCCCGCTCCGCGATCGCATCGATGGCGGCCCGGGCGGCCTCCTCGTCGGGCGCCCCGCGCCAGTGGAAGGCGACGATCGCCCGCTTGTCCTCGAGTCGGATTCGGCGCTTACGCGCGTCGGCGGTATCGGCCTCGCGCCCGAACTCGTGGATGCGCCGGACCCAGTCCTCGACACCCGGGTCGAGCACGGCCTCGGTCCAGCCGGCGCGTAGCTGCTCGACGCCGTGCGAGCCCAGATAGGAGATCGAGCCCACGCCGACCATCGCCCGGGCCTCGGAGGCCCGGCGTCCGCTCACGCAGGCGACCAGCCCGTAGCGGTTGGCGATCGCGATCAGCAGCTGGCGCGTTGTCTCGGGCACGTGCGCGTCGGCGGCGATGTCGACGATCGGAGCCAGAGTGCCGTCGATGTCCAGCAGAATCGCGGCTCGTTTCGGGTTTTCGAGCAGTGGCGCGAGCGCGTCGGATAGGGCCGCTGACCGCACGTCCACAGTATGCCCGCTCAAACCGTTATGTGGCAGGTCTGAACGTGTCCTGGCCGTTAGGATTCAGCGAGTCATGTCGCAGCCACTACACGGAGACGGCTATGCGGTCTCGAGCCTGGAGCAAATGGGCGACGGCCCGGGCTTTCGCAAGGTCCGGCGCGAGCTCGACGTGACCGCATTCGGGATCAACGCGCTGGTGCTGCCCGCGGGGTACGAAACCGGGGTGCATTTCCACGACGAGCAGGAGGAGACCTACTTCGTCCATCAGGGGACGGTCGAGTTTCGCTTCGGCGACGGCAGCACGCACACCGTCGGTCCGGGCGGCCTGGCCCGCGTCGATGCCGCCACCCATCGCGGGATGCGCAACATCGGTCAGAGCGACGCGGTCGTCCTGATCGCCGGGGGCAAGGACGGCTACGTGGGCCGCGACGGGCAGGCGGTGGGCGGCGACCCCCGCGGCGGCCCGCCAGGCGCGGCGTAGCCCTCGGGTTCCAGGGTTTCATGGTTTGCGGGGCGTGAGGTCGAGGTCAAGCGCGTCACCGGTCCTGCTGCTCCACGGACAGCCCGGAAGCGCCCGGGATTGGACCCGGGTGGTGCGGGCGTTGGACGGCGCGGCCGCACACGTGGCGCCGATCGCGATCGACCGGCCGGGGTGGGACGGCGCGACCCTGCCCCGTGACCTGGCCGGCAATGCCGCGGCCGCCCTGGCCACGCTCGACGCCCGGGGGATCGAGCGCGCCACGGTGGTCGGGCACAGTCTCGGCGGCGGCGTGGCCGCGTGGCTGGCTGCCCACCATCCCGAACGGGTATCGGCGCTCGTCCTGGCGGCGCCGGCCGCCAACCGGGCCTCGCTGGAATGGCTGGACCGCTGGCTGACGGTGCCCGTGGCCGGCGGGCTGACCAGCGCCGCGTCCCTGACCGGGCTCGGCCTAGCCCTGTCCGCCGGGCCCCTGCGCCAGCGGATCGCCCGCGCCTCGGCGCTGGACGAGGACTATCTGCGCGCGGCTGGACGCGCTCTGCTCAGCGCTCGTGTGCGGCGAGCCTTTGACGCCGAGCAGCGGTCCCTGGTCCACGACCTCCCGGTCCTCGAAGACCGGCTGACCGAGGTCCGGGCCCCCACCTGGATCCTGACCGGCTCGGCGGACCGGGTCATCCCCGCGGCAGCCCCCCGTCGGCTCGCCGAACAGATCCCCGGGGCCCGGCTGGTCGTACTCGCGCGCGCCGGGCACCTGCTTCCGCAGCTGCAGGCCCGGCGGGTGACCGAGACGATCGAGCTGGCCCTGGACGCGGGCAGATCGCGGCGCGATCGTTCGTCGGCCTGACCGACTCTTACCGGGCTCTTAAGCCTTATCGCCTCGCCACAACCTAGACTCCGCGGCCGTGGAGACCGTTCCAGAGCGCCTCGAGCCGCGCCCGGAGCCACTCGAGTTGCGGAGCGTCGACGCCCCCGTGACCGAGCGGGTCACGCTTGACGAGCCGATCGTCAGGCGCGCTCGACGCCGTCCCCCCCGACGGCGGCCGCGCCGGTCTCGACTCAGGATCAACTCGCGCGATGTGCTCTACGTGCTGGCGATCTACTTCGCCACCCGCGCGCTGCTGTTGCTCGCCGCCTACGTGGAAGCCTCGCTCGGCCACCACGACTTCCTGCACGAGCTGTCCAACTGGGACGGGCTGTGGTATCGCGAGGTGGCCAACCACGGCTACCCCGGCCATCCCTCCTACGCCCAGACCACGCTCGGGTTCTTTCCCCTCTTCCCGATCAGCATCTGGCTCCTGGAGCCGATCTTTCAAATCTTCGGGCATGATCAGATCTGGGCGGCGAGCGTAGCCGGGATCGTGATCTCGGGGATCGGCGGCGCGGTCGCGTGCGTGTACGTGTTCCGGCTGGCCGAGGCCTGGTGGGATCGGGAGGTCGCCCGGCGGGCCGCGGTGCTGTTCATCCTCTTCCCGGGCTCGGTGGTGTTCTCCATGGTCTACTCCGAGGGTCTGCTGCTCCCCCTCGCCGCCGCCTGCCTCTACGCGCTGGAGCGCAAGCGCTGGCTACAGGCCGGGATTCTGGCCGGCCTCGCCACCGCCGTGCAGCCGGTCGCGCTGGCCCTGATCCCGGTCTGTGCGATCTCGGCGCTGATCGAGCTGCACCGCCGGGGCTATCGATTCACTGTGCTGCGGCGGGTGGCCGTCGCGCCGCTGCTCTCGGGAGTCGGGATCGGTGCCTTCGCCATCTTCCTGTGGTTGTGGACCGGGACGCCGCTGGCCAACTACGACGCCCAGCACCACGGCTGGAGCGAGAAGACCGACCCCCTCGCGCTCGTGCATCTGACCACCACGCTGGCCAACCAAATCTCCATCAGCCACTTCAACGAGCCCACGATCAACCTCAACCTCGTGGTCGGGCTGCTCGGGGCCGTCCTGCTCGGCGCGATGCTGATCATGGTCGGGCTCCAGAGGCGGCGGATCTCGGTCGAAGCGATGATCTGGACGGCGGGGATCAGCTTCTTGGCCCTCACCTCGGAGTATGTGCCGCCCAACCCGAGGCTGCTGATCACGGCCTTCCCCGCCCTGATGGCAGCCGCCCGCTATGCGCGCGGACGGTGGTGGACGGCTCTGGTCTGGACCAACGCGCTCCTGCTGGTCGGACTGAGCATGCTCACCTTCGTGGGCCTGACGCTGCGGCCCTAGTGCCCCGACACTAGTCGGGCTCGATGACGCTCAGGGCTTGAGCGGACCCGGAAGCAGCTGGACATGGATGGCGGCCGCGTAGCCGAATTGCCGGACCGGGGCGTTCCCGAAGGCGTGCTCCAGGCGCGCCGAGAGGACCTTGAACCGCTTGGAGTGGTCCAGTGACGCTGGGGGTCCGTTCCGCTGGCCTTCGTGACTGGTAACGAACCACAGTCGCCGGCAACCCCGGCCCCGGTAGGCGATCTGGGCCGGGGAGAGAACGTAGTAGCGCTCGACGAAGATCTGGGTCGAGTACCAAGGGGCGATCGGCAGGATCTCGCTCGGCGCATGGCCGTCGCGCGAGCGCGCGAAGTAGTACTGAAACGCCATCCGGCCATCGAGCGGGTAGAAGGCGATGCAGTCCCCGGGTCGAGCCTCCTGGAGGACCGTCGCACTGGCCTGCTGCCAGGGTTCGGGCGAGCTGTTGTAACTGGGGATCACCTGGGCGCCGCGCAACAGCAGCGCCACCGCGAGCAGCCCGAGCGCGGTGCGCCTGGGCAGCGGCGGAGAACGCAGCCCCGCGGCGAGCACGAGGGCGACCGCGGGCACCGACATGAGCAGGTTGCGGGGCAGGAAGATCGGCTGGGCGACGAGCGAGTACAGGAAGGAGAGCGTCACCGGGACCGCCAGCCAGGTCAGGATCAGCGCTCCCCCCCAGGCCGGCTGCCCACGCCGGTGAGCGCGGACGAAGCGAACGGCGATGACCAGCAGGGCGGCGCTGGTCAGAGCCATCAGCACCATCGTGGTGGCGGTGGCGTGAAAGCTCGGCTGAAGGCCCGCCGAGGTCAGTGACTCGAGCACCTGCTGCTCGATCTCCCGGGTCGGTCGCGGCACCCAGAACAGCTGCCCCGACCCTCGCTGGGAGGCGAGCACGATCAGCGGGGTGCAGAGTACCGCGTAGCCGACGATGGCGAGCAGGAACGGTCGTAGCCGGGGGCGGCGCGAGCGGGCAGACAGCGCCGCTAGCTGCGCGGGCACCACGAGCACCGCGACGAAGCTCGCGTAGGTGGCCAGGGTCATCGAGAGGGCGAAGGCGGCCCAGAGCACGAACCGCGCCCGCGAGCCCGAGCGCGCGGCCGGGGACACCTGATCGTCGAGCGAGACCAGGGCGAGATAGGCCGCGCAGACGAAGGCCACCATCAGCGCGTAGCCGCGCGCGTTCTGAGCCCAGAAGACCAGGGGCAGGCTGACCGCGCACAGCAGCCCGGCGGCCACCGCCGTGAGACGGCCGAACAGACGCAGTGCGATCGCGCCCACGAACCCGACCGTGGCCACGGCGGCGACCGCCGAGGGCAGGCGCAGCACCAGCTCGCCGTCGCCGAACGCGGACATCAGCAGATGCAGCAGCAGGTAGTAGCCCGACATGTTGCCCCCGTCATGGGCGATCGCCGCCCCCAGCGCCGAGCCATGCTGGAGCGCGATGGTGACGGTGGCGGCCTCGTCAAAGCCGATGCTGCGGCCGTTGATCTCGATCAGCGTCAGCACCGCCGCGATCGCCATCGGCACCCCGAGGGCAAGCCGGGTGAGGATCCGCGGGTCGGTGCGCCACGGCGAGCGCCCGGGCGCGGCCGGGGGGGCAGCCGGGGGCGGGCCGGACGGCGGACGCCCGGGAAGGGACTTGCTGCTGGTCATGTACCGGCCAGGGCGGAGGGCGTGGGCGCGGTCAAGCCGGAGCCGCGACGGCGGCGCCGGGAGAGCCAGAGCAGGCCGGCCAGGAGCCCATACACGGTCAGAACCGCCGGAGCGCTGGGCAGCGGCAGGGCGAGAATCCCGTTGGGCTTGATCAAGAAGACGGCGACCACCGATCCGCCGGCGAGCGCGAGCGAACGCTGGGGCCCGGGACAGGCGGCGAGCAGGACCAGGCCCCAGGTGAAGTACCACGGCCAGGCGGCCGGGCCCCCGCCGGCGGCGGCGATCAGGAGGACGCCGACGTAGAGTGCGAGCCGGCCGATCCGTACGCGATAGAGCAGGATCAGGCCGAGACCGGCCGTGAGTGCCAGCGTGACGACGCCCAAGGCCGCCTCGACGCTGCGGGCGTTGACGGCCACGCCCGCGGCGTGCAGGAGCGCAGCCACCGTGTATCCGACCCCGGTCGAGGGCGTGATCGCGAGCCGCACCTTGGCCGGAGTCGAGAACAGCGTGCTCGACAACCACGTGAAGCCGAGGCCGGTGACGCCGCTGACCACCGCCAGCACCGCTGCCGCCGCGAGCACGGAGACGGCCAGGAACCGCGCGCGAGCCCGGACCGTCGGCTCCTCGCGCGCCCAGGCCACGGCGATGAACAGGGCGGCGGCGAGGGCGGGCAGCTTGAACGTCGCGGCCAGCGCACAGATCGCGATCCCTAGCCACGGACGGCCGCGCAGAGCGGCCGTCACCCCGGCCGCCAGCAGGGCGATCATGAGGACGTCGTTATGGGCGGCGGCGACCAGCTCGAGCGCGAGCAGCGGGTTCAGGACGGCCAGCCACACGGCCCGTCCCGGGTCAGCCCCGAGCGCCCGGGCGAGCTTGGGGACCGAGCCGGCGAGCAGAGCCACCCCGGCCAGCTCGACCGCGCGGGTGACGAGCACGCCGGCGGTCAGGTGCGATCCGGTCACGGTCACGATCGCGCTCATCACGCCGAGGAAGAGCGGACCGTAGGGAGCGGTCGTGTGGCGCCAGAAGTACGACACCGCGGCCAGGACGTGCTCGTGGCCGCCGGTGGCCAGCGCGTCGGGGGGCGTGTGATACGGATTGGCCCCCATGTGCAGGACGGTGCCCTGGGCGATATAGCTGTAGACATCGCGGCTGAACAGCGCCGGTCCGAGTGCGAGCGGCAGCAGCCAGGCCGCCGCGATGACCAGCAGCCAGCCGGTCTTGTCGCCGGCGGCGTGACGGCCGAGCCCGAGCCAGGCGCCCCCGAGCAGCGCGACCCCGACGTACACGAAGGCGACCGCCGCACCGTGCCCACCCGGCAGGGCGGGGGTGTACCACCACGGCGAGTGCGGGTCGGCGACGGCGAGCGGGCCGGCGACGGCGATGACCAGCGAGCCGGCCAGGCCCAGGGCCGTCCAGCCAATGACACTTCGGATTCGCGCAAGACCGTTCATCGCAGGCATCGTGAGGATCGCGGCTCGCGCGGGTCACTGCGCCCAAAGGCGGCACGCGCGACCGAGCGTACCTGACCCCCAGGGCCTCCGGGGTCCGTCGAGCTGGGTCTAACGTGGGGGCAATGCGCTCCACCTACCGGCCCGGACTGCACGAGCTCGGTGACTCGCTCTACGCCTACCTGCAGCCCGACGGCGGCTGGGGTCTGAGCAACGCCGGACTGGTCTGCGATGGCGGGCACAGCCTGCTGATCGACACCCTGTTCGACCGCCGGCTAACCGAGCGGATGCTCAGCGAGATGCGGCGCTCGGTACCGGCGGCGTCGCGGATCGACACGCTGGTCAACACGCACGCCAACGGCGATCACACCTACGGCAACCAGCTGGTCGCGGGGGCGCGGATCGTCGCCTCGGGCGAGACGGCGGCCGAGATGTCAACGCTCCCGCCGTCCGCCTTCGCGGCGCTGCTCGAGCAGGCTCCCAAGATGGGCGAGGTCGGCACGTTCTTTGCCGAGTGCTTCGGCGCCTTTGACTTCTCAGACCTCGAGCTCGTCCTCCCGACCGAGACGTTCGACGGCGAGCTGACCGTCAACGTCGGCGCCAAGCAGGTGCGGTTGATCGAGGTCGGGCCGGCCCACACCCGCGGCGACACTTTGGCGTGGTTGCCCGCCGAGCGCGTGCTCTACTCGGGCGACATCCTCTTTCACGGCGCCCATCCGATCGCCTGGGCCGGACCGGTGTCCAACTGGATCGCCGCCTGCGACCGGATCCTCGCCCTCGAGGTCGACGTGATCGTTCCGGGCCACGGCCCGCTGGCCAATAAGGCGGCGGTGCGCGAGCTACGGGCCTACTTCGAGTACCTCTATCAACAGGCCGAGCGCTGCCACGGCGAAGGCATGACGCCGGTACAGGCCGCGCGCTCACTGGCCTTGGACCGGTGGGCGCAGTGGGGCGAGAGCGAGCGCGTGGCGGTGAACATCGCCACGATCTACCGCGAGCTCGACGGCCAGGCCGAGCCGCCCAACCCGCTGGTCGCCTTCCAGCAGATGGCCGAGCTGGCCCGCGGCGCGCAGTGAGCGCCTCCCGCCCGGCGCAGAGCAGCATCGATCGCTCAGCGGTGGTTGGCAGGGCGCAGAGCTTCTCGATGCGGCCCTGGAATTGCGCTGGCCCTGGCCGCCGCTGTACCCGGACGATCCCGACCAGCGCGCCCCGGCCCTGGAGCTCGAGGAGTTCTTTGATGAGGAGCCCTACCCGGCGATCACCGACCGCGAGCTCCACCAGCGTCCCGAACGGGTTTGGCAGGTAGGCAACGCGCTTGAGCTCGCGCTCAGGCGTGTTCGGTGGTGCGCTCCACGTCGTTGGGCTTGAGCTCTTCGGGGAAGCGGGTCTCGGCCTCTTCGACCAGCGCCACCAGGGCCGCGCTCACCGCGCGGGCGTCGTCGAGGAGGCGGGCCCGCTCCTGCCAGACGGTGTCGGTCTCCAGGTCGAGAGCCCGCAACTGACGCTTGGCCTCCTCGGTGATGGCGACGGCGTTGCTCGCGGCGTCGGCGACACAGCGCTCCGCCTGCTCCTGGGCCATACGGGTGGTTTCGTGGGCGTTGTCATGCGCCACGACCAGGATCGAGGCCGTCTGCTCGCCGAGGCGCTCGATCTCCTCGGTGATCGAGATCGGCGGCTCGGGCAGCTCGTGCTGGCGGCGCAGCTCGTCGAGCTCGCGCTCAAGTGCGGCGACGTGGTCATCGACAGCGGCGCGGTTGTAGCCAAACGGGCCCACCGGGAAGCGCCCGGCGGAGCCGGCCTCGTCCGGGACCTCGCTGAGCACGTCGAAGGCCTCGGTCTCCTCGTCCTGGCCCGGGCCCTCGGCGCCGGTGGAGCCGCCGAACTCGAGCGAGGGCCGCTGGACGTAGCCGCGATCAAAGCTGGTCAGCGCGCGGGTGATCCGGCCGCGGAACTCGGCCATCTTGGCGCTCACCGAGGAGCGCGGCTCGGCCTCGCGGTCGGCGAGGCTCTCCGGCGCCCCGGCTGGGTAGAACTCAGGCGGCGCCACCGAGTGCTCGTCGAGCGTGTCAGGCGGCCGGTCGAAGTAGCTCATGACCTTCACTCCTTGGCTTGCGGACAGGGGCCTGTTCGCCGGGTGAAGGTGTTTCCCTGTTGGCTGCAAGACCGCCCCCAGGCGGCGCGGGGTCAGCGCGCCGCGAGCGTGGGGCGGGCCGCGGCCGCCCGGGCCAGCATGGCGTGATGGCGTCCGGTGCCGCCCAGCAGCGCCGCGTCGAGCTGGGCGCGCTTGTAGAGCCAGTGCACGTCGGCCTCCCAGGTAAAGCCGATACCGCCGTGGGCTTGGATCGCTGATGCGGTGACCTCGCGTCCGGCCCGGGAGGCCGCGGCGGCGGCCAGGGCGCCGGCCTCGGTCAGGCGGTCGGGATCGGCGTCGGCGGCCCAGGCGGCGAAGTAGGCAGTCGAACGGGCGCTCTCGGTGTGCAGGAGCATCTGCGCGCAGCGGTGCGCGACGGCCTGAAAGGACCCGACCGCCACGCCGAACTGCTTGCGTTGCTTGACGTAGTCAAGCGTCATCTCCAGTGCGCGCTGACAGACGCCGACCATCTCGGCGGCCAGGCCGGCATACACCCGCGCGGGCGCCCCCGCGTTTAGCGGCTCGGTTTCGCCGCTGACCCGGGCAAAGCGGCGGGTTGGATCGATCATCACCACCGCCTCGCCGTGCGGAGCGGCGATCAGGCGCGCTTGCCCGCCCTCGAGCACCACGACAACATCCGCGTCCTCCCCGTCAGCAACCAGGTCGGGGGTACCGAGCCCGGCCGATAGCTCGCCGCAGACCAGGCCGGGCAGCCAGCGCTCACGCTGGGCGTCTGAGCCGGTGGCCGCGATCACGGCCGCTGTCACCGCGGTGGACAAAAACGGCGTAGCGGCACACGCATAGCCAAGCTCCTCGAGCAGCACAGCCAGCTCGACAGCGCCAAGTCCCTGACCACCGTATTGCTCTGAGACCGCGATCCCGGGCCAACCCAAAGCCACGATCTCCTGCCACAGCGCCGGGTCATAAGCGGCGGTCTGCGCGGCGGCGCGAACCTTGGGCCACGGCGAGCGCGCGGCGAGCAGCTCGCGAGCGACATTCTTGATCTCCTTCTGATCCTCGGTCAGATCGAAATCCATCCCAACCTCCTCAGCGAGCCTTGGGCAAGCCGAGCACCCGCTCAGCGACAATGTTCTTGAGCACCTCGGTCGTCCCACCCTCGATCGAGTTACCGCGCGCGCGCAAAAGCTCATAAGCCCACCGGCCGCCGGCCTCAAGCGCGACCGGGCCAAGCAGATCCGCCGCGAACTCAGTCAACAGCTGATTGGTCTCAGACCACATCCACTTAGTCAACGAGCCCTCAGGCCCCGGCGTGCCGTACTTCTCGATCGCGGTCAACCCCCGATAGGCGGTCAGGCGCAGAACCTCAGCCCTGAGATAAAGCTCACCCAGGCGATCAGCGACCACCCGATCCTCAAGCAACCCGCGCTGCCCGGCCTCCTCGACCAGACGATCCAGCAGCTGGCGCAAACGAACCTGCAAAAAAAAGGCCAGCCCCGCCCGCTCGTTCATCAACGTCGTCAACGCGACCTTCCAACCGTTACCGACCCCACCCAGCACGTTCTCCCCCGGAATCCGCGCCCCATCCATAAACAACTCGTTGAACTCCCGCTCACCGGTGATCTGGCGCAACGGGACCACCGACACGCCCTCCTGCTCCATATCCATCAGAAAATACGTCAAACCCTTGTGCTTAGCCACCTCAAAGTCAGTCCGTGCGACCAACATGCACCACTTCGAGTACTGCGCACCACTCGTCCACACCTTCTGGCCCGTCACCACCCACTCATCCCCATCCCTGACCGCCCGAGTCTTCAGACTCGCCAGATCAGAACCCGCGTCAGGCTCAGAGAAACCCTGACACCAGATCTCCTCCGCGGTCAAAATCGGAGTCAGATACCGCTCCTTCTGCTCCGCCGTCCCCCAACTCATGATCGTCGGCCCCGCCAACAACAAGCCCAGCACGTTAGCCGGCAACGGCGACCCCGAACGCCCCAGCTCCTCAAAAAAGATTGCCGACTCAATCAACGTCGCGCCCCGGCCACCGTACTCCACCGGCCAATGCACCGCCGCCCACCCCCCCCCAGCCAGCTCACGCTGAAAATCACGCCGCCACGCATAATGAGCCAGCTCATCACCCAAAGGCTCACAGCCCGGATCATGACCACCAAACCAGACACGCAACTCATCCCGAAACGCCAACTCCCGAGCGCTGAAAGTAAGATCCATGGCCGCGACGATAACCGCTCGGCCCCGTGGGCGGGCGTCAGAGGGAGGGGTCGGGCCGGGGCCGCTCCATGATCCGCTGACCGTCGACGGCGTGGAAGCCGAAGCGCTCGTAGAGGCCGTGGGCGTCGGCGGTCGCGAGCAGAATCCGCAGGCCGCGCAGATCGGGATGATCGAGCATGGTCTGGACAAGCCAAACGCCGAGCCCTGAGCCGCGGTGCCCGGCGAGCACGAACACATCGGCCAGCCAGGCAAAGCGAACTTGGTCGGTCACGGCCCGGCCAAAGCCGGCCAGTTCTCCGCCCGGGCCGAGTAGGACAAAGGCCAGAGAGTTGTCGATCGCCCGTGAAACGACCTCGAACTCGATTCCCGGCGACCAGTAACTGGTGCGCAGAAAGTCCCACACGGCTCGGCGGTCGACGCGCGCCGGATCGGTGGAGATCGTGTAGCCGTCGGGACGACGCGGTTCGGTCACGCCGGGAATTGAACCTCAGAACCGCGCGTCGGACTTGCCAGTGCGTAGGATTCCCAAGCCCTTGAGCGTGGCCTCCCCCCCTTCGCCTGGCTCTGCCGCCCGCCCCCGCGTCCTGATCGTGGGGGCGGGCTTCGGAGGCATCGCCGCGGCGATCGAGCTCCGCCGCCACGGCTTTGACTCGATCACCATCCTGGAGGCGGGGCCCGAGCTCGGGGGCACCTGGTTCTACAACCGTTACCCAGGGGCGGCGTGCGATGTGCCCAGTCACCTGTACTCGTTCTCCTACGCCCAGCGGTCGGACTGGTCACGACTCTGCTCACCCCAGCAGGAGATCCTCGGCTACCTCAACGAAGTGGCCGGCGCTCACGGGGTCGACGCCCTGGTCCAGACCTCGCGCCGGGTGACTGAGTGCGTCTACGACGAGGCGCGGGCGACGTGGACGGCCAGGACCGAGAACGGAGAGAATTACGAAGCCGACGCACTCGTGCTGGCCACGGGCCAGCTCAACCAGCCCGCGATCCCGAGGCTGGCCGGGCGTGAGACGTTCATCGGGCACTGCTTCCACTCGGCGCGCTGGGACCACGGTTACGACCTGCGCGGCAAGCGCGTGGCGGTGATCGGGACGGGCGCCAGCGCCGTGCAGTTCGTGCCCGAGATCGCCTCGCAGGTCGCCGAGCTCACCGTCTATCAGCGAACCGGCAACTGGATGTTGCCCCGTGAAAACCGCCGCTACCGCCCCGGTCTGCGCTGGCTGTTCGCCCACGCGCCCGCGCTACAGTGGCTGCGCCGACGCTGGGTCTTCAACTACGGCGAGTCGCTGACCCTGATGATCCGCCATCCCCGCACCCTGGGCTGGATCGGTCATCTGCGCTCGGCGTGGTTCATGCGCCGGCAGCTCCCCGACCCTGAACTGCGGGCCAAGGTGTGGCCCGATTACACGTTCGGCTGCAAGCGCGTGCTGTTCAGCTCCCGTTACCTCCCCGCGCTCGCGCAGCCCAACGTCGAACTGATCACCGACGCGATCGCCGGGCTGACTCCGAATGGGATCCGGACCACAGACGGCCGCGAGCGCGAGGTCGACTGCGTGATCTGGAGCACGGGCTTTCGTCCCGCGGACTTCATGGCCCCCATGCGCGTCCGCGGCGTGGGTGGCCAGGCCCTGGCCGATGTCTGGCGTGACGGCGCCCACGCCCACCTGGGGCTTACCGTCCCCGGCTTCCCGTCCATGTTCGTCATGTACGGCCCCAACACCAACACCTCGGGCGGCTCGATCATCTTCTACCTCGAGCTTCAGGCCGCCTACCTCCGCCAGGCCCTGGAGCACCTGCGGGGCGGCGGCTTCGCGGCCCTGGACGTCCGCGCGGAGGTCGAAGCGGCCAGCGACCGCGAGACCCAGGCGCGCTTCTCGGGGACCGCGTGGACCGAGTGCGATAGCTGGTACCGCGATGAGCGCGGCCGGATCGTCGCCAACTGGCCGGGCTACATGCGCGACTATCTCGAGCGTGTCGAGACCTTCGAGCCCTCCGAGTATCAGATGATGAGCGGCCCGGGGTAAACCGCCGTGCCTGGCGTCAGAGGTCGACGCTGGCCAGCACGGCCCGCTCGCGATCGGGGGCGAGCCCCGGAGCGGGCCGGTCCGGGCGCAGGGGTGGCGGGCCGCCCAGAGCCCGCAGCCAGGCCCAGGTGTCGGCGACGGTCTGGGCCAGCGGGCGGCAGCGCAGCCCAGCCGCATGGGCCCGGCTCACATCGGCCCCGTGCATAGCGGCGTACTCGTGCTCGGGCGGAATCCAGATCGGCAGCTCGGTCCACGGCGCGATCCCGGCGTCCAGGACCGCGTCCGCCGACACCCAGCGCAGACGCGTGTCAATCGCCCCGGCCACGGCCACGCAGGCGTCAAGCAACGAGCCCATCGTGGCGTGCCCACGCGGGCTGACGGCGTTGAGCGGGCCACGGTGGCCAGCACCAGCCGCGTCGAACGCGAAACGCACCAGATCGCGGGCGTCGATGTACTGGAGCGGGAGGTCGGCCGGCCCGGGCGCGAGCACGTCTCCCCCGCGGGCCATGCGGGTCAGCCACCACGGCAGGCGGCCCACGTCCTCGTACGGTCCGAGGATCAGTCCGGGCCGCAGGATCAGGGCGTGCTCGCCGAAGGCCGCGGCCACGGCGAGCTCTGAACCTCGCTTGAGTTCGGGGTAGTCACCGCTTTCGGCGTCCGGCGACCCGGCCACGGTCGCCGCCGTCTCCTTCACCCCGATCGGAGGCGGCGGCGCGTAGACCGAGCCGCTGGAGATATAGACGTAGTGATCAGCCCGACCGGCCAGCAGCCCGGCGCTGTCGCGCGTGGCGCGGGGGGCCCCCGACCACGTGTCCAGGACCAGATCCCAGCGGCGCTCGGCCAGCGGCGACAGCGTGCCGGGCTCGAGCCGGTCGCCGCGTAGAGCGGTGACCCGGGGATCTAGGGTCGGTCGGTGCCCCCGGTTGAAGGTCGCCACGTCCCAGCCCCGCGCCCCGCCTTCCTCGACCGCGGCGCGACCGACAAAGCCCGAGCCGCCGAGGACCAGGAGTGAGGAAGTCATCGGGGATCAAGTTAGCGCAACTCAGTGGATGGGTTATCCATTTGAGTCAGGTGCTCCTGTAGTGGTGGGGTTTTGCCTCCACGGGCGGTGAACCGTGGGCACCGCGGCAACTCGGCCGGGGCTGGTTGGCCGCGTGGGTCGGCGGCCAGTCGGACGCGGGTTCACAACGAGGCTGCGGTAGGTGATCGGATCGGTCAGGACCGCCTGTTGCAGGAGCCGGTAGAACAGCAGTCCGCGGCGACGGGAGCGACGTCGGTTAAAGCGGAAGGTGAACTCGTTGAGGTAGGCGTCGAGGTGCTCGGGGCTGACCCTGCCTTGGTGGGTGCCCAGCAGCCAGCGCCCGAGCAGGCTCGCGACGCGGTGAACGCCAGGCATCACGACGTGGGCGGGATCGTTGTGCTGGCTGAGCACGGTCCGGTCGTGCTCATAGCCATGATCGGGCACGGTCCGGTACGCCTGATTGCCATCGCTGTGGACAGTGGCTCCGGGCTCGATCGCGCCGGTGAGAAACGGGATCAAGCTCTCCTTGCCGATCGCGTCGACGCGTTGCATCCGAACACGCCCGAACCCCTTGGGCTGCTTGACCTCGACCGCGATCGCGACCAGCGACTTGGTCTCGCTATCACGGCCATGCGTCCCGCGCTCGACCCCCCCGACCCACGTCTCATCGACCTCGACCAGACCGCCCAGACGCTCGCGGCCGGGACGCACCATCGCCGTCCGGTAACGGTGCAGCATCGCCCACGCCGTCTGATAGGAGCCCAGCCCCAGGACGCGTTGGACCCCGAGCGCCGACACGCCCTGCTTCTGGCTGGTCATCAGCCACGCCGCCTCAAACCACATCCGCAGCGGCGTGCGGGTGCGATCAAACATCGTCCCCGCAGTGACCGAAGCCTGACGCCCGCAGGTCGAGCACTCCCAACGACCGCTGCGCAACCGCCACCCCGACCGCCCAGCACAGCGCGGGCAGCAAAACCCCCCCGGCCAGCGCAACCACTCCAAATAGTCCAGACACGCGCCATCATCGGGAAACCACGCCAACAGCTCCGCGTACGAGCCCGGATAGTCGTGGCCGGCCGACGGCACACCCCCCAGCCTACCTGACTCAAATGGATAACCCATCTCAGTGGTCGCGCGTCGGCCGGGAGCCCAACGGCTGCCAGCTATGTTCATCCGGTGCCGAACGAGCCGCTGGCCACCGAGCGCCTTTCCCCGGGGTCGGCTGGCGCGTCGCGGTGCACCGCGAGACCGGGGCGAGCCTCGGTTTCGTCGCGCTGAACTTCGCCGGCGAGGGGGCCGGGATCGCGGCCGATGAGTACGAGATCGGATGGTGGCTGGAGCCCCCGGTCTGGGGTCGCGGGCTGGCGCGCGAGGGTGCGGAGGCGATCTGCCGCGAGGCCTTCGAGCGCGTCTGGGCACCGAGCGTGGTGGCCCGGATCGCGCCCGGTAACGCCGCCTCTTTGGGGGTCGCGGGCGCGATCAGGATGGTTCCCGAGGGCGAGGGCAGGGTTAGGAAGCCGACAGTTCCTTAGCGCGGGCGGCTGGCCCGGAACAGGTCATCGACGCGCACGAGCTTGACGCGCGGGCGGCCGATGGTCTCGCCGAGCGAGGACTCGTAGGCGTCGATCGCCTCCCATCCTGCCCAGGTGAC
>JBPCIY010000035.1:0-21659 GCA_051005855.1 Solirubrobacteraceae bacterium | reverse complement strand
GGCCGAGCGACAACACCGGCTCGGCGCCGGCCTGGTCGAGGTAGACCAGGCCCTTGGCGGTCTGGAGGTTCTGCACGAAGGGCTTGAGCTTGCCGTTGGCCAGGTTGATCGTGACCACCTGGTTGGGGATCGAGTGGTTGGAGGCCAGTGCGGTGCCCGCCACAAACGGGCCGGTGACCTTGTACAGGGCGGAGGCGCCGGTCGACGCCGGGCCCTTGTCCACCACGAACATCGTGCCGCCGTCATTTGTGGTGAAGCGCAGATCATCGAGCCCGTAGGAGGTTTTGAGCACGGTGAGCCCGGTGCCGGCATCGAGGTTGGAGGCGAAGACCAGTTCGAGTGCGGTCTGGTCATCGATCACGAACTGACCGCCGAACCGCGGGCTGGAGTAGGGGACGGTCGCGTTGGAGTCGACATCGATCAGCTTCAGGGCCTGGCTCTGGCCCCCGGGGTTGCCAGCCGCTGCGGTGGCGTTGTCCAGGAACGTTGGCGCTAGCGTGGCCAGCCCGGCCGCTCCGGGCGTCGGGGGGGCCGTCAACGAAGCCTTGAACACGGCGGTTCCGGTCTTGGCGATCCCGTACGAAGCTGAGATGTAGATCCGGCCTCGGCTGTCAACGCTGACCGCGTCGGTACCGCCTCCGGTGTGCAGCGGACCAGTGAGGGTGGGGCTGGCCGGGTTGACGGAGTAGCGGTAGTTGGTGACCTGCTGGCCGGCGGGTGCGGATGGGGTGAGGGTGGCCAGGTGCGTGGCGCCATCCTCGTTGAGGGTCACGATCAGCCGGTGATGCAGCGGGTCGCCGGTGATGCCGTCGGCCTTGTCCGCGATCGACCAGGTGGCCACGAGGCCCCCGCCGCCGGTGTACTCGACGATCGTGCTGTTGGCACCCCCGCCGACGCTCTGGGTCACGTTCTGGCAGGTCATGAACAGGTGACCATCGAGCGCGGCCAGGTCGTCGCAGTTGCTTGCTCCCTTGGGTGCCGCGGCAAGCTCCTGGATCGTGAAGCCCTTTGGCACGCGCGGGGCCGAGCTCACCGGCTTCTTGGCCAGGGCCACGGAGGTCGGCCCGAGGCCGCAGCCCACGGCCAGCGCCAGGCCCAGGAAGCGCGGCCACCGGTGGCCGGAACGGACATGTACCGGCGGCAGCGACAATCGATCGACCACTGACGACTCCGATCCTGGGGTGGCGTAACCAGGGCTGCGGCACGTGCGCGTCCCGCAACCCGGCGGCCGTCAAACCTACGGGCCGTCAGATCCCAGCGTGTGACCGGCTGGTAAAGCAACCCCACGCCAACATCCGCACCGGTCCGGCGCGGCCCTCAGGTGCGCGCCCGCCGCGGCAGGAACAGGTCGGTGATCGTCCCTGATGCCACCTCGGCCGCGAACCCGATCGTCTCAGAGAGAGTGGGGTGGGGGTGCACGGTCAAAGCCAGGTCCTCGGCGTCGGCGCCCATCTCCAGCGCGAGCACCGCCTCGGCGATCAGGTCTCCCGCGCTGACCCCGACGATCCCGCAGCCCAACACCCGGCGGGACTCCGGATCGACCAGCAGCTTGGTGAAGCCCTCCTCGCGGCCCAGCGCCAGCGCGCGCCCGGAGGCCGACCACGGGAACACGGCCTTCTCGAACGACACCCCCGATTCTCGCGCGGCGGTCTCGGTCAGCCCCATCCACGCCACCTCGGGGTCGGTGTAGGCAACCGAGGGAATCGTGCGAGCGTCGAAGGCGACCTCGAAGCCGGCGATCACCTCAGCCGCGACCACCCCCTCGTGCGAAGCCTTGTGGGCGAGCATCGGCCCCCCGACGATGTCCCCGATCGCAAAGACGCCCGGCACGTTGGTTTGCATCTGCGCGTCCACCGGGATGAAGCCGCGCTCGTCGACGGTCACCCCGGCCGCCGAGGCGTCGATCGCGTGCCCGTTCGGTGTCCGCCCCACCGCGACCAGGATCTGATCGAAGATCCGAGACCCCACCCCCTCGATATCCGCCTTCAACCCGTTCTTCTGAGCCTTGACCCCGGATACGCGCGCGCCCACATGCACCGCCTCGTATCGAGACTCGATCCGCTTGCGCAGAGGACGCACGAGGTCGGGGTCACATCCGGTCATCAGCTCGTCGAGCATCTCGACCACGGTCACCTTGGCCCCCAGGGCGTCGTAGACGCAGGCCATCTCCAACCCGATGATCCCGCCCCCGATGACCAGCAGCCGCCCGGGCACAGACTGGGGCGAGAGCGCCCCCGTGGAGTCGACGATCCGGGGATCCTCGGGCAGGTCCGGCACCGACGCCGCCTGGGACCCGGCCGCGATCACACAGTGCTCAAAGCTGATCTCGCGCTCCCCAACCCGCACCGAGGAAGCCGAAGCGAAACGCGCCTCGCCCCGGATGACCTCGACCTGGCGCTGCTTGGCCAGTCCCACGAGACCCTTGGTAAGCCGGTCCACCACCGAGGCCTTCCAGCCCACCAAAGCCCCCACGTCCACCGCCGGCGGGCCGAACGAAATCCCGCGGGCCGCCATCTCCTCGGTCTCGGCGATCACCCGGGCGGCGTGCAGCAGCGCCTTGGAGGGGATGCAGCCGACGTTGAGGCACACGCCCCCCAGCCGCTCGTAGCGCTCGACCAGCGTGACCGAAAGGCCCAGGTCAGCCGCGCGGAAGGCGGCCGTGTAGCCGCCGATCCCGGCCCCGAGTACGAGCAGTTGGGTGTCGCGCCCGCCGCCCGAGTCGCCGTCAGACGCCGGGGGCGGTGCCTCCGCCACGACCGCCGCCTCAGGCCGATCGGCACCGTCGAGCGTGAGCAGCACGCTGCCCTGCGAGACCCGGTCCCCGATCGCCACCCGCAGCTGCCCCACGGTCCCCGCGACCGGGGCGGGGATGTCCATCGTGGCCTTGTCTGACTCCACTGTGACCAGCGGATCTTCGACGGCCACAGAGTCGCCCGGCGCGACGTGGAGCTCGATCACCGGGACATCGGTGAAGTCGCCGATGTCGGGGACGCGGACCTCGGTCACAGCAGCGCTCGCCGCAGATCCGACAAGACGCCGACCAGATAGGCGACGAACCGCGCGGCCGCGGCTCCGTCGATCACGCGGTGGTCATAGGACAGCGACAGCGGCACGATCAGCCGCGGCAGGAACTCCGACCCGTTCCAGACCGGCTTCATCGCCGACCGCGTGACCCCCAAGATCGCCACCTCGGGCGCGTTGACGATCGGCGTGAACGAGGTGCCGCCGATCCCGCCCAGCGAGGAGATCGTGAACGTCGAGCCGCTCATCTCGCCCGGGGAGAGCTTGCCCTCGCGCGCCTTACCCGAGAGCTCGGTGAGCTCGGAGGCGATCTCCAGGAGTCCCTTCTGATCGGCGCTCTTGATCACCGGCACAACCAGACCGCCGGGCGTATCGGCGGCAAAGCCGATGTTGTAGTAGCGCTTGAGGACGAGCTCCTCGCCGTCCAAGGAGGAGTTGACGATCTCGAACTGCTGGAGCGCGGCGACGCAGGCGCGGACCAGAAAGGCGACCATCGTGACCTTGATGTCCTGCTCGGAGTTGAGGCGCTTGCGCCACGCCTCGAGCTCGGTGATGTCAGCATCGTCGTTGTGGGTGACGTGCGGGATCAGCACCCAGTTGCGGGCCAGGTTAGGCGCCGAGATCCGCTGGATCCGCGTCCGGGCCACGCGTTCGACGGGCCCGAACTTCTCAAAGTCGATTTGCGGCCAGGGCAGCAGCTCGAGTCCGGCCCCACCGGGCGCCGACCGGGCGCGACCCTCGGGAGCGTGCTGGACGTCGTCCTTGGTGATCCGCCCCTTGCGTCCGCTGCCGCTCATCCCGCTCAGCTCGACGCCGAGCTCACGGGCCAGCCGCCGCGCCGACGGACTCGCGTAGATCGGCCCCGCGCCGTTGCCCAACGGACGAGCCTCCGAGCTGCGGCCCGCGGGCGCCTCGGCGGGCGGGGGCTCGGATGGCGGCCCGGCCGACGGGGGGTCCTCGGTTGGCACCGCAGCCAGGTCTGAGCCGTTGGTGGACTCGATCGTCATCAGCGGCGCGCCCTGCGAGACGCGGTCGCCGATCTTGACGCTCACGGTCTTGACCACTCCGGCCACGGGGGCCGGCACGTCCATCGTCGCCTTGTCTGATTCGAGCGTGACCAAGGGATCCTCGACCGCGACCGTGTCGCCGGGGGAGACGAGGATCTCGATGATCGGCACATCGTCGAAGTCACCGATGTCCGGGACTTCCACGGTCTCTAGAGCAGCCGTCCTCATACCCGCGTGGGCATCGGCGCTTCGGGGTCGATCTCGTACTTGTCGATCGCCGCCTGCGCAACCTCGGCGTCGATCTCGCCGCCGGCGACCAGTTCGCTCAGCGCCGCGAGCACGACGTAGTGGCGGTCGACTTCGAAGAAACGCCGCAGCCCCTGGCGGGTGTCGCTGCGCCCGAAGCCGTCGGTGCCGAGCGTCCGGAATGACCTCCCCGCCCCATCCACCCACTGTCGGATCTGGTCAGGAAAGGCGCGGATGTAGTCGGTGGAGGCGATCACCGGCCCGCGCCGGCCGGCGAGGGCTTCGGTCACATGCGCGCGCCGGGGCTCGGCGGTCGGGTGCAGCATGTTGAAGCGCTCGACCTCGATGCCGTCTCGGCGCAGCTCGGTGAACGAGGTCACGCTCCACACGTCGGCCAGCACACCGAAGTCTGACTCGAGCAGTTGCGCCGCGGCCATCACTTCGCGCAGGATCGCCCCCGAGCCGAGCAGCTGCACGCGGGGCTTGCGAGCACGCTTGGGCGCCTCGGAGAGCAGGTACATCCCGCGCAGGATTCCCTCCGGGGCGCCGTCGGGCATCGCCGGGTGTACGTAGTTCTCGTTCATCAGGGTGATGTAGTAGAAGACGTCCTCCTGGTCGACGAGCATCCGCTGCAGCCCGGCCTGGATGATCACAGCGACCTCGTAGCCGAAAGTCGGGTCATAGGCGCGGCAGTTGGGCACGACCGAGAACAGAACGTGGCTATGCCCGTCCTCGTGCTGGAGCCCCTCGCCGTTGAGCGTCGTGCGTCCGGCCGTGCCGCCGAGCATGAAGCCGCGCGTCCGGCTGTCGCCCGCCGCCCACACCAGATCGCCGACCCGCTGGTAGCCGAACATCGAGTAGTAGATGTAGAACGGGACCATCGGCACCGAGTGGGCGCTGTACGACGTGCCCGCGGCGATGAAGGAGGAGATCGAGCCGGCCTCGGTGATCCCCTCCTCGAGGATCTGGCCGTGCTCGTCCTCCTTGTAGAACATCAGCTGCTTTGCATCCTCGGGCTGGTAGAGCTGGCCGACCGGCGAATAGATCCCGAGTTGGCGAAACAGCCCCTCCATTCCGAACGTGCGCGACTCGTCGGGGACGATCGGCACCACGTGGCGGCCGATCGTCTTGTCGCGCAGGAGCGCCGCCAGGACGCGTACGAACACCATCGTGGTGGAGACCTCTCGGTCCCCGGTGCCCTCGAGCTGACCCGAGAAGGTCTCCAGTGGGGGCACCTCGAGCGGGTCGGCGGTGCGGCGCCGAACCGGCATGACGCCGCCGAGCTGGGCCCGGCGCTCGTGGAGGTACCGCATCTCGGGGGAATCGTCGGGTGGCTTGTAGTACTCGGCGTCGCGGACCTGGGCGTCGGTGAGGGGCAACTCAAAGCGGTCACGGAAGGCCAGCAGCGCGGCCTCGGTCATCTTCTTGGCCTGGTGGGTGACCATCTGGCCTTCGCCCGAGACGCCCATGCCGTAGCCCTTGATCGTCTTGGCCAGGATCACGGTTGGCTGCCCGGTGTGCTTGACGGCTGCGTCGTAGGCGGCAAAGACCTTCTGCTGGTCCAGCCCGCCGCGGTTCAGCAGCCAGATCTCCTCGTCGGACATGTGCTCAACGCGCTCGAGCAGCCGTGGGTCGCGTCCGAAGAAGTGCTCGCGGACATACGCCCCGTCGCGCGACTTGAAGGTCTGGTACTCGCCGTCAAGGCAGTCCTCCATCACCTTGACCAGGGCGCCATCGGTGTCGGCGGCCAGCAGTGGGTCCCAGCGCCCGCCCCAGATCACCTTGATCACGTTCCAGCCCGCGCCCCGGAAGTCGGCCTCGAGCTCCTGGATGATCTTGCCGTTGCCGCGCACCGGCCCGTCCAGGCGCTGCAGGTTGCAGTTGACGACCCAGATCAGGTTGTCCAGACGCTCGCAACCGGCCAACCCGATCGCGCCCATCGACTCGGGCTCGTCCATCTCGCCGTCGCCGCAGAAGGTCCACACCTTGCGGTCGGCGGTGTTCGCCATGCCCCGCGCCTGCAAGTACTTCATGAACCGGGCCTGGTAGATCGAGGTGATCGGTCCGATCCCGAGCGACACGGTCGGGAACTGCCAGAAGTCGGGCATCAGCCAGGGATGCGGGTACGAGGACAGCCCGTTGCGGCTGACCTCCTGGCGGAAGCCATCGAGCTGCTCCACGGTCAGGCGCCCCTCCAGAAAGGCTCGTGCGTAGTTGCCCGGCGAAGAGTGCCCCTGAAAGAAGACCAGGTCCCCCGGGCGCTCACCGGTTTCGGCGTGCCAGAAGTGGTTGTAGCCGACCTCCATCAGCGTCGCCACCGACTGGTAGGTGGCGATGTGACCGCCCAGCTCCGACGACGTCTGGTTGGCGCGGACCACCATCGCGATCGCGTTCCAGCGCACGATCGAGCGCAGCCGCCGCTCGAGGGCGGGGTCGCCCGGGAAAGGCGGCTCGCGCTGCACCGGGATCGTGTTGATGTAGGCCGTGTTGAGGCTGGCCAGCGAGCCGGTGCCCGCGTGCTGGGCGCGTTCGATGACCCGGGTGAGGATCTCGCGGGCGCGATCGGGACCGTCGTGGGAGACGACCGCGTCCAGCGCCTCCAGCCACTCGGTCGTCTCGACGGCGTCGAGATCGGCGCCGGCACCGTTGCTGGGAGGGATGTGTACTCGGTCCGTCATGCCGGAGGGGCGAAAAGCCGACTATAGCTCTGGCTCCGCGGCGACCCGCAACCCTCGGCGCCCCGGTTTCGCGTAGGTTGCCGGGCATGGGTCTGACCGAGGTGCAGGGACTTCCGGGGCCGCCGTGGGAGCGGCCGCTGGCCGGGGCGTTGGACCGTCTCGTGGTGCAATCAGAGGTGCTGGCCGGCAACCCGCTCGGGGACCCAACGCGCCGGCCGCTCTACGTGTACCGGCCCCCCGGCGTCCTCGGCGGCAGCCGCGGCGAGCTGCCGTCCGTGTACGTCATCCAGGGCTACACGGGACAGGTGGACATGTGGCTGGGCCGGAGCGCCTTTGAGCCCACCCTGGTCGAGCGCCTCGACGACCTGTTCGCCGATCCGGGGTGCCCGCCCGCGATCGTGGTCCTGGTCGACGCGTGGACCTCACTGGGCGGCTCGCAGTTTCTGAACTCGAGCGCCACCGGCCGCTACCTGGATCACTTGTGCGACGAGATCGTCCCCTTCATCGACGCGCGCTACCCGACCGGAGCCGACCGCGCGCACCGGGGCATCGCCGGCAAGTCCTCGGGCGGCTACGGCGCGATGGTGGTCCCGATGCTGCGCCCCGACGTGTTCGGCGCCCTGGCCTCGCACGCCGGTGACGCCCTGTTTGAGTGCTGCTACCTGCCCGAGTTCCCCGCCATCGCCCGCCGGCTGCGCGATGACTTCGGGGGCTCATTCGAGGTCATGCGCGAGCGCCTGGCGCAGGAGCCGACCTTCGACTTCTCGCGCTACGGTGACGCGCTCTCGATGTACGCCTACGCCTGCGCGTACAGCCCGGATCCCGATCGCCCCGGCGAAGCACTGCTGCCCTTCGAGCCTGCCACCGGTCGCCTGCACCCCGACGTCTGGGCCCAGTGGCTAAAGCACGACCCCGTGCGGATGGCCGAGCCCCACGCCGAGGCGCTGCGCAGCCTGCGCCGGATCTACCTCGACGCCGGGCGCCAGGACGAGTTCTTTCTCGACCTCGGCGCGCAGGCGTTCTCCGACGAACTCACCCGCCTCGGCGTGGACCACACCCTGCAGCTGTTCGACGGACGGCACGGCGGGATCAGCTACCGCTACCCGGGCGCGATCCGCGAGCTGGTCACGGCGCTGACGTGACCGCCTCCGCCGACACCGAGCTCGCCTTCGCCGGCCCCGCCGCCCTCGCCGCCCGGGTGCGTGACCAGGAGGTGAGCCCACGTGAGCTGGTCGAGCTCTACCTGCGGCGCGTCGAAGCGCTGGATCCTCGTCTGAACGCCTTTCGGGTCGTGCTCGCCGAGCAGGCCCTGGCCCAAGCCGACCGGGCCAAGCCCAAGGGCCCGCTGGCCGGGGTCCCGATCGCCGTCAAGGACGACCTCGCCGTCGCCGGCCAGGCCGCCACCCGAGGCTCCCGGACCGTCGGGCCGCCAGCCCGGGAGGACGCCGAAGCGTTGCGCCGGCTGCGGGCGGCGGGGGCGATACCGATCGGGATCACCAACGCCCCCGAGCTGCTGATCTTTCCCTGGACGGCGACCGAGGCCAACGGCGTCACCCGTAACCCCTGGCGCCTGGACCGGACCCCGGGTGGCTCCTCGGGGGGATCGGCGGCCGCGGTGGCGGCCGGCCTAGTGGCGGCGGCCACCGCGTCTGACGGCGGCGGCTCGATTCGGATCCCGGCGGCCTGCTGCGGGCTGGTGGGCATGAAGCCCTCGCGCGGGCGCGTCTCCTCGGCGCCGGCGAGACCGGGCTGGCTCGGCCTCTCGGTCATCGGCGCGCTGGCCCGGACGGTCGCCGACAGCGCCCTGATGCTGGACGTCATGCACGGGACCCTGCCGGGCGAGGAGTACCAGGCACCGCCGTTTGAGGGCAGCTACGCGCAGTGCGCGGCCACCGTGCCCGGCCGCCTGCGAATCGCTCTCTCGCGCAAGCTCCCACCCGGGCTGCTGGCGCCGGTCGCGGCGGAGCAGCGCGCGGCCTGGGAGCGCACGGGCGCGCTGCTCAGTGACCTGGGCCACGACGTCACGGCGCGCGACCCGGCCTACGGGACGGCCCAGCTTGTCTTTCTCCAGACCTGGTTGAAGGGCATCCAGCAGGACACGGCGCGCGTGCCTGATCCGACTCGGCTCGAGCCTCTGACCCGCCAGATGGGCGCCGCCGGACGCTACCTGGTGCCGTCGTGGCGCTCGGCCCAGCTGGCGCGAGCGCGGACTGCGGCCACGGCCCGGATCACCGCCCTGTGGGACGAGATTGACGTGCTCGTCACGCCGGGTACGGCGACCACGGCGATCGACGCCGAGGGCGGCTTTGGCCGGACCGCACCGGTGGCGATCAACATCGCCGGTCGCTTTACGCCCTTCACGCCCCTGTACAACCTGACCGGCCAGCCGGCCATCACCGTGCCCGCCGGCCTGGGGAGTGACGGGCTGCCGTTGAGCGTCCAGCTGGTCGGTCGGCTCGGCGCCGAGGACGTTCTGTATTCGCTGGCCGGCCAGCTCGAGGCGGCGGCGCCGTGGTTGCAGCGGCGCCCGGCGCTGGCTGGTTGAATGGAGGCCGTGACCGCCCGAACCGAAATGAGAATGAGTCTAAGAATCATTCTCGTCTTAGTGGTGGGGGTAGCGGCGGCGGTGGTGGGGGGGCTCGTGACCGCCGGCCCGGCGGCGGCCAAGACCGTGTGGCTGTGTCAGCCCGGCCACCACCCGGATCCCTGCACCCCCGGGCTCTCGACCACCGCCTTCTCGCCGAGGCTGAAGCGCCTGCGCGTCATCCACCCCCAGGCCGCGCGCCATCCCCCGATCGACTGCTTTTACGTTTACCCGACGGTCAGCGATCAGAAGGGTCCGAACGCCAACCTCCAGATCGATCCCGAGGAGCGCTCGATCGCGCTCTATCAGGCCGCGCGCTACTCCCAGGAGTGCCGCGTCTTCGCGCCGATGTACCGCCAGATCACGATCCCGGCGCTCGACTCGGGCAACCCGGAGGGGCCGGCCCAGCTTCAGCTCGGGCTCAGCGACGTGCGTCGCGCGTTCCAGACGTACCTGCGCAAGTACAACCACGGCCACGGCTTCGTCCTGATCGGCCACTCGCAGGGCTCGTTGGTGCTGCGCGAGCTGATCGCCCAGGAGATCGATCCCAAGCCGCTCGTGCGGGCGCAGCTGGTCTCCGCGATCCTGCTCGGCGGCAACGTCCTGGTTCGCAGCGGCCGGGGCATCGGCGGGGACTTCCAGCACATCCCCGCCTGCCGCACGGCGGTCTCGATCGGCTGCGTGGTCGCCTACTCCACCTTCGACCAACCACCGCCGACCAACAGCCTGTTCGGTCGCACCAGCATTCCCGGCGATCAGGTCTTGTGTGTCAACCCGGCGGCGCTAGTCGGGGCTAAGACCGTCGATCCGATCGAGCCCTCCCAGCCGTTCGCCCCCGGCACGCTGCTCGCCCTGGGAATCAAGCTCCTGAACTTCATCCAACCGAGGCCGCCCACGGTCTGGAGCAGCCTGCCCGGCGCCTACAGTGCCAGCTGCTCGGCGGCCGGCGGCGCCAACGTCCTCCAGATCAGATCGCGGGGCGGGGCCCAGGTAGCCACGCCCAGTCCCAGCCCGATCTGGGGTCTGCACCTGGTCGACGCGAACATCGAACTCGGGAACCTGGTGACGCTGGTTCACCGCCAGGCCGCGGCCTTCGCGCAGCTGACGCTGACTCCGAAGCCCTGATCGCTTTACTCGGCCGGCCGCTCTTGGTACAGTCTCGTACCGTGAGCACGCTGGCCGTCCCCGAGCTTAGTCCCGAGACGCGACACCCCGGCATCGGTCAAGCCCCGCCGTCGCCGGCCGGCCCCGTCACCGACGGCGAAGCCCCGCGCCTGCCGCCGGGCGACTCGGCGCCCACCTGGCTGCAGACGATTCGCTTCGGGACGCGGCCGATCTCCGCCAACCTCCGCAACCACCGGCGCTACGGGGACGTGTGGACGCTGAAGATCCTCTCGCGCAAGGAGGGGTTCGTGGTCACGTGCCATCCCGACCACGTGCGCTCCCTGATGAAGGCCAACCCGCAGGACGCCCCGTCGCTGACCGGGGAGTCGCCGTTGCGGCCGATTCTGGGCCCCGACTCGATCCTGACCTCGGTCGGTGATCGTCACATGCGCCAGCGCAAGCTCCTGCTCCCGGCCTTTCACGGTCAATCGGTCCAGCGCTACGTGGACATGATCTCGACCGTGGCCGAGCGTGAGATCGACCGCTGGCCGCTGGACGAGCCGTTTGCGCTCGCGCCGCGCATGTCGGCCGTGACTCTGGACGTGATCATGAGCGGCGTCTTCGGAATCGAGGGCAGCCCCGCGCCCGGCACCAGCGGCTATCGCATCCGGCGCACGATCCGGCGTCTGCTGGGCGCTTCCACCAACCCGGCCTTCCAGCTGATCGAGCTCCAGAATGCCCGGCGCCGCGAGCCGACCGGGATTCTTCGCGTGCTGCTGGGGATCGTCGATCGCCAGCTGCTGGCCATGATCGCCGAGCGCCGGGCCGAGGGTGCGGGTGAGGGGGAGCGGACCGATGTCCTTTCGCTGCTGTTACACGCGCGCGATGAGGACGGCGCGCCTCTGACTGACTCCGAGCTCCGCGACGAGCTCCTCTCGCTGGTCCTGGCCGGCCACGAAACGACCGCCAACTCGCTGGCCTGGATCTTCGAGCGCCTGCTGCGCACCCCGCCTGCCTATGACCGCCTGCGCGAGCTGACCCGGGCCGGAGGCGCCGAGTCCGAAGCCTACGTCGAGGCCACGATCCACGAGGGGATGCGCAACCGCCCCGTGATTCCGATGATCGTCCGCATGGTCAAGCGACCCTGGCGCTTGGGCGACTACGTGGTTCCCGCCCGCACGCCGGTCGCGGTCAGCATCGTCGCACTGCACCACCGCGAGGACGTTTACCCGGACCCGCTCGCCTTCCGGCCCGAGCGCTTCCTACATCAGAAGCCCGGGACCTACACCTGGATCCCGTTCGGGGGTGGGATCCGCCGCTGTCTGGGCGCCTCGCTGGCCATGGCCGAGCAGCGCGTCGTGCTCGAGGCGATCGCGCGGCGGACCGATCTGCGGGTCGAGGTCAGCGAGCCCGAGCGGGCCCGCCAGCGCAACGTCACGACGATCCCCAGCCGTGGCGGCCGGATCGTGGTGACCGGTCGCGACGCGGCCTGAATGTCGCCCGCGATCGCTACCGTCACAATCATGGCGGGACAGCGAACGATCCTGAGCGAGCCGGCCGCGACGAGTCGGACCCGGGAGCCGCTCGGCCACCGCGAGCGGCTGATCGCGGCGATGGCGGCCGCGATCGAGGAGCAGGGCTACCGGGACACAACGGTCGCCGACGTGGTCCGTATCGCCCGGACCTCGCGGCGCAATTTCTACGAGCACTTCGAGGATCGCGACGCGTGCTTTCTGGCTCTCTTTGACGCCACCAACGGGGCGATGATGAAGCAGATCGCCGCCGCCGTGCACCCCGATCGGCCGCTCGATGAGCAGGTCGACGCCGCGGTTGACGCCTACATCGAGAACGTCAGCGAGCAGCCGGCCCTGTACTCGAGCTTTGTGCGGGAGATCCCGGCTCTCGGCTCAGGCGGCGCCGAGCGGGCGCTGGCCCAACTGGAGCGATTCGCCTCGATGATGGTCGCCCTGGTCGACTCGGGCCGTGCGGTCCGCCCCGACCTCGGCGCCCGGCCGCTGAACATGGACACCGCGATCATCATCGCCGGCGGCCTGCGCGAGCTGCTGGTCGTCTCGCTCCAGCGCGGGCGCGACATCGATGAGCTTCGCGCCAGCGCCGGCACCACGGTCAAGGCGATCTTGAGCGGCGCCCTGCTCTAGCGCCCAGCCGGGGCGCGAGCTAGTGCGGGGTGGCGGCCGGGTTCGCTGCCCTGAGCACCGACTGCCCGCTGTGGTTGACCGAACCGGGCGGCTGCAGTGAGACGTCCACCCACTGGAAGTGGCCGGCATTGGCCGGGAGGGCCAGCCTCACCGTCTGCGCGCCGTTGTTCAGACGCCCCAGGGCTTGTGCGTCGCTGATCGAGTTGTAGAGCCACACCTCATAGTGGCCTTGGTGTGCCGGGGGTAGCCCCGTAACACTCAACTGAAGCTTTAGATTCCCGCCGGAACCGACCAGCGAAACTGACCCGTGAGCTGTCGTCAGACCGCCGGGCAGCCCAGACAGTTTCCGAGGCCCAGCCGCGGACCCGGACTGGCCGGGGTTCGACGCGGACCCGACCAGGAGCACGACCAGGACGATCACGATCAACCCCAGGATCATCAGGGTGGGCCAGAGGCCCCGGGCCCGCCGAGCGGGGGAGGTTGGGGCCGCGTCCGGTTTGGGTTGGGCGTCAGCCCCGGCCGGCTCGGACTGGATCGTTGCCTCGGCGCCGTTGATGGACGCGAGGGCGGCCTCGGCGGGCTCCTCGACCGGCGGCGCACCGTTGTCTGGCTCGTTCGCGGTGGCCGTCGCGGCGGCGCTGGCCATGGCGAGATCGCGAAGAGCACCGTAGACGTCCTCGGGTGGCAGGCCAAGCTCGCGGCTGAGCTCGGCGACGATTTGATCGCGACGGGCCGAGATAGTGGCCGGGGCCATCCCGGTCATGGCGGCGAGCGCGTCGTCGTCCAGACCGCGCTGAGTCCAGAGATTGAGCAGAGCCCGTTCGGCGGGCGGCAGCGTGGCCGCCGCATCGATCAGCCGTCTGGTGGCCAGTTCGCCCATGGTTTAGTCGTGATCCGGTCCCGAGGCCGCCCCGTACTGATCTATGATCTTGGATCCGCTGAGCATGGAGGCTTCTAAATTGCGCACACGCCGTCCGTTCAGACGGAGTCTGGCACCTTTGGTGGTTGGGCTGTCCGCTTCAGTGTTGGTTCCCGCCCAGGCGCTCGGGAAGGCGCTGATCAGGTTCGTCCACGCCGTGCCGGGGGTTGGGACCGCGACCGTCGACGTCAACGCTGGAAACGGCGCCACCGAGAACGGATCGATCGGCTTCGGCCAGGTCACCCCGTGGAAGAGCATTCGCTCCGGAAGCTTCAAGTGGGCTCTGTCCGGCGGGGGCAAGACCCTCGTTAAGGGTACGGCCACGGTCGGCGACGGCGCCTACGACATCGTCGTCCTGGCCAAGGTCTCCGGCGTCTCGCTGGGGATCTACAAGACCGAGAGCGGGAAGCCGGGCACGAGCCTGGTGCGCGTCATCCATGCCGCGCCGGAACTCGGCAGCCCCGAGCTGACCCTGGACTCCAAGCCGGCCGTCAAGAGCCTGAGCTTCACCCAGGCCACCCCGTACCTCTCGGTCAACCCCGGGATGCACTCGTTGGGCGCGATGAAGCCCGGAGACAGCACCCCGCTGGTCTCCAACGGGAACGTACACCTTGTCCCGGGCGTCGCCTATTCGGCGATCGTCATCGGCAGCCGGGGTCAGCGCGTGCGCGTGGTTGACGTAGTCGATCGCGGGGCACCGCTCACCCGCTCTAAGCACCGCAGCTCGGTCGCGCGGGTCAACTCCGCCTCGCACACGAACGGATCGGCGTCTTCGGTCATGGTCAAGCCGGGGGATTCGCTCTGGAGCATCGCCCGGAGCCTGCTGCCCGCCGGAGCGAGCAACGCCGAGGTGCACCACAAGCTGGTCCAGATCTGGGACCGCAACGCCAAGCGCGTCGGCACCGGGGATCCGAACCTGATCTTCTCCGGTCAGCGCCTGCTGGTCTGAGCCTCGCCCCGGCGGTCCGTCGCGCCGCGGTCTCTCGCGCCGGCGGTCTTTCGCGCCACCGGTCTCCGCGTGGCGGGGGCGGCGCGCTCTGGTGCCCGCTCGACGGACCGGTTATGTGCGCCCGGCCTGCAGCGCGGCATACAGGGCACGCACGCGCTCGAAGATCAGTCCTGCTGCTTCGACCTGCTGATCGCGGGAGGGCGCGGTGACGCGGGGCACTCGCAGTGGCTCGCCGAAGCTGACCAGAACCTTCGGAAAGCGCAGCCGCCGCCATTGACGCGCGGTCGCGGAGCCATAGATCGCCACCGGCACCACCGGAGCCCCCGATTCCAGCGCCAGGCGGCCGATCCCCGGACGAGGCTCGCCCAGGCCGCCGCTGCGCGAGCGCCCCCCCTCGGCGTAGATGCCTACGCAGCCGCCGCGCTCCAAGATCGCATGCGCGGTCACGAACGCCTCGTCGTCGTGATGCCCGCGCCGGACCGGAAAGTGACCCGAGACTCGGAACAGGTAGCTGACCAGTGGGTTGCGACCAAAGAACTGGGACTTGGACATGAACCGGATCCGTCGGCGCAGGTACACGCCGCAGAGGAAGTGGTCCATGTTCGAGAAGTGGTTGGGGGCCAGGATGACCGGCCCCGACTCGGGCACGTTGCCGCGACCGCGGGCTCGGGTCCGGTACAGCGCGACGGCAATCGGCGTGAGAACGATCCGCACCGCGGTGTAGGTCCAGCCGGGCTCGTGCGTGCGCGCCCATTCGTGGTAGGGCATGAGGGCGGCGGCGGGCCGAGGGTCGACGTAGACCTGAGGCTTGATCTCGTCGCCGCTCATCGGGCGTCAAGCCTCGCACACCCGGGGGCAGCCGGGGCGCTCCCGCCCCCGGAGGCGTCGCCCTGGACGCGCTACTGGACGGTGAGCGTGCCCTGCATCCCCGCCATCCGGTGACCGGGGACGCTGCAGAAGAACGTGTAGGTGCCTGGAGCCAACTTGACCGAGAGCGTCTTGGTGCCACCGCTGAAGGTGGGCGTCGCGCCCAGCTGGGCCCCGCTCGTGCCCTCCTGCAGGGTGAGGTTGTGGGCGGTCGACGAGTTGTCGGTGAAGGCGATCTTGACCGTGCCCGCCTTGGCGCTCAAGCTCTTCTTGGTGAAGGCCAGCTGACCACTGGGATCAGCGGCGATCGAAACCGCGCCCGCGGAGCCGCCCGCGCCCGTGTTCGACGGCGCGGCCGCGCTCGTTGAGCTGGAGCTGGGGGCGGCGGCCGACTTGCTGGTCGTGCCGGCGGCAGCCGACGAGCTGCTGCTCGAGCCGCCGCAGGCGCTCAGCGCGAGCCCCGCGGTGAGTGCGGCCGCGAGGGGAGCGAGCTTGGACATGGATCTCCTTTGGGTTCGGGTTCGGCGGCGGTAGGTCGGTGGACGCGTGTCGTGGCAACCGGTTAGACCCCGAGTGGTTTGGTTCCTTCCCGCGACCATGATCGCGGATAATCGTCGCATGGCCTACGACGAGCACCTGGCCGAGCGGATCCGCGAGCTGGTCTCGCTTGAGCCCGGCCTGACCGAGGTGAAGATGTTCGGCGGTCTGGCCTTTTTGATCAACGGCAACATGTCGGTCAGCGCCAGCGGCCAGGGAGGTCTGCTGCTGCGGGTCGATCCGGCTCAGAGCGAGACGCTCGCCGCCAAGCCGAATGCGGCGCCGTTCGTGATGCGCGACAAGGCGATGAGGGGCTGGCTGCGGGTCGATCCAGAGGGGGTCAAGACCAAGCGCCAGCTCGAGCGCTGGGTGGCCCGCGGCGTGGGTCACGCCCGCTCGTTGCCGCCCAAGCGCTGACCTCAGGCCATCAGCTCGGGCCGTTGGCGCTGCCCTGAGACGCGGTCTTGACCGTTGCGTAGATGTACATTTCAGCCTCCCAGGGGTCGCATAGAACGCGGCGTCGTCGTAGCGGTGAAACTCGTGCGGCTTGGCGTTGGCGGTGAGGATCTCGTCGAGCTCGTTGACCTGTCGCTCATCGGGAACACCGCCCTGAGCCCGGGCGGTGGCCGATGGCTGAATCCTAACTCCCGGGGGTAGAGACAGGCCATGGCGTCGCCCCAGCTCGATTGGTCGACCGCCGAGGTCAAGGGCGCCACGCTAACCGTCGCGCTTGACGCCAAGACCCCGCCGGGGTGGAAGGAGAGCTTCACGACCACCGTGCGGCTGCTCGGGGGCGGGGAGTGGGGCGAGGTTGCGCTCAAGAAGCGGACGGTCCGGGTCAACGGCGTCATCGGAGGTCAGGAGGAGAAGCTGCGTCACTTCCTCGACAGCGTCGTCGGACAGGCCAATGCCTCTCACCCCAGCGAGCCCGATCAATCCAAGTCTGAGGACGACGCCGACTCAGACCAGTCCGAGGGGCCCGACGCCGAGCTGACCGCTCGCTTCCGAGCGTTCGCGCAACCGTCCGCTGACGCCGACGAAGACTCCGGCTCAGGCCGCCGGCGCTAGCGCCGGGCGCGGGTTCACGATCCCGCGCTGATCGTCTTCGACGTGCCCAGTGCCCGGCCTCGTCCGTCGAGCGCCTGCGCGGCCACGTACTTCGCGGGGGCCCGCAGACGGATCGTGGTCTCGAAGTCGCCGCGCCCAGCGGAGCCAACCGCCTTGAGGGTGGTCGGGCTTGCCCCGGCGAGGACGCGCCACCTGGCCAGCGAGGTGGAGCCGTTCCAGCTCGCGAAGACCGTCGTGCGTCCGCGGGAGGTTCGGGCGGCGATCGCCGGCGGGGAGGCCGGAGTGCCGCCCCACCGGAAGCGGTAGGCCCGATAGCTCGAATTCGGCCCCACGAAGCGCGCGTCGAACACCGTCTGGCCGTGCGAGTTGAACTCGGTCAAGTACGGCTGCTGGCCCCATCCGACGAGCTCGTTGCCTCCCGGCTCGGTCTGGAGATTGCCTTCGTAGAAGGCGAGCAGCCCCGGGTGATGCACGGCCTGTGCGGCTACGGTCGCCGTCTTGTGCTTGAAGTCCAACCTCAGGGTGAGGGCCCGTGACTGCTTCTCGACCGCCGGCGGTCCGGCGCCGTCATCGAAGATCGTGACCCGGTCGTGCGCCCGCATCCGGATGTCGTGTTGGAAGGCGAAGGTCGTGTTGGCCCCCATCCTGAAGCTCGAGTGCTTGCCGCCGAGCTCCCACATGATGCGCCCGGTCTGATGGGAGATCTTGTAGCCAGCCCACGCATCACGCGAGGAGATGACCAGGTTGCCGTCCCGGTCGCGCTGGATCGAGTTGAGATGGAAGTAGTCCCACGGGTGGCCGGGATTCTTGGGAGCGGGCTGGCGGCTGTCCGTGACGGGCACGTGGTCGAGGCTGTCCCATTGGTAGAGGACCAACCCGGTCGGGATGTCGATCTCCTGGACCACGGAGTCGAGGATCAGTCGCCGGCTCGTCTTCTTCCCCGACCGGATGTTCCGGTACACGGCGTAGTACGCCGTGACCAGCGCCGTGCTCTGCGGGGTGATCTCGAACTCGTGCAGGTCAGAGTTGAGGCCGTTGCCGGCTCGCACGGTCGCCACCGGACGGTAGAAGCGGTCATAGATCTCGTCCTGTCCCGTTCCGGTTCCGCCGTGGCTGACCACGCCCTGCCACCAGGTCAGAACCGGCCTGCCGCGGTAGGCCTGAACGCGAAAGTCAGTCGCGGACAGCCCCTTCGGGACAGGTTGGAACCAGACCAGGCCCCCGTATGGTCCGAGGATCATCGGCCCCTGTTGAAACGGACCGTTCTGCGGAGCGACGAACAGGTCTCCGGAGCCGGCGTGCGAGGGCAGCTTGGTCACCCTGACGGTGGCCGGAATCAGGTCGCGCCGGGTGGCGAGGCGTAAGATGTCGCCCCGGACCCGGGGGGCCGGCTTGGGCGCTGCGCCCGGGATGGGGGGGGCAGGGGTGGCGACCGTGAAATGAAACCGCCCGCCCGAGCCGCCGACGACGTTCAGCCCGGTTGAGACCGTGACCCGCTCACCCGCCGTGAACTGGGCGGAGGGAATAAAGCTCCCGCCGCGGCCGTCTGAGTCGGCCCTGATCTGCCCGGAATGGTTGCCGCTCCGCGATCCCGTGACCACGATCGTTCCCAGGGACCCCGCGGGGATGCCCCGAAAGGTGATTTGGCTGCCGGGCGCCGCGACCTGGGCGCCTGGGACCGGGAACACGTCTACCGCCCGGGAGGACGCCACCGAGCCCGAGGCCGACCACAAGCCGGCGATCAGGACGGCGGCGACACCAGCGGCGCCGAGCAGGACAAGGGTCAGACGGATACGGGCAAGGTGTTGCTTTCGCACGTGGAATTCTCCGGGCTCGACGATCGTGAAGCGTCTCCCGGCACGGCGACGCCCTTCCTGTGAAGATTGTGTTAACAAGTTTAGAGATGGACGCATAAGGCCCCGATAAAGGGACGGCTACGGGCCGCCGAGCGGCGGCACGTGCGAAGCCACCCAGCATTCGGTCGCCGTGTGGCAGCCTTCGAGCTGAGCAAGCTCGGTGTGGAGTTGGCCGAGCTGCGGCAGGGTGAGGCTGGCGATCGTGTTGTGCAGCTCGAACGGATCGGTGCCCAGGTCATAGAACTCGCGCTCGCCGTCGCGGTACTCGACGTACAGGTAGTCGGGGGTGCGCAGTGCTTCGTAGGTGGTCGGATTGCCGCTCAGCCCCGTCTGGCGGTCGGGGTCGTTGGGGCTGGAGTCGGGACCGTGGTGCTCGACCAGCGCGGCGTTGCGCCACCCCTGAGCCGTCTGCCCGGTGAGCAGCGGGAGAAGGCTGTGACCGTCCCCGGAGAGGGTCGTGCCGCCCATCGCGGCGAAGGTCGCGGCCAGATCGATGTTCTGGGTCACGGCCGGGGTTCGACTGTGAGCGGGCACCCCCGGCCCGGCGACCACCAGCGGCACCTGGATGTCGGTGTTGAAAGCGGTCAGTTTGCCCGGCAGCAGCCGGTACTCGCCCATGTGGTAGCCGTTGTCAGAGCTGAACACGAAGTAGGTGTTGCGGCTCTGTCCGGTGGCCGCGAGCTCGGCCTCGATCCGGCCGATCATGTCATCGACGGCCTGCACCGACTGCACGCGCCGGCGAAAGGCCCGGTTGATGCGCTTGATCTTGCGCGCGGACAGGGGGGGATGATTGACCAGCCAGCGGGGCGCGCTGGCCGGGAGCGCGTCGAAGTTCGGAGGCTGGGGTGCGGTCAGCCCGGGGAAGCCGTGGGCATCGCGCCGGGCCGGCGTGTAGGGGGCGTGGGGCGCGAACGTGGCCAGCTCCAGGAAGAAGGGCTGCCCGGAGGCGGTGGCGCGATCGACGAACGCTGTGCCCCGGCGGGCCAAGACGTCGGTCAGGTAGGCGCGGGGACGATGGCCGAAGTGGTGAACGACGCCGTTTTCGTTGAGTGGGTAGTCGTACTCCGGATAGCCGAACCCAGCGACGTCCCACTCGTTCCAGCCCGGCGGAACATAGCTGTTGGCGACCCCGGTCCGAGCCCGGCCGTCCAGATAGCCGTTGAGGTACTTGCCCATCATCGCCGTCTGGTAGCCGGACTTCTGGAGCGCGACGTTGAAGCTGCGCGACTCCTCGCCGCGCGCGTGAAAGACGCTGAAACCGCCGTCGCTACCGACGTTGGTGAAGACGCCGGTGTCGTGGGGGAAGTTGCCGGTGAAGATCGACGCCCGCGAGGGACAGCAGAGCGAATCGGAGACGAAGTAGTTGCTGAAGCTCGTCCCGTGGGCGGCGAGCGCCCGCACGTGGGGCATGAAGCGTACGAGGTCCGAAGAGAGGTCGTCGGTGAGGACGAAGACGATGTTCGGCCGCCGCCCGCTCTGCGGTGGCCGCACGGCCGGGGTCGCTTGACCGGGTAACCTGGCCCCGGCCGGATGCTGTGCCGCCGCCGTGCTGCCCACGGCCGGGCGCTGCGCCGACGCCGTGCTGCCCACGGCTGGGCGCTGTGCCGCCGCCGTGCTGCCCACGAGCGCGCCGGCCACGGCGGCCAGCGCGGCCAGCGCAGCCAGCATCCAGGCCGTCGCCGCCAGCGGTCGGCGCCACACGCGTCTCGGCATGCCGAGATCGACGCTGGGCGATAGCCGGCTCACGCGCATTCACCACAGAACACCACATCCGGTTGAGAGTTCCGCGCCTGGCTGCGCGCCGCCGTGGTCACCGCAGCCAGCTCGCGCTCGATCGCGGCCCGCGTTTTCGCGTGGCCGACGACGCTCCACATTCGCTGTGGGCGCGCCCCTGTGCGTCGACGGGCGATGACCGCACACCCTGGCCACTGGGCATCCATCCGGCGACGAGCACATACGTGCACCGGCTGGCCGGCCTCAAGGAGGCATTTGATGTTTTCCGCAACGCGGTTCACCGGCCGGGATTGATGATCTGAACCGTGCCGGCGCTCGCGTTGGCCACGAACACCCGGCCGTTTGATGGGTCCACTGCGACGGTGTCGGGTTGACGACCGGTCGCGTAGATGCCGGCTACTCGCGGTTTGGTGTGGCTCACGTCGAGCTCGGCGAGCTGGTTGGTGGCGGTCAGTGTGACCCAGACCCAGTCGCGGGCCACACACACGGCGCGGTATCGCCTGGGCCGCGAATGTCAGCCCGCGACTCGCAGGCACGGGACCAGGCGCCCGGCAGCGCGTCTGCTAATTCGGTTGAACATGCGGCCCCAGCCTCGGGCTGCTTGCCTACCTGATGGCGCGCAGGACACCAGTGTCGTCACCGATCAGCAGGGTGCCGTCAGCGGCGATCGCCGGGTAGCTGTCGAATGTGGCTGCCGTTTGGAGCGTGAACAGGCGCCGTCCATCGGGCCCAAACGCGTAGATGCCGCCATTTCGCGATGCGAAGTAGATGTCCCCACGAACGTCGACTGCGGCAGCCGTCCAGATCATGCCGTGGACGTGGTCGCGGGAGACGAGCTGACCCGTGCGGCTGTCGAGCATGTTCAGGTTGCCGCTGTGATCCCCGAACACGACTCGGCGCCCGGCGAGCGTCAACGGCGAGGAGTAGGTG
>JBPCIY010000034.1:0-32483 GCA_051005855.1 Solirubrobacteraceae bacterium | reverse complement strand
CGATTGCCGTTGAGCCAGTCCAGCGCGAGCAGCCCGGTGGACCCGGGCGCGAACTCAGCTGCGGCGCGCTCGAGCTGCTCGTGGGTCCGGTCGCCGCCGAGCGTACGCACGAACCACGCCAGCATGTCCCCGACCGCGACCTGCCCGGCCTCATAGCCCCAGAGCCCGGGGAGGATGCCGTCGCGGGCGACGCCGGTGATCCCTGAGAGGCGGACCTCCTCCTCGCCCAGGACCATGTCGCAGATCGAAGTGCCGATCACGCTCACGAACACGCCCGGGCTTTGCACACCGGCCCCCGGCACGGATACGAACGAGTCCACGTTGCCGACCGCCACCGCCGTGCTCTCACTCAGCCCCAGCGCCGCCGCGCGCTCGGCGGTAAGCGTCCCCGCGCGGGTGCCCAGGGCCACGAAGTCCCGGCCGAGCTTGGCCGCCGGGTCCCCGAAGCCCGGGAAGGCCGCCTCGAAGTAGGCGGGCGACGGGAGACCATCGGTGGGTGACCACATCGCCTTGTAGGCGGCGGTGCAGCTCTGACGACACTCGCGACCGCTGAGGTGCCAGGTGATCCAGTCGGTGGCCTCGAGAAAGCCGGCGGTGGCCTCGTACACCTCTCGATCCTCGCGCCAGAGCTCGATCAGCTTGGGGAAGTACCACTCCGAGGAGATGCGACCGCCGTAGCGATGCAGGAAATCCTCGCCCCGCTCCAGCGCCACCTCGGTGAGGCGATCGGCGACCGGCTGGGCGGCATGGTGCTTCCACAGCTTCGGCCAGGCGTGGCGGCGGCCCCGCCAGCGCTGGAGACGACACAGCGGGTCGCCGTCACCGTCGACCGGGAGCACGGTGCAGGAGGTGAAGTCCACACCGATCCCGACCACCTGCGCGGCCGCCACCCCGGCGCGGGCGACCAGGTCGGGGATCGCGGTCTCGAGCACGCTGACCCAGTCGTCGGGGTCCTGGAGCGCCCAGTCGTCGGGGAGCGGCTCGCCGGTGCCAGGCAGCGCCGAGTCGATCACCCCGCTGGCGTAGGGGACGACGCTGACCGCCCGCTCCTCCCCGGTATCAGCGTCAAGGAGCAGCGCGCGTCCGGACTCGGTGCCGAAATCGACCCCGATCGTGTAGGCCGGCTCGGTCACTCCGGGCCGAGGTCAGGCCCCGGGGGCGGGGCGTCGCCGCCCGATGCTCCCACCAGCGCCTCCTCCCGGGCCCGGCGATACTCCTCGACCACGATCTCGGTCAGCTCCTCCACCGACGTCTCCGCCGTCGGCTTGTCAAGTGCGATCACGCCGTCCTGGATCAGGTTGACCCGGTCACAGGCAGTGAGCACGTGGACGTAGTTGTGCAGGATCATGATGATCGACACGTTGCCCTCCTGCTTGAGACGCTCGATCAGGTCAAGGATCATCGCCCCCTCCTTGGCGCCCATGGCGGCCAGCGGCTCGTCGAGGAGGATGACGTCAGCGTCGCCCGAGATCGTCCGGGCGACGGCGATCGCCTGGCGCTGACCACCGGACAGACGGGCCACCGGAACGTCGATGCGGGGGATGTTGATCCCGATTTGATCCAGCGCCGCCCGCGCCTCCCGGCGCATGGCCCGGTTGGAGAGGAACGGGATCGGCTTGTGCAGCCGCTCCCGCCGCAGGAACAGGTTGTGGTAGACGCTGAGCTCGTCGATCAGGGCCAGGTCCTGGAACACGGTGTCGACCCCGCGCCCCCGGGCGTCATCGACGCTCTTGGGCGCGTAGTTCTCGCCCTTGAGCCACATGCTCCCGGTGTCGGCCTTCTGAAAGCCACAGAGGATCTTGATCAGCGTGGACTTCCCCGCGCCGTTGTCGCCCAGCAGCCCGAGCACCTCGCCTTTGCGCAGGTGGATGCTGATGTCGCGCAGGGCCACGGTCGGGCCGAAGCGCTTGGCCACGTGCTCGACGCGCAGGACATCGTCCTGCGCCGAGCGGGGAGCGACGATCTTCTCGCCCGACCCGGCCGCCCGGGGGGTCTGCCCGGCCTCAGCCATGGCCGGATCCCGTCCGGACTCGGGACACGTAGGCGTTGAAGGCCATCGCGATCACGATCGCCAAACCGAGGTAGAAGAAGAAGTAGTTCGCGCTGACGCCCTTGATGTTCAGACCATCCCGAAGGACACCGAGGAAGATCGCGCCGATGAAGGCGCCGACCACGGTGCCCGAGCCGCCCTTGAGCAGGGTCCCTCCGATCACCGCCGCCGAGATGGCTTGAAACAGGATGTCGTTAGAGCCCGAGGGGTCGGGGGTGGCGCTCGATACGCGGACCGCCTCGAGGATCCCCACGAAACCGGCCAGCCCCGCGCACAGCACGAAGTTACGGGTGATGACGACTTTTGTCCGCACCCCCGCCTCCGCCGCGCCCAACCGGTTCCCGCCGACCGCGACGGTGTAGACGCCCCAGCGGGTCAGCGACAGCACGATCTGCAGGAGGAGCACGATTCCGACCGCCCAGAACAGCTCCGAGTAGGTGCCGGCGCCGAAGATCTGGGCGAACGTGCCGACGGTCACCACCGACGTCCCCGGGGTCGTGACCTGGGTGGCGTGGGAGATGATCAGCGTCAGCCCGCCGAGCGTGAACAAAGTCCCCAGGGTGGCCACGAACGAGGAGATCCCCACCACCGCGACCGCCAGCCCGTTGACCATGCCGATCAGCATCGCCACGATCAACGCGCCGATCATGGCCGGGACGAGCGGAAGGCCGACGTCGACGTTGAGCTTGTAGAAGATGAACGGGGTGATCAGGTAGACGGCGCCGACCGAAAGGTCAATCTCGCCGTTGATCATCACGAACACCTCGCCGGCGGCCATGATCGCGAACGGGGCGAAGTACGGGAGCAGCGCGTCGATGCTCGAAACGGTGAGAAACCGGCTGCTGCTGGTGGCGAAGTAGACGATGGCGATCACGGTGACCACCACGATGCTGCCCTCGCGGAGGGTCAAAAACCGCTGGCCCATGCTCAACGCCCCGCCCCGGCGGGCCCAGCCCGAGGCTGGGCCCTGCGGCGGAACGCTGGCCGGGGGCGTGCTGTCAGACGTGACCGCCATCGCCTCTCTCCCCAGTCTCCTACGCCTTCGCGACGCCGGCCGAAGCGCTGGTGCCTTCGTACCGGCTCTTGGTGCTGTTGTAGGGAACGACGGTCGTCTTGTCGAGGAACTTCAGGCCCGTGTTGACGTTCGCGATGCCGGTCAGGCTCTGGCTGACCTTGTACATGTAGAGCTCCAGGATCGGCAGAAAGCCCTGGAGATAGGGCTGCTGGTCAATCGTGAAGTCGATCTGGCCGTCGGCGAGGAGTTGCTGGGTGATCGGGGTGAGGTCGTAGCCGCCCCCTTTGACCCCCTTGGCGCGCAGGCCGTTTTTCTTGATTCCCTGCGCGATGCTCTGGGTGCTGCCCCCGTCAACGGCGAAGTACCCCTTGGTGTTGGGGTGCGCGGTCATGTACGACTCAATCGTCGAGAGCTCCTGAGGGAGCGCTGCGCCGGTCGTGACGACATGCGTCGTGATGCCCGAATGGGACTTGAGCGTCGCCAGGGCGCCATCGATCCGGGGCTGGATGTTGAGCGCGCCGGGCGTGGCGATGAACAGCGCCACGTCACCGGAGGGCACCAACGCGGCGATGTGCTGGCCCATCTGCTGGCCGGAGACGAACAAGTCCTGACCGATGTAGGCCAGGCGCGGGTTGCTGGCCGCGTCGGCGTTGTAGGCGACGACCGGGATCTTCGCGGCCAGTGCCTTGGCGACCGGCGAATTGAACGCCTTGAGATCCACGAGCGAGACCCCGATCCCGTCGACGCCGGCGCTGACCGCGCTGTTGAGGGAGTTGACCATCTCGCCGACGTTGCTGCTCTGAGAGCCGGTCCACTGGTAGCTGCAACCCAGCAGCTTGCAGGCGTCCGCGGCGCCGTTCTGAGTCGGGGTGAAGAACGGATTGGTGGTCACGTGGTTGACCATCGTGAACTTGTAGCTACCGCCGCCCCCGAAGACGCCCGCGGCCCCACCGCCGCCGCCGGCCGCCGACGCGGTCGAGCTCGAGCTCGAGCTGCCGCCACACGCCTCCAGCGCGAGGGCGGCGATACCCGCCGCACCTCCGGTCAGCGCCGCGCGACGCGTGACCTGATGCCACTTGGTGTGCGGCGACGGGCCCTGTCGGGCCTCGTCCCACTCCAGCCGCTCAACCGCGTCATGGACGACATCCGCATCAGACATTCGGCTCCTCCTCCTGTTGCTTGCCACCAGCCGAGCTCCTCGAACCGTTTCAGAACGGAACTCGCCTGTCCATTGAAAATTTGCCAGGTGTGCAGCTCTCGTCTGCTGGCCACTGCGTACCTCCCCGATTTTCTCTCCTCTCCGGTGGCTCGATTCGCGGCGCGATGTTAGCGATCACATTGCCGATGTGTCAACGAATTTCACTCACGCTCTCCGCGCTGGGCCGGTACTCGCCCGAACCACCAGCTGGGGATCGATCAGCGCGCCCGCGGGCGGTGGGCCCCCGACCTTGAAGGTTTCAATGGCCCGCACGAGCACATGCAGGCTGCGGCTGCCGAGCTCGGCGAAATCCTGGCGCACGGTGGTCAGCGGCGGCGTGAAGTAGGGCGCCTCGGGAATGTCATCGAAGCCGACCACGCTCACGTCTTGCGGAATCCGCCGGCCGGCCTCATGCAGCGCGCGGACCACGCCCAGGGCCATCTGGTCGTTGGCCACGAACACGGCCGTGGCCGACGGCTCGACGCTCAGTTGCCGCCCGAGCTCATAGCCCGAGCGCGCGCTCCAGTCCCCGACCAGCGGCGGCGGCACGCCGGCCCCGCTCGCCTGCACGGTTTCCCGCCACGCGTGCGTGCGCAGCTGTGCCTCCATCGACTTGCCGGGGCCCGCCACGTGCCAGACGGTGCGGTGCCCCAGATCCAGAAGATGGCGTGTGGCCGCGGTGGCGCCGGCGAGCTGATCGACGGCGACCACGGGGATCCCGCGGGGCGGCCCCGCCTCGACCGCGACCAGCGGTAGATCGGCGCGGGCCTCCATCAGCGCCACGGCCGTCTCCTGTTCGGAGACGATCACGAGGATCCCGTCCACCGACTGCAGACGCAGCCGGTCCAGGGCCTCGCTCACCGACGTCCGATCCAGCGCTTTGAGGCTGGCGATGATGATGAAGTACCCCGCCTCGTGGGCGGCGCGCTCGATCCCGAACAGCGTCGAGGCGGGGCCATAGAGAGTGGTGTCGAAGCTCACCACGCCCAGGGTCTGCGAGCGACCGGTGACCAGCGCCCGAGCGATCGAGTTGGGTCGGTAGCCGAGCTCGGTCATCGCCGCCAGCACCCGCTCCCGGGTCGCGGGGCTGACGTGGCGACTGCCGTTGATGACGCGCGAGACGGTCTGGTGCGAAACCCCGGCGAGCCGTCCCACGTCGGCCATCACGGCGGGGCGGCGCGGCCGAGCCGGCGCCTGGCCACGGTCCTCGAGATCCATCCGCGCTCCTCTCCACGCTTCGCACTGGCCCGAACTCATCCCCGGGCGCGGGCGCCCGGACCGGAGCTTCATGTTAACGCTAACGTTGCCATGTGCTGAAGACCAGTCTCGGCATCTGGGCGTTCGGACCGATGGTCACCCGCTTCGTCCCCGGCGGCTACCAGCCAAGCCACGATTACGGCGCCGAGCCCGTCGCCGACAAGGTCCACCGGGCCACGGCCGGCCTCGGGGACCTGATCGACGGCTACGAGTTTCACTACCCCGACGAACTCTCCCCGAAGAACCTCGTCCAGGTCAGGGCCGCGCTCGGCGAGCACGACATCTACTGCATCGCCGGGGGCTTGCACCTCGATCCCCGCTTCGGCCGCGGCGGGCTGGTCAACCCCGATCGGCAACTGCGCTCCCAGGCGCGCCAGATCCTCCGCGAGGCAGCGCAGTTCGCGGGCTCGCTCGGCGCCCACCTGATCGTGTGGCCAGGCGGCGAGGGCTACAACTACCCGTTCCAGACGCCGTACGCCGACTCCTGGCGATGGTTGATCGAGGGGCTCGGCGAAGCCGCTCAAGAGTGCCGTGAGCACGGGATCAAGCTCCTGCTCGAGCACAAGAACTCCGAGCCGGCGATGAAGATCCTGATGCGCAACATCGGGATGTGCCTGCACGTGGTGCACAAGCTCGCCGCCGAAGGCCTGGACAACGTGCAGGTCAACATGGACTGGCAGCACCTGCTGATGAACGGCGAGCACCTGCCCGAGTACGCGGCCCTGCTGGCCGCCGATGGCCTGCTCGGCCATCTGCACGCCAACTCGGGCTGGGGCACCTTCGACGACGACAACATGGTCGGGACGACGGCGTTCATGGAGACGCTCGAGCTGGCCCTGGAACTGCGCCGCTGCGGCTACGGCGGCGCCGGCGAGCGCCTTGGGTTCGACCTCTACCCGTACACCGAGGACCAGGTCGGCGCGGTCCGGCGCTCGGTCCTCCAGTGGCGTTTCATCGACTCGGTAGCCGCCCGGATCGACGACGACGCGTTGCGGGAAGCCCAGCAGCGCAAGGACGCCGTCCGGGCTTACGAGCTCGTCTACGCCGCGCTCGGCGCAGCCGCCGGATGAATCACGCGGCGGCCGCGTGAGCACCGTCCTTCACGGCATCGACGTCGGCACCACGGCGGTCAAGGGTGTCGCGATCGACCCGGCCGGCACGGTCCTGGCCCGCGCCGAGGCGGCCTACCCACTGGCGACGCCACGGCCGGGCTGGGTCGAGCAGGACCCCGAGGACTGGTGGGCGGCCACCGAGCAGGTGCTCGGTTCGCTGACGCGCGAGGCCGGAGCGCCGGCCGGGCTCGGCCTCTCGGGCCAGATGCATGGCCTCGTCGCGCTGGACTCCGCTGACCGCGTCCTGCGCCCGGCGATCCTCTGGAACGACCAGCGCACCGCCGCCCAGTGCTCGGAGATCGAGGCGACGATCGGCCGGGAGCGACTCGTCACATTGACCGGCAACCGCGCGCTGCCGGGGTTCACCGCGCCCAAGCTGCTGTGGTTGCGCGAGCACGAACCGGAGACCTGGCGTCAGTTGGCCCACGTGATGTTGCCCAAGGACTACGTGCGGCTGCGCCTGTGCGGCGCGCGCGTGACCGATGTGTCTGATGCCTCGGGGACGCTGCTGCTCGACGTGGCGAAGCGGCGCTGGAGCCACGAGGTTCTCGAGGTGCTCGAGCTTGATTCGGGCCTGCTGCCCGACGTGCTCGAGAGCTCGGCCGTCGCCGGTCAGCTGGCCTGCGGCGCACCGGTCGCGGCGGGCGCCGGTGACCAGGCGGCCGGAGCGCTGGGCGTCGGCGTCACCCGCCCCGGCCCGCTGTCGATCGTGCTCGGCACTTCGGGGGTGGTGTTTGCCGCCGGCCATCGCTACCGCACCGACCCCCAGGGCCGTGTCCACGCCTTCTGCCATGCCGTACCCGGCCGCTGGCACGTGATGGGGGTGATGCTGGCGGCGGCCGGTGCGCTGGCCTGGGCACGGGATGCGCTGGCTCCGGGCGCCGGGTTCAGCGAGCTGCTGGCCGGGGCGCAGCGGTGGGCTCCGGGGGTCGAGGGGCTGACCTTTCTCCCCTATCTGGCCGGCGAACGGACCCCGCACGCCGACCCCGACGCGCGGGCTGCCTTCGTCGGGCTGGGACTGCGCCACGACCAGGGCGCGCTGGTCCGGGCCGTGCTCGAAGGGGTGGCCTTCGGTCTGCGCGACAGCCTGGACCTGATCCGCGGACTCGGTGTGCAGGCCGGCGAGGGCCGCGTGACCGGCGGCGGGGCGCGCAGCGATCTGTGGCTGTCGATCGTGGCCTCGGTGCTCGAACTGCCGCTCGTCCGCGTCAAGGTGGATGCGGGCGCCGCTTTTGGAGCCGCCCTGCTCGGGGGCGTGGCCGCCGGCGTGTGGGACGACCCCGACGCCGCGGCCGCCGCGACTGCGACCCCCGGCGCGGTGATCGAGCCCAAGCCCCAGTGGGTGGGGCCCTATCGCGAGGCCGGCGAGCGCTTTCGGGCCCTCTACCCCGCGCTGCGCGACGCCCGGCCGGCCGGCCGCCGAGTGACCGACTGACGTCCGATCGGTCACGTCGATCGGATTGGGGGTCCCCAGGACCCGGAATCCAATCCACGTCGCCGGCGTAAGCCGGTCAGTCGGTGTCGCTGAGCAGGTGCGCGCCCGGCCCGGGCGTGACCGCGACCGCGTCGCTGGGTGCCGGCACCCCCGGGGGCAGAAGACCCAGGACGTGGCCGCCGAAGCCCCCGCCCACGATCCGCGCCCCCGCCGCGCCCGCCGCCCGCAGCCGGTCAACGGTCGCCTCGACCGCCGGCGTGGAGATCGCGAAGTCGTCGCGCAGGCTCGTGTGCGAAGCGTCCAGCAGCTCCCCGACCCGGGCCAGGTCACCGGCGGCCAGCGCCGCCACCGTCGCTTCGACGCGCTGGTTCTCGGTCACCACGTGGCCCACGCGCGCCGCCAGGGGCTCGGGCAGGGAGGCGGCGCGGCGCGCGTCGGCCTCGCGCAGGCTTTCGATGCCCAGCAGCTCACAGGCTCGCGCGCACTCGGCCCGGCGCTGGTTATAGCCCTCTTGGGCTCCCTCGCTCAGACCGGCGTTGGCGTGGCGTTCGCCCGAGTCCAACGTGACCAGCGTGTAGCCGCCGAGCTCCAGACCGACCGGCGAGACCTCGAGCGAGGCAAAGTCGATGCGCAGGGCGCGCTCGCGCTCGCCGCACAGCGAGGCGAGCTGATCGAGCAGTCCGGTCTGGGCGCCGACCCAGTCGTTCTCCACCCGGGAGCAGATCTGGGCCAGCGCCACGCGCTCGGGGACCTCCGCCTCGGCGACCGCGAGCAGGGCCAGGCACAGGGCGACCTCCAGGGCGGCCGAGGAGGACAAGCCCGAGCCGCGCGGGACGCTGCCGCTGATCCGCAGCTGGGATCCGGTGAGCAGGCAGCCCGCCGCCTGCAGCTCCGCGACCGCCCCACGGGCGAAGGCGCGCCAGCCGCGGGCGCCGCGCGGCGCCTCGAGCAAGAACGAATCGTGGCTGTCCAGATCGACGGCGTGGGCGTCGATCCAGCCCGCGCGGCCGGGCTTGGCCCGCACCGTCACCCCCTCGCTGATCGCGAACGGCAGGGCCAGGCCGTGGTTGTAGTCGGTGTGCTCGCCGATCAGGTTCACGCGGCCGGGCGCGAACGCAGTCACGTCGTTACCCACGGTGTACCCTCCGGATCATGGTCGGCGTCATGCTCAAGCCCCGCATCTTCTCCTGATTGTGATCGTCGCGCCGCCTGTCTTGGGACGATCTCCGGACCGCTCGGCCGGCCCCGGCCCGGGCGCCTGACGGCTGGGGGTCGGGGGGCGAACTGATGACTGTGCACTGGGGGATCCTTTCCACTGCCCGCATCAACGACAAGTTCATCGTCGGGTGCGCGCAGTCCGACGCGGTGACGGTCAGGGCCGTGGCCAGTCGCGACGGCGAGCGGGCCCGCTCCTACGCCGACGAGCACGGGATCGAGCGGGCCCACGACAGTTACGACGCCCTGCTCGCTGACCCCGAGATTGACGCCGTCTACATCTCGCTGCCCAACTCGATGCATCTGGAATGGACCGAGCGGGCCCTGCGAGCGGGCAAGCACGTCCTCTGTGAAAAGCCGCTCGGCCGCCGCGCGGACGACGTCGGGACGGCGTTCGATCTCGCCGAGCGCGAAGGCGTGCTGCTGATGGAGGCCTTCATGTACCGCCACAACCCCCAGACCGAGCGGATCTCTGAGCTGATCCGGGCCGGGGCGATCGGGCGGGTGCGACTGATCCGCGCCGCGTTCAGCTTCGGGCTCGAGGACGGCAGCGATGTCCGCCTCAGCACCGGCCTCGACGGCGGGGCTCTGATGGACGTCGGCTGCTACTGCGTGAGCGCCGCCCGAGCGTTGGCCGGCGAGCCCGAGCACGTCACCGCCCAACAGGTCCTGGGCGGGGACGGCGTCGACGTGGCCTTCACCGGGACGTTGTCCTTCGCCGACCAGGTCCTGGCCCATTTCGACGCTGGCTTTGTGCTCGCCAACCGCGACGAGCTCGAGGTCGTCGGGGATGCGGGATCGCTGTTTCTCGATGACCCGTGGCACTGCCGCACCCCGGTCATCGAGGTGCGCACCGAGGGCGGCGTGGATCGCATTCGTCTGCCCCGCGTGGACTCCTACCGGCGCGAGGCCGAGAATCTCAGCGCGGCGATCCGGGGCGAGGCGCATCCGCTCCTCGGCCGCGCTGACGCCGTCGGCCAGGCGGCCGCGATCGAAGCCCTGTATGCCGCCGCGGAGACCGGCGGAACGTCGGTGACCCGGCATGGATGACCAGCTGCAGCGCCGCCTGGCCGCCAACGAGACCGTGTTTCGCGAGGTCAACGAGGGAATCGAGCGCGGCCAGTGGCCCGGCGAGGACGCGGAGCCGGTGCGGTTTCGCTGCGAGTGCGCGCGGCTGGGCTGCAACCTGCTGCTCGAAATGACACTGGTCGAATATGAGCAGGTCCGCTCCCACCCCCGTCGCTTTCTGATGATCGACGGCCACCAGGTGCCCGAGCTCGAGAAGGTTGTGCAGCGCGAACCTGGCTACCTGGTCGTGCAGAAGCTCGACGAAGCCGGCGAGCAGGCCGAGGCGACCGACCCCCGCTCCTGACCGGGACCGGGGGTCAGGCGGGCCGGCGGGCTCGCCCCGGCGTGCGGCACCCGAGCCACCCGTCGGGAAGCAGGCCGTCCAGGGCGCGCGGCCCAGCCGCCCGCGCACGCCCCGCGCCGCCCACTCGCGCGCTGGGCGCGTTGACAAGCGCAAAGCGCATCCGCACCTCGATACCTCCGCTGGCCCGGGGGACGACGGCGAGCTCGTCGGACAGCTGCGAGATCAGGGCCAGCCCCAGCCCTAGGCCGGGCCGGTCGGGTCGCGACTCCAGGCCACAGCCGTCATCACCGATCAGGATCCAGAGCTCGTCCTCGGCGACGACCGCGGCGGTCACGTGGACGTTGCCGGCCTCGCCCCGATAGGCGTGCAGGACAGCGTTGGTCACCGCTTCGGAGACCGCCAGGCGGACGGCGTCGACTTGGTTGCCGTCCGCGCCGGCGGTGGCCGCGAACTCGCTCAGGACATGTCGCGCCCGTGCGACCGAGTCATGCTCGGCTGGGTACGTGATCGTAAGCGTGTTCGCATCGCTCTGCATAACGATGCTTTACCCCAACCGCAGCAAGCTTACGCGCGGGTCCGGTGCCCGGCAAGGTGTCGGTCAGGTCAAGGCCGCGCGGTGTCGCGCGCACGACGCCGTCTGAGACCGAGCACCGGCCGCCAGGAACGGGCTGACCGGTCTACTCGGCTTTGCAGCACCGAGAGCTCACTGTGCGCTTCCACACACAGCGGATCGACTCCCAGGGCGGCGCAGAAGGCCGACGTGGCGTCGGTGTCGCTTCCGGCGGCCAGGGCCACCCGGCCGATCGCGAGGTGGGGCCCGGCTTGGTCGGGTTCGAGCTCGGGGGAGCGCTCGGCGGCCTGCGCGGCCACGAGCGCGGCCGACGGGCGGTCCTGCCCCAACTGCGCCTCCGCCATCAGACACCACGCGTCCGCGTTTCGGGGCTCAGCGGCGATCGCCTGCCCGACGGCCGCGGCGGCGGCGGCGGAGCGGCCGGAGCTCGTCCTTGTCTCTGGGTGGCAGCCGGGAGCTATCGGCTTTCCAGCGGTCCCACTTCACCCGACATCCGTCCATAGCGTACGCCCGAGCCCAACCTTGCCACGATCATGTCAAGGTTTAGTAGGATGGGCGGAATGCGAGACTTCATCGCCGCGGCCCACCAGCGCACGATTGTCTTTGACGGCGGCATGGGCGCCACCCTCGAGCAGTTCGACCTCAGCCTCGACGGCGACTACCAGCTCCCGGGGCGTTGCCACGAGGCTCTGATCCTGAATCGTCCCGACGTGATCGCTAGCGTCCACGAGTCGATGCTCGATGCGGGCGCCGACGCGCTGGAGACCGACACCTTCCAGGCCTCGCGGCTGAAGCTGGCCGAGTGGGGGCTGGAGGAGCACACGCACGAGATCAACCTCAAGGCGGCCCAGATCGCCCGTTCGGCGGCCGGCGAGCAGCGCTTCGTGGCCGGCGCGATCGGCCCCACGGGATTCTTGCCCGCCAGCGACGATCCCACCCTGGGCCAGATCAGCTTCCGTGAACTGGTCGACGTCTTTGCCCAGCAGGCCACCGGGCTGCTCGAGGGCGGCGTCGACCTGATCATCATCGAGACCGCCCAGGACATCCTCGAGGTCAAGGCGGCGGTGTTCGGCGTACGCCAAGCCAGCGTCGAGACCGGCCGCAGCGTGCCGATTCAATGCAGCGTCTCGCTCCTGCCCCAGGGCGGCAAGATGCTGCTGGGGACCGACATCAGCGCCGTACTGGGGATACTAGAGGCGCTTGACGTTGATGCCATTGGGCTCAACTGCTCCACCGGACCCGAGGACATGCGCGACGCGATCCGTTTCCTGGGCGAGTTCAGCCCCGTCCCCGTGCACTGCATCCCCAACGCCGGCCTCCCGCTCCAGGGGCCCAACGGCGAGACCATTTTTCCGGAGCAGCCGGGGCCTCTGGCGGACGTGTTGGGATCTTTCGTGGACCGCTACGGGGTGTCGATCGTCGGGGGTTGCTGCGGCACCACGCCCGACCACATCCGCGCCATCGCCGAGCGCGTCAAGGGGTCAATACCGGAGCCCCGTCCGCACCGCCGCCGGCTTCACGTCAGCTCGATGATCGCCGCCACCCCCCTGGTCCAGGACCCCCGGCCGACGCTCATCGGCGAGCGGGTGAATTCACAAGGCTCACGCAAGGCCAAGGAGATGCTGCTCGCCGACGACTACGACGGTCTGCTCGTGATCGCCGAGGACCAGGTGACCGGAGGGGCACACGTACTCGACGTGTGCGTGGCCCTGACCGAGCGCCAGGACGAGGCCGAGCAGATGCGCCGGCTGGTCAAGGGGATCTCGCTCTCGCAGCCAGCCCCGATCCAGATCGACTCGACCGAGCCCGAGGTGATCGAGGGCGCGCTGGAGCAGATTCCCGGACGGGCGATCGTCAACTCGGTCAACCTCGAGGCGGGCCGCGCCAAGCTCGATCGGGTCGTCCCGCTGGCCAAGGCCCACGGCGCCTGCCTGATCGCGCTGACCATCGACGAGGTCGGGATGGCCAAGACGGCCGAGCGTAAGCTCGAGGTGGCGCGGCGGATCACGGAACTGTGCTGCGACGAGCACGGCCTCGAGCGCGAGGCGCTGATCTTCGACTGCCTGACCTTCACCCTGACCACCGGCGACCCCGAGTGGCGACCGAGCGCGGTGGCCACGATCGAGGGCATCCGTGCGGTCAAGGCGCAGCTGCCCGGCGTGAAGACCTCGCTGGGCGTCTCCAACGTCAGCTTCGGCGTCGGAGTGCCCGCCCGCTCGGTCCTCAACAGCGTCTTCCTGCACCACTGCGTCGAGGCCGGCCTGGACTTGGCGATGGTCAACCCCAATCACATCACGCCGTACGGGGAGATCCCCGAGGCCGAGCGCGAGCTGGCCGACGACCTCGTCTTCGATCGCCGCGAGGACGCGCTGGAGCGGTTCATCACCCACTTCGAGTCCAAGGGGCCCGAAGAGGCCGAGGGTGAGGCCGGGGCTGCCAACCCGACCGAGGGGATGGAGCCCGAGGAAGCGCTGCACTTTCATATTCTGCGGCGCAAGAAGGAAGGGGTTGAGGCCTGGATCGATGCCAGCGTCGAGAAGATCGGCGCGGTCCCGACGCTCAACACGGTGCTGCTCCCGGCCATGAAGGAGGTCGGGGACAAGTTCGGGGCCGGCGAACTGATCCTGCCTTTCGTCCTGCAGTCCGCCGAGGTCATGAAGCGCGCCGTGGCTCAGCTCGAACAGTACCTGGACAAGCTCGAGGGCTACACCAAGGGCACCGTCGTGATCGCCACCGTGTTCGGCGATGTCCACGACATCGGCAAGTCTCTGGTCAACACGATCCTGACCAACAACGGCTACACCGTCATCGATCTCGGCAAGCAGGTGCCGATCTCGACCATCATCGAAGCCGCCGTCGAGCACGACGCCACCGCGATCGGACTGTCGGCGCTGCTCGTCTCGACCTCCAAGCAGATGCCGGCCTGTGTGCAGGAGCTGCACCAGCGTGAGCTCCCGTTCCCGGTCCTGATCGGCGGCGCGGCCATCAACCGCAACTTCGGGCTGCGCATCCTCTATCCCCACGGGACCGAGGCCGACGACGTCTACGCACCTGGCGTCTTCTACTGCAAGGACGCCTTCGAGGGCCTGGCCAAGATGGACCAGCTGATCGAGGAGGGATCCCGCCAGGGGCTGGTCAGCGACACCCGGGCGGCCGCCCAGAAGCTGCGTGATCAGCCCGCGGCGCCCGCCGACGACTCCCCCGCGGTCACCGACGACACCGTCCGCAGCGGCGCCCGCACCGATCTCCCGGTGCCCACGCCGCCGTTCTGGGGCGCACGCGAGCTCGAGGTCCCGCTGGCCGAGGTCTATCCCCACCTCGACACCCACGTCCTGTTTAAGCTGCACTGGGGCGGCCGCGGCGTCAAGGGCGAGGATTGGACGCGCCTGCTGCGCGAGGACTTCCAGCCCCGACTGCAGCGCATGTGGCGCGAGCAGAACTACCTGCGCCCGCGCGCCATCCTCGGCTACTTCCCCTGTAATTCCCAGGGCAACGAGCTGATCATCTGGGACCCGGAATCGGACACCCAGCGTGAGCTCGAGCGGCTCGTGTTCCCCCGCCAGCCCCGCCACGATCGCATCTGCCTGGCCGACTTCTACCGGCCGGTCGGCTCTGACCCCGACGTGGTCGCGCTGCAGGCCGTCACCGCCGGTCAGGAGGTGACTGAGCTGATGGCCTCGCTCGAGGCCGAGGGCGAGTTCGCCGAGCAGCTGTTCGTGCACGGGCTCGGCGTCCAGACTGCGGAGGGGATGGCCGAATGGCTGCACGCGCGCGTGCGCGCCGATCTCGGAATCGTCGCCGCCCAGGGCCGCCGTTATTCCTGGGGCTATCCCTCCTGCCCCGAGCAGTCTGAGCTGACCAAGGTCTTCGAGCTCCTCGACGCCCCGTCGATCGGCCTGGAGCTGTCCGGCGGCTACGCCGTCGAGCCCGAGCAGTCGACGCTGGCGATCGTCGCCCATCACCCCCAGGCGGTCTACTTCGGGATGAAGTCGGGGACCCTGCCGCGGTCCGAGCGCCAGGCCAACGACGAGCTCATCGCGGGCACCGACAAGGACCCGACCCGTTCGGCGGTGCTGCCCGACAAGGACGCGACCGGAGCCTCCGAGGACGAGCCGGCCATGGCCGGCGCCTAGCGCGACCGGTCTGCGCCTGGCCTAACCCTCGGCCTCGAGGGTCCGCGAGCGCGCTTGGGACCGGCGCGGACGGGCTGGCAGCTTGACGGGCGCGGCCTGCATCGCCCGCAGGCGCACCTCGCGCCAGGACATGCCCTCCTTGACCAGGGCGGGCGCTCCCATGAGCAACGCCGTGGTCACCTCGACCGCCTGCAGGATCACGCCGTAGGCGACGCCGGTCCCCAGCCCGACGTGCCACCCGGTGTGCAGGACCGCCGCGCAGGCGGCCTGAAAGACGCCGAGGTTGGCCGGCGTGGCCGGCAGCACCGCCGTGATGTTGACCGCGAACAGGACCGCGGCGGCCGCCGCCACCCCGGCCTGGTGGCTGAGGCCGAGCGCGACGAGCAGGAAGTAACACGACAGCCACTGCAGTCCCCAGGCCGCGAACTGGGCCAGGGCAGCGCCGACGCCGAGCCGCGGCGAGCGGAAGACGGCCAGCCCGGCGCGGACCCGGGTCATCGCGCGTCGGGCCTGGGTGAGCAGGGTGTGCAGACGGCCGAGCCGCGACCCGGGGGCACCGTGACGCAGCAAGACCGGGGCCAAGAGCACGACCACGAGCAGCGCCAGCGGGGCGATCGCCGCCACCAGCAGGGCGTTCTGATGGCCGCTGAACAAGTCCACCGAGGAGAACATGACCGCGCCCAGGACGGTCAGCGCGACGATGTTGAGCAGCGTCTGGGAGACGAGCGTGCCCAGCACCACGGGCAGATTCTCCCGCGGGCGCCCGGTCCGCAGGGCGACCACGAGCGCCCGTGACGGCTCACCCAACCGGGCGGGGAGAGTCGAGGACATGAGCACGCCGATGAACGTGCCCTGCATCGCGTCTGAGAGCTTGACCCGGGCTTCGGGCAGAGCGGCCTTGAGGATCGCGTGCCACGAGAAGGCACGCATCGCCATCGCCGCGCACATGACCCCGAGCGCGATCAAGACGTAACTGGGGCTCGAGCTGAGCAGGGCATTGGCGATGTTGTCGAGGCCGATCGCGCTCAGGGCCCGGATGGCCAGCACGATCCCGGCCAGCGACACCGCGACCAGCACCGCGCGACGGGCAAAGCTGGCGAGCGCGCTGCTACGCCCCCCGAGCGGCGGTTGCAGGCTGGGCAGCCGCCGGGCGCGGATATGGGGCTTGCCGTCGGCCGCGCGGACGCCGACGCGAACCGCACTGCGGCGCCAGCGGCCGGCTGGCGCAGGGGTCGCGATCGCGTCCCGATAGGCCTCCATCACCGCCTCGGCCACGTGCGGCCAGGCGAATCGCTCGACATCGCGGGTGGCGGCCCGGGCCATGGCGGCGCGCCGCTCGGGTTCCTCGTACAAGTCGCGCAGCGCTTCGGCCAGGGCTTGGGGGTCGGCCGGCGGCACGAGCACGCCGTCGACGCCGTCGCGGACGACGTCGCGGTAGCCGGCGATGTCAGAGGCGACCACCGGTGTACCAGCGGCGAACGCCTCGGTCAGCACCATGCCGAAGCTCTCTCCGCGCAGCGAGGGCGCGCAGAGCACGTCGGCGCGGGCGAGCTCTGCGCGCTTGCGCTCGTCGTCGACTTTGCCGAGCACGCGAATCCCGCGGTCGTCGAGCAGCATCGGCGCCAGTTCTTCTGACGTGGGCCCAATCACGGTCAGCTCGGTCGGGATGTGCTCGCGCAGGGCCTCAAACGCGCGCAGCAGCAGGGGCAGGCCCTTGCGCTCGACCGACTGACCCACGAACACGATCCGCAGCCGGTGCTCGGGCGCCGGGCCGCCATCCCCCTCGCTCCCCTCGGATTCGACGACGTGGACCCCGTTAGGGATCACCCGGTAGTGGCCCCCGAAGAAGCGCCGACCGGTCCACGCCGCCGCCTCGGAGACGGCGATCCTGACGTGCAGCCGGTTCAGGACCCGGCGCGCCCCGAACGCGTTGGCGATCCCGTTGGACAGCTTGCTCTCGGAGTAGGAATGGAAGGTCCCGACCAGCGGCAGCCGCGTCCAGTCGCTCGCCACCCAACCGGCCAGCGGCGCGACCGGCTCGTGGACGTGGACCACGTCGAAGCCGCCGGTCCGCAGCTCCCGGTGCAGGGTCGCCACGCCCTGGGGGGTGACCGATAGGTTGGAGACCGCGCCATTGGCCTTGAAGCCGACCGTACGGCCGAGCGAGACCAGGAATTCCGGGGGCTCGAGCGCCTGCGGGCGAGCGCCCCGATGCATGATCGCCGCGAACGTGTCGGGCGGATCGTAGGGCGCTAGGACCCGTACGTGATGGCCGTCGGCGATGAACTGCTCGGCGAGGGCCTCGATGTGTCTCGTCACCCCGCCTGGATAGGTCCAGGAGTAGGGCGAGACCAAGGCGATCCTCATGCGGCTCATTTTACCCTCTACCCCGGCCCGAGAACAGGGTTTCGGGGTCGCCTATCATCAGTCTTAATGCCCGCTCGGCATTTCGTCAAGTACACCTTCCTCCAGGTCGACCCGGCGTGGCGGCGACTCGATGCCGAGCAGCGCACCGGTGACAAGCGCGAATTCATCGCCGCCTGCGAGGATTTCGCCGACGGCCATCTCCTGCGCTCGTTCTCGCTGGTCGGCACGCGGGGCGATGCTGACCTGCTGCTGCTCAGTCAGGCCCAGAATCTGGACCGGATTCACGAGTTTCACGTGGTTCTCGCCCAGAGTGGGTTGATGAAGTGGTGCACGGTCCCCTATTCGCTGCTCGCCATGACCAAGGCATCGGAGTATTCAGATGAATCCCGCCTCGAGGTTCGACCCGGACACGGCAAGTACCTGTTCGTGTACCCATTCGTCAAGACCCGGGCCTGGTATGCCCTGCCGGCCGACGAGCGCTGGCGGATCATGCAGGAGCACATCAAGGTCGGGCGCGAGTACCCGTCGGTGGATCTCAACACCAGCTATTCGTTCGGGCTCGACGACCATGAGTTCGTGGTCGCCTTCGAGACCGACAACCCGAGCGACTTCCTCGATCTCGTCCAGCGCCTGCGGACGACCGAGTCCAGCGTCTACACGCTGCGCGACACGCCGACCTTCACCTGCATCGCCTGCTCGGTCGAGCGCGCCCTGGGCGCGCTGGACGGCGCCGCCCTCTCGCTGACGGCCTAGTGCCGTCCGTCCGCGCCCAGCGCGAGTCGCTGGCGACCGCGGTGGCCGAGCTGCGGGGCGCCGACCCAGTGCTGGGAGAGCTGATCGATCAGGTGGGGATCGAGGCCCTCGGGGATCCACGCCGCGAACGTCCCCGTGACCACTACGGTGCGCTCGTGCGTTCGATCGTCGGTCAGCAGCTCTCGACCAAGGCCGCCGCGGCCATCTACCACCGGCTCACCGAGCGCTTCGGGGGCCGCGCGCCGACCCCGGAGGAGGTCCTCGCCGACGAGCCCGAGCAGCTGCGGGCCGCCGCCGGTCTCTCCCGGGCCAAGGTCAGCTTCCTGCGTTCGCTGGCCGAGCACGCGCTGGACGGCTCGCTCGAGCTGGGCAAGCTCGGCCGGCTCTCAGATGAGGAGGTGATCGCCGAACTGGTCGCGGTCAAGGGCCTCGGCGTCTGGACCGCGCACATGTTCCTGATGTTCCATCTCCAGCGGCCCGACGTGCTGGCGGTCGGAGACCTCGGCATTCGCCGGGCGATGATGCTCGCCTACGCGCTACCGGAACTCCCCGCGCCGGCTGAGATGGAGGCGGTGGCCGAGCACTGGCGACCGCACCGGACGCTGGCCTGCCGCTTCCTGTGGGCGTCGCTGGACGCGACCCCCGCTTAGACGGCGGAGACTTCTTCTTCTTCGGCGACGCGGAACGACGAGCCGCAGCCACACGCCGCGACCACGTTCGGGTTCTCGACCTTGAAGCCGGCCCCCTGGAGCCCCTCTACGAAGTCGATGACCGAGCCGCGCACGTAGGGCAGGCTCGGGACGTCGACCAGCAGGCGGATCCCCTTGTCCTCGAAGATCTCGTCGTCGTCGCGCTTTTGATCGAAGGCCAGGGCGTACTGAAACCCGGAGCAGCCGCCGCCACGAACGCCGACCCGGAGGCCGGCCGTGTCCGCGACGGTTCCCTGAGTGGCCAGGAACTCCCTAACCTTCTCAGCGCCTTTATCGGTAAGGGTGATCATGCTTCATTCAGTATAGCGATCGGGCCTCGGTACCCAGCCATCGGCCTCGGTACCCTTGAGCGTATGTCTGCGACCCCCGAGGAGCTGAAAGAGAGGATCGAGGCCGCGATCCCCGACTCGCTAGCCAGCGTCACCGGCGACGGCCATCATTTCAACGCGGTGGTGACGGCGCCCGCGTTCAGCGGGCTGAACCGCCTGGCCCAGCACCGCCTCGTCTACGACGTCTTCGGACCCGAGGTCGGAGACCGAATCCATGCTCTCTCCATCCAAACCCGAACTTCAGAAACGGAGGCCACGCGATGAGCGATACAGCCACCAACCCGATGCGTGACGCGATCCAGGAGGCGATCTCCGAAAACCCGGTGATCCTGTTCATGAAGGGCACGCCCGACGCCCCCGCGTGCGGCTTCTCCGCCCGCACGGTCTCGATCCTGCAGACCGTCGGAACGCAGTTCGCGGCGGTCGACATCCTGCCCGATCCTCGTATCCGTCAGGAGCTGTCAAGCATCTCGAACTGGCCGACGATCCCGCAGCTGTTCGTGGGCGGCGAACTGGTCGGCGGTTGCGACATCATCACCGAGATGTACGAGTCCGGTGAGCTGCACCAGACGTTGGGGGTGCAGGCCGCCGACAACGGCGCGCCGGTGCCCGACAGTGCGCCCCAGGCGTCCGCGCCGATGGGCATCGAGAACCGCCTGTAGACGCGGGGCTAGGCCGAGCGGCGAAACTCGAGGTGCTCGACGATCCGGCGCGAATCGCAGATGACTTCGCCGTCGAGCACGAGCGTCGGCACCCGCTGCTGGCCGCTCAGCGCTTGCACCTCGGGGCGCCGCGAGCGCTTCTGAGGCACCTTCACCGCCTCGAAGGCGATCTCGTCGCGGCGCAACGCGCGGGCGACCTTGCCGCACGGGCACAGCCAGTCGGTGGGGGTGCTGCAGCGGTAGAGGATCGCCACAGCGGCAACGATAGGGGCTCGGGCTAGAGCCCGGCCCGTCGCAGGGCACCGCCCGCGACGCGCAGGGCGAGTGGCTGGCGCCGACCGCGGGCCGGCAGCGTGGCCGGATCGTGCTCCTGATACCAGGCGACGGTCTCCTCCAGACAGTCCTCGTGGGGGGACGGCCTCCACTTGAGCTCGCGCCGGGCTTTGCCGTTCACGAACGCCCAGTTCAAGGATGCGGTCCGGATCTCGGTCGGGGTCGGGACGGCCTGGCCGGCGATCCGGCCGGCCGCCGCCGCCAGGGCCAGCGCGACCGCAAGCGGGAGCTTGACCGCCGGTGGCTCGATCCCCGATAGCCGTCCGAGATCGGCGAACAGGCGATCCAGGGTGAAGTTGCGGTTGCCCAGGATGTAGCGCTCGCCCACCTCCCCGCGCTCCTGGGCCAGAAGGTGACCCCGGGCGACGTCCTGCACGTCGACCACGTTGAGCGTGCCGTTGACGTAGGCCGGAATCTGCCGGCGCAGGAAGCGCCGCACGAGGGCGGTGCCGGCGCCCGGCGGGTGAGATCCGATCCCCGGGCCGAGCACGTGGGCGGGGTTGACAATCACCAGGGGCAGCCCCCGGGCGACCAGGCGCAGGGCGGCCGTCTCGGCTTCGTGCTTGGCGTCGAGGTAGGCGATCCCGTGGCGCCCGGCCTCCCAGACCGTGGTTTCGTCAGCGCTCTCCCCGGGCGGCGCCGGACCGATCGCAGCCACCGATGAGGTGTAGACAACCCGCTGTACCCCGGCCCGGAGCGCCTCCTCGAGCACGATTCGCGTCCCCTCGACGTTGAGCGAGAAGATGCGCGCCCGGGTCGCGTTGAGCTCGGTCCGGCCGGCGGCATGGAACACGCACTCGATCCCGCGCATGGCGCGGCGGATCGAGCGACGGTCGAGAATGTCCGCTCGGGTGGTCTTGACGTCCAGGCCGGCCAGCCCGTCGAGCGCCGAGCCGCCCCGAACGGTGACCATGACCTCATCGCCCCGTTGCACCAGAAGCCGGACGATGTGCGAGCCGATGAACCCGGTTGCACCTGTGACCAACGTTCGCGCCACTCACCCGCGGAGTCTACGGGCCCGCGGCCGCTGGTAGGGTGCCCGCCGTTATGTCTGTCGCGATCGTCTCCGATACCTGCCACTACCTGCCGCGTGAGGTGGTCAGCGCTGAGCAGATTCACGATGTCAGCCTCTATGTCCGCTGGCCCGAAGGCGCCCAACGCGAAGCTGACATCACCGACTACGGGGCCTACTACCGCCGCTTGGCGTCCGAACCGGACCTCCCGAGCACGTCGCAACCGTCGATCGGTGACTTCCTGGCCGTGTACGAGCCTCTGCTGCAGAGCGGACACGAGATCGTCTCGATCCACCTGGCCGGGGGCATGTCGGGCACCGTGCACTCGGCCGAGCAGGCCCGCGAGCAGCTCGGCCAGCGCGCCGGCGCCGTCCACGTCTTCGATTCGGCCACCGCGTGCGGCGGTGAGGGCCTGGTGGTGCTCGCCGCCGCCGCCGCCGCCCGGTCGGGAGCCAGCGGCGCCGAGGTGCTCGAACACGCGCGCCTGGCCCGGGCAGCGCTGAAGATGTGGTTTGCGGTCGACACGCTCGAGTACCTGCGCCGCGGCGGTCGGATCGCCGGCGCGCAGGCGTGGCTCGGCTCGGCGCTCAAGATCAAGCCGATCCTGACCGTTGAGTCCGAGATCACCCCGATCGAGCGGGTCCGAACCTCGCGGCGCGCCTTCGAGCACATGGTCGACCTGCTGCGCAGCCGCCATGAGGACGGCGCCGACGCGTGGATGGTGCAGCACATTCAGGCGCCCGCCGAGGCGCAGGAGCTCGCCGCCCGGGGCGCAGAGATCTTCGGCAAGCCGCCCCGGGTGATCTCAGAGATCGGCCCCGTGATCGGAACGCACGTCGGCCCGGGCCTACTCGGCGCGGGCGGCCTCCCGAGCTCCTTCTTGGCCTAGCGGCCGAGGAGGTTCTTCTTGCGCTTGCGGCGCCCGAAGGTGAGGGCGCCGATCGCGGCGATGCCACCGCCGAGCACGAACCCGGCCACGCCGGCGCCGACCAGGAGCTGGGGCTCATACTGGCGCAGCTGCGAGCGCCAGTCGGTCAGCCGCACGACCTCGACCCGGAGCTTCTCGACCGCCGTGCCGAGCTCCTGGCGGTTGTGCTCGATCGATGCGCGGATCTCCTCCGGGCTGCGGGAGGCCATCAGCGGCCCCCGCCCGGCTTGACCGTGGCGCGGATCTTCTTGGCTTCTTCGATGGCCAGCTTCGGGGTCGGCGCGCCGACCTTGAGCTTGCGCCAGGCGAACAGGAAGGCGAGAACGGTGACGATCAAGAGCACGGCGGTGACGATCAGGAACCCAATCCAGATGCTGCTGAGCGCCGAGTTCAGACCCCAGGCCACGGTCAGCAGGAGGAACACGAGCGCGAACACCCCGAAGACGGCGCCCACCGCTACGGCGGCCGCACCGCGCGCGAGGCCCGAGAGCTTCTGGCTCACCTCGGCTTTGGCGAGCTCGACCTCTTCGCGCACGAGGACCGACATGTGCTCGCTGACCTCGGTCAGCGCGGCGGCGATATTTTCGTTCTCAGCGGGCAAGGCGCTTGAGGATCAGAGCGAGGGCGAGGCCACCCGCGAACGCCGCGCCCACGGCGATCTCGGGGCGGTCAGACACCGCCGAGGCGGCGGAGGAAGTCAGATCGGGGGCGGCGTCAGCGGCCGGCGGCGTCCAGGCCGGCGGCGTCCAGGCCGGAGCCGGGGGCACGGGATCGACCGGCGCCGACACCGGCTCGTCGGCCGAGGCCGCGCGCGGCAGGGGGGCGGGATTCTCGGTGGACTCGCTCACTCGGGGGGCTCTTCCCCGAACATGCGCATCCAAATCACGGCGGCGAGTCGAGTCGTGGCGACGCTCGCGAGCGCGCCGATTCCGGCCAGCAGGCCAGACCACATGAGACGTTTGACTAGTGGGCTCTCGGACATCGGGGGGATTCAATCAGACTTTGTCCCGCCCACCCGTGTCAACGCTCGAGACCCGACCGCTCGAGGCCACGGCAGATCGTGTCCACGATCAGGGTCTTGGCCTGATCGAACTCCGACTCACCCACCTCGACGCTGTCAAAGATCCATCCGGTGAGTACCTGCTCGACGCAACCGTAGAAGGCCTGGGCCGCGAACTCGGGCGTGATCTCGGGCCGGAACACGCCCTGGACCTGAGCAGCCGAGACGATCCCCGCGATCCCGGCATAGGCCTCCCGAATCTTGGCCAGGTGCGTGAGCCCAAACGTGTTCGCGGCCCGGGTCACCTCGACGATGATCACCTTCATCAGCTCGGGGTCATGGCGATAGGAGTCGATGATGAAGCCGGCGATCGCGCGCAGTTTCTCGTCCGGCGCACGCGCCGAGGCGTCGGCCTCGGCGATCGCGGCGAGCATCACCTCCCAGCGTTCCAGGAACAGCGTGTCGAGGATCTGCTCCTTGGAGGAGAAGTAGTGGTAGACCAGCCCGTAGGCGACGCCGGCCTGGTCAGCGATATCCGAGACGCGGCAGGTATGAAAGCCCTGGCGGGCAAACACCCGCACGGCGGCATCGAGGATCACCCGGCGCTTTTCGGTCGCGGCGGTGGTCACGTGAGCTTCCATCCGTAGACCTCGGGCCGCCGATGGGTCAGGGCCGGAATCTGCCTGCGCACCTCGTCGATCCGATCGAGATCGAGCTCGGCCACGATCGCCGTCTCTGAATCGGGTGCGCCGGCCAGGACCAGACCCCAGGGATCGACGATCAGTGACCGACCGCCGGTGCGAAAACCGCCCGGATGCGAACCGATCTGGTTGGGCGCGATCACAAAGCACTGGTTCTCGATCGCCCGGGCCCGAATCAGCAGCTCCCAGTGGTCGCGCGTGGTGGCGAGCGTGAAGGCGGCGGGGACCACGATCACCCGCGCGTCGCGGAGCGCCAGGAGCCGGTACAGCTCGGGAAAGCGGACGTCATAACAGATACTGAGGCCGAGCTTGGTGCCGTCCTGGAGCTCGGAGACGACGACCTCGTCTCCCGGCGCCTCGGACTCAGACTCGGCGTAGCGGACCCCGTCGACCTCGACGTCGAACAGGTGAATCTTGCGGTACACGGCCGCGATCTCGCCGTTGGGGCCGACGTGCACGCTGGTGTTGGCGCCGCGGGCCGCGCCGGGCCTGGCTTCGGAGATCGAGCCGGCCACCAGGTCGATCCCGAGCTCGGCCGCCGTGGCCCGAGCCCAGCTGATCGCCGGTCCATCCAGGGTCTGTGCCCCGGCGCGGAGGTGCTCGCGGGTGCCGAGGACGCTCCATTTCTCGGGGAGCACGACCAGCTGTGCCCCCAGTTCGGCGGCGTCGCGCACGAGCCGGTCCGCCTGCGCGAGGTTGCGAGCCGTATCGTCGCTCGCGTTGAGTTGAATCGCGCCTACGCGCAAAGTTCTGGGTGGGTGGTCCGATTGGGCGGCGTTCGATTGACTGGTCAGTCAGTGTTGCAGGTTAGTAGCCCCCGTTTCCCCGTCAGCCATCGCGGTCGCTTCGGCGCGCCGCGGCCCGCCGCTCTCGCCACGCTCGCCCTGCCGCCGGGGCCGATGCCGTCCCACGCCGGCCTGCGCCCGCTCAAGGCCTGGCGCTACGTCGGCGTGTTCGGCCCTGAGCTGATGCTCTGTGTGGCCACGGTCCGGATCGGACCCGCCCGGCAGTGCTTCTGGTCGATATGGGACCGTGAGGCGGGACGCCTGCACGAGCGCACGCGGCTCGGCGCCGGCCGCGTATCGCTCACGCCCGGGCGGGTGCAGGTCACCGATGGCGCGGTCGTGGTCGAGCTCGAGCTGGCCGAGGAAGCGGGCATCGAGACGGTCTGCCCCAGCGGGAGCGCGTACGCCTGGACTCGCAAGCAGGGCGGGATCCGCGCCCGGGGCACGGTGACGATCGAGGGCCGGGGCCGCGCCCTCGACGCCCGCGCTCTAATCGATGACACCGCCGCTTACTACGAGCGCCACACACGGTGGTGCTGGAGCGCCGGCGTCGGGGTGGCCCGCGACGGTCGCGAGCTGGCCTGGAACCTGGTCGCCGGGGTCAACGACCCGCCGACCGGCAGCGAGCGGACGCTCTGGATCGACGGTCAGCCGATCGAGGTCGAGCCCGTGGGCTTCAGCGCTGACCTGAGCTCAGTCGGTGGCTTGCGCTTTACGGCCGAGGCCACCCGGGAGCGCAACGAGAACCGGCTGCTGGTGCGCAGCCGCTATCGCCAGCCGTTCGGGCGCTTCTCAGGGGAGCCGATCCCGGGCATGGCGCTGGCCGAGGGCTACGGCGTGATGGAGGAGCACGACGTCTGGTGGTAGCCAACGGTCAGCGGCCGCGCTGGCGACGCAGCTCGGCGAGCAGGAGCTTTGAGTGTATGGCCCCGATCAGCTCGCGCAGCGGCTCCACTCCCGACGAGATGATCTCCAGCGCCCGATCGACCTCCACTTCGCCCGCGAGACGGGCGAGCAGGACTGCCACCTCCTCCTGCACGAGCGGCCCCAGCGCTTCGCGGTAGCGCAGGGTGTCATAGACCGTGAAGCCGATCGCCTCCTCGTAGCCCCCGGCCCGAAAGCGCGAGATCGCCTCGATGATGGCCACGTCGTCGGCGTCATAACCGCGCGTGTTGGGGGTCAGGACCGCGATCTCCTCCAGCCGGGCGAGCACGTTGCGGGGCAGGTCATAGGTGTCAAGCACGGTGCGGCGCGAGACCCGCGCCGCCTCGCCGGCCTCGACCGCCCGCTCGAGGATGCGGTCCTCGAGCTCGATTACCCGGGCGGCGCGTTCTGGGTCGTCCGCCATCACGTCGCGGATCACCCGGAGCGGCATGAACCGCTCCTCCTGGAGGCGCTTGATCAGCCGGATCCGCTCGACGAAGCCCGGCGGGTAGTAGGCCATGTTGCGGCTCGTGCGCAGCACGTCGTCCTCGGTCCCGAGCAGGCCTTCGCGGAGATAGTGTTTGATCGTCCCGGCGCTCACCCCGGAGCGCTCGGCCAGCTCGGACATCTTCAGCCCTGGCCCGGCGGGACTAGCTGAGGAACGAGCCACGGACAGCCTCGGCGGACCCGGCGATCGCGCCCGCCTCGTGCAGCGAGGCGATTTCGGCCTCGCTGAAGCCGGCGCCGGCCAGCACCTGATCGGTGTGTTCACCGAGCTCGGGGCCGGGAGCGCGGCCGGTGTCGGCGGGCGTGCGGCTGAGCTTGATCGGTGCCCCGAGCTGGCGAACGGGCTCGGGGACGCCCGGCTGCTCGATCGCCACCACCATCTCGCGCGCTCGCACGAGCTCGGAGTCGAGCACCTCGTCCAGCTCGAGGATCGGCTCCAGGCAGCAATCGTGCTCAGAGGCGAAGGCCCGCCATTGCTCGCGGGTGCGCTCGGAGAAGATCGACTGAACCGCCTGATGGGTCTCGGAGCCCGGGGCCTCGAACTGGCTCGGCACGAGGTCCGGGCGCCCCACCCCCTCGCACCACGCCGACCAGAACTTCGGCTCCAGCGCGCCGAGGGACACGTAACCGTCGGTGCACGCGTAGGGCCGGTAACAGACGAAGCGGCCGGCCAGGGGCAGCTCGCCGCGCCGGGCCCCGCGGCCGGTGGCGAAGGCCTCGGCGACGACCATGGCCAGCCACGACAGGGCCCCGTCGAACATCGAGCAATCGACGAGCTGGCCCTGACCGGAGCGCTCGCGCTCGCGCAGGGCCATCAGAATCCCGGCCACGGCCATCAGCGAGCCGCCGCCGATGTCGGCGATCTGCGCCGCCGCCTGCACCGGTGGCCCGTCGGGATCGCCGGTCAGGCCCAGGATCCCGTTCAGGCCCAGGTAGTTGAGGTCGTGGCCGGAACGGTCGCGGTTGGGACCGTCCTGGCCGTAGCCGCTGATCGCGCAGTAGACCAGCCCGGGATTGACCTCGCGCAGGCGCTCGTAGCCGACCCCGAGTCGGTGCAGCACTCCGGGTCGGAAGGATTCGATCAGCACGTCGGCGTCGGCGACCAGCTTGAGCAGGACCCCTTTGCCCTGCTCCGACTTGAGATTGATCCGGACTGAGCGCTTGCCCCGGTTCAGAGCCAGGAACAGCGCGCTTTTGGCGGTCTCGGCGGCGCCCTCGTAGTAGGGCGGGGACCAGCGGACGTAGTCACCCATGCCGGTGTCCTCGACCTTGATCACATCGGCTCCGAAGTCGGCCAGCAGCAACGAGCAGAAAGGACCCGGGAGCAAGCGGGAGAGGTCGAGAACCGTGAGACCGTCGAGGGGCAGCTCGCTCATCACGCGGTCGCTTTCTCGCGCGCGGCCTCGATGCCCAGGAGCGCCCGTGCCTCCGGCACGGTCGCCGGCCGCCGCCCGCAGTCCTCGGTCAGCTGCCGGGCTTTGGCGATCAGGTCCCCGTTGGAGCGCGCCATCTGGCCGTCCGGGAGGTAGAAGTTGTCCTCAAGCCCGACCCGCACCGAGCCGCCCAGGGTCAGCGCGGCGGCGACCAGCATCCACTGCTCGCGGCCGATCCCGATCACACCCCAGTGATGGCCAACGCCGGAATCCGGTCCCGCCCGCCCACCGCCGGCGGAATCCGACCCCACCCACCCAGGCATGTTGTCGGCCATCGCTGCGAGGTTGCGGGCGCTGGCCGGCACCCCGCCGGTCACGCCCATCACGAAGTCAGCGTGCAGGGGCGCCTCGAGCAGGCCCATGTCGACCAGCGGGGTCAGCGAGCCGACGTGTCCGAGGTCGAAGCACTCGTGCTCGGGCTTGATGCCCAGCCGGCGCATGGCTTCAAGCAGCTCGATGATCTCGTCAAAGGGGTTGGTGAAGACGAACTTGAACACGAAGTCCTTCCGCGAGCGCGAGTACTTGGCGTAGTTCAGCGAGCCCATATTGAGCGCCGCGACCTCGGGACGGCAGGCCTCGAGGTAGGCCACCCGCTTCGCGACGGGAACCCCGACGGTCCCGGTGGAGAAGTTGATGATCGCCGCATCGCCGATCTCAGCCAGGATGGCGTCCCTGATGGCCGAGAAGTCCTCGATCTCATAGCTCGGCTTGCCGTCCGGGCTGCGGGCATGGATGTGGATGTGGACCCCGCCCTCGTCGACGATCCGCCGCGCTTCGCGCGCGTACTCCTCGGGCGTGTAGGGGATCGCCGGGCACTGCTCGCGGTTGGCGATCGCGCCCGAGATCGAGCAGGTGATGATCGCCGGGTCCTCGACGCTCATACCGGCACCACGCCCGACTTCTTCCACGGGCGCTCGACCCTCTTGCCCACGGCCATCTCCAACGCCCGGCAGATCGTGGCCCGCGTTTCGCGAGGATCGATGACGTCGTCGATCATGTCGTTGCCGGCCGCGACATAGACGTCGATGATCTTGCGGAAGTTCTCGATCAACTGCTGCTTGGTCGCGGCCGGGTCCTCGGACTGCTCGACCTGCTTGCGGAAGATGATCTCGACCGCTCCCTCGGCCCCCATCACGCTGATCTCGGCCGACGGCCAGGCGACGATCAGGTCCGGCTCGTAGGCACGGCCGCACATGACGTAGTAGCCGGCCCCGTAGGCCTTGCGCAACACGACGGTGATCTTGGGCACGGTCGCATTGGCGGTCGCGTAGAGCATCTTGGCACCGTGGCGGATGATCCCCGCCTGCTCGACCTTGGTTCCGACCATGAAGCCGGGCACGTCCATCAGGTAGATGAGCGGGATGCCGTAGGCGTTGCAGAGGTTGATGAAGCGGGCAGCCTTGTCGGCGGAATCGTTGTCGAGGATCCCGCCGAGCTGCCTGGGCTGGTTGGCCACGATCCCGGCCGGGCGGCCGCCGAAGCGGGCCAAGCAGGTGATGATCGTCTTGGCGAACTGGGGCTTGAGATCGAAGTACCGGCCGTCGTCGACGATCCGCCGGATCACCTCGTACATGTCATACGGCTTGCGGTTTGACTCGGGGAGCGCGTCGAGGAGTTCCTCGTCGCCGCGGTCGACCGGGTCCTCGCTGGCCAGGATCGGCGGCGGCTGCTCGCAGTTGTCTCCGAAGTAGCTCAGGTACTCCTTGATCGCCTCGATGCACTCGGGGTCGTCGGCCACCTCGAGGTCGCCCACGCCCGACTTGCGACAGTGCACGCGCGAGCCGCCGAGCTCCTCCTGGGTGACATCCTCGCCGATTGCGGCCCGGACGAGATGGGGTCCGGCCAGGGCCATCGAGCCTCGGCCCTTGACCATCGGCACGAAGTCAGCCAGTCCCGGGATGTACGCGGTGCCGGCTGCGCACGGCCCCATCAGCGCGGCCACCTGGGGGATCACGCCGGAGTTGATCACCTCCTCGCGGAACAGGTGACCGCTGCCCGCGAACAGTGAGCCCACCGCCTCCTGGATCCGTGCCCCGGCCGAGTCCAACAGCCAGATCAGGGGGATCCGCTTGCTCAGTGCGAGCTCGCGCAGCCGCGTGACCTTTAGCTCACCGGTCATCCCCATCGAGCCCGCCATGACCGTGAAGTCGTAGGCGGCCACGGCGACCAGGCGCCCGTTGACCTTGCCGTAGCCGGTGATGACGCCGTCGGCGGGCGCCTCCTTGCCCGCCATCGACGCTTGCGAGAAATGCGGGCGGCCGTGGATCCCCAGCTCTACGAAGGTGCCCGCATCGATGAGCAGAGCGAGACGCTCGCGCGCGGTCAGCTTGTCGCGCTCGTGTTGGGCGGCGATCTTCTCCGCGCCACCCCCCAGCTCGATCTGCGCCCGGCGCGCGCGCAGGTCCTCGACGAGGGGACGCAGGAGGCTGGTGGGAGTGGTGCTGGTGGCGTCGGCGGCCATAGACGGAGGTCTCATCGAAAGTGAGACGTTCTACTGCTTACTCTGTCATGTCGCCCGGTCGCGCGTCAATCGACCTCCACGCCGGCCGTCGCCCGCCGCTCCCACGTGGTTGCCTGGACGCTTCGCGCCCAGTATCGTCGGTGGGGCGTCGCGCTCGGTGCGATCACCGAGGTCCAGTGCGGCGCGGCCCTCCCGGGTCCAGACCTCGCGCCCGGCGGCTTTTAGGAATCGGACCATCCACAGGAGTGAAACCACCATGTCCCAGCCTGACCGTCGTCCGTATTGGACGGACTGCCTAGCGCCGTACGCGCACCCGCGTTGGGGTGCAGGCCTTGCCGACGTCGCCACCTCGGTGGTGCCGTACTTGGCCTTCTGCGTCCTCATGTACCTCCTGCTGCCCGTTTCGCCGCTGCTGACGCTGGCCCTGGCCATTCCCGCCTGCGGCTTCCTGGTCCGCACCTTCTGCGTCTTTCACGACTGCTCGCACGGCTCGCTGCTGCCCTCACGGCGCGCCAACGCGTACGTCGGAGCCCTCGCCGGGCTGCTCGTCCTGGCCCCCTTCCGCCGCTGGCGCCACGACCACGCCGTCCATCACGCCAGCTCTGGCGACCTTGACCGCCGGGGCGTGGGCGATCTGCCGACCCTGACCGTGAACGAGTACAACGCCCGCCCGTGGCGCAGCCGGCTCGGCTACCGGCTGTTTCGCAACCCGCTGGTCATGTTCGGCCTCGGTCCCGTGTTCGCGATGATGATCGGGCCGCGGATCGCCACCCGAGCCCAGCGCCCCCGCATGCGCCACAGCGTGCTCGGTACCGACCTGGCTCTGTTCGTGGTCATCGGCGCCGCGGGCCTGCTGATGGGCTGGACGAACTTCCTGCTCGTGTGGGCGCCCGCCGCCCTGCTGGCCGGCTCGATCGGCATCTGGCTGTTCTACGTGCAACACCAGTTCGAGGATGCCTACTGGGAGCGGGCCGAGGACTGGACCTACGGCGAGGCCGCTCTGCGCGGCAGCTCCTACCTCAAGATGCCGAAGGTGTTGCAGTTCTTCACCGGCAACATTGGGCTGCATCACGTCCATCACCTCAACGCCAAGATTCCCAATTACAACCTGCAGCGCGCCCACGACGGCAACCCGATCTTTGCCGACGTACCGACCCTGACATTGGGGGACGGCCTCCGGGCGGTGCGCCTCAAGCTGTGGGACGAGAGCAGCCAGCGTCTGGTCGGATTCGCGGCGGCCCGGCGCCTGCGTCTCGTAGCCGCTTAGGGCCTGAGCCCTAAGCTCAGCGACCCTTCCAGTCGGGCTCGCGCTTCTCAAAGAAAGCTCGGACGCCCTCCTGGATGTCGTCGGTCGAGAAGGCGACCGTGAGCTGGGAGCGCAGGAAGTCGACCGCGTCGGCGTAGGCCATGTCCTGCGAGCGAAACATCGCGTCCTTACCGAGCTTCATCAGCACCGGCGACTTGGCCGCCAGCTTCCGCGCCCAGGCATCGACGGCAGCCTCGAACTCGTCGGCCGGCACGACCCGGTTGACGATCCCGAGCCGCTGCGCTTCGGCGGCTGAGATCTGCTCGCCCAGCAGCATCAGCTCGGCGGTCTTCTTGCGCCCGACGTTGCGGTAGATAAGGGCCATGATCATGAACGGGAACAGCCCCACGTTGATCTCGGGGGTCCCGAAACGGGCCCCCTGTTTGGCCACGATCAGGTCGCAGGCCAGCGCCAGCCCGAGCCCTCCGGCCAGGACGTGGCCGTTGGCGGCGCAGATCGACGGCTTGCCGAGCTCACCAAGCATGCGGAACACGCGCGGGAAGCGCTCGGTGGCGAAATGCTTGTGGACGAGTGCGACATCGGCGGCGAAGCCGGTCAGGTTGCCACCGCTGGAGAACACCTTGTCGTGCGTGGAGGTGAGGACCACGACCTTGACCGCGGGGTCGTCGCCGGCATCCTCGAGGGCCGCGATGAGCTCGGTGAGGAGCTCATCGGAAAGGGCGTTGCGGGTCTCGGGCTGGTCGAGAGCGATTGTCGCCACCCCGGTCGGCGCGACGTTATAGCGAATCGTGGCGTAGGTCATGGGCGGGCATGATGGCGCACCGCGGCGCCGTGCGCCAAGCTGCTGAGTAGAAAGTAGGAAGCTCTACTGTTTACTTTGCGGGAGGCGGGCACTAACGTCTGCGCCGCCGATCTGAAACCCAGAGGAGACCGTCCATGGCCACCGCCGACG
>JBPCIY010000033.1:0-14449 GCA_051005855.1 Solirubrobacteraceae bacterium | reverse complement strand
CCTTCCACAGCACGTTGATGTAGTCCGCCACGCGTCGGGCGCTCATGATGTCGTGGGTGATCACGCAGAAGGTGGGCAGATGCTCCTTCTGCTTCTCCTTGGCCTCATCCATCATGTCGCGGTGGATATCGAGGATGAGCTCGCCGAGCAGCGCCGTGCGCACCGGGTCAAGGCCCGAGTCTGGCTCGTCAAAGAGGACAATGTCGGGCTCGAGCACGAGCGCGCGGGCGAAGCCGGCGCGCTTGCGCATGCCGTCGGACAGCTCGTTGGGCATCTTGCTGAGTGCGCTGGCCAGCCCGACCTCGTTGAGCCGGCGCATGACGATGTCCTCGACCTCGTCCTCCCCCTTCTCGGTGTGCTGGCGCAGCGGGAAGGCGACGTTGTCATAGAGGTTCATCGAGCCGAACAAGGCGCCGTCCTGGAACAGCAGACCGAACTTCTTACGCATGTCAAAGAGGTCATCGTCGGGCATGTTGGGCACCGACTCGCCGTGGACCAGGCAATCGCCCTTGTCGGGATAGAGCAGGCCGACCATGTGCTTGATGCACACCGACTTGCCCGTGCCCGAGGGGCCCAGGATCATCGAGACCATGCCCTCGGGCAGGCCCATGTTGAGCCCGCGCAGGATGTGCGAGCGTCCGAATGACTTGTAGGTGTCAATGAACTCGACGGCGTCGGGGCGGCCCGAGGGATACACCTTGTAGGTGTGCCACTTGTACTCGTCGTCCGAGACCCCGCCGGGCGGCTCGGGGCGGGGCGGTGACTCGTCGACCACCGAGACCCGAGATCCGCTCTGGGTCTCGCCCTGCGCCTCGGACTCGGGGGTCGCCTCGTCCTCGCGCGCCTCTTCCCAAGTCGGCGTTTCCTCGATCTCGCCCCCGTCGGGTGCGGCGCTCTTGATCTGCTCCTCGCGCTCCTCCGGGCTCAGGTCGACCTCGGCGCCCCGCGCCGCCGCGCTGTTCTCCTCGCTCTGATCACCGATGTTGCGGGGGTCGCCCTGGGCGCGCTCGGCGTCGTTGCTGCTCTCGGTCTGTCCCGGGCGCTGCTCACCCGAGCCGCCATCGTCACCCTTGCCCCTGTTGAACGGCCCCATTTAGCCTCCGATTGGTGCCCGCGGGTTCGCGCCCCAGAAGAGCTGCGTCCCGAGCATGCCGATGAGATGGACGGCGACGATGTTCAGCACCATCGACTTAGCGGTCGCCGTTCCCACACCGACTGGGCCGCCGCTGGCGTTGTAGCCGTAGTAACAGCCGACGAGCACGATCACGATCGCCATGCTCATCGCCTTGATCAAGCTGAATAACAGGTCTGGCGGGTTCTGGAACTGCCAGAAGATGAGGAAGAAGCCGCCCGAGGAGACGTAGCCGATCTGCTGCACCACCGCTAGGTAGCTGGCGAAGAAGCCGGCGCCGATCGAGCACAGGTAGACGAAGGGCAGCACGAGCAGCGCGGCCAACAAGCGCGTCGCGCACAGGAAGGTGATGCCGCTGATGCCCATCACCTCGAGCGCGTCGATCTCGTCGGAGATGCGCATCGAGCCGAGCTCAGCCACGATCCCGGTGCCGACCTTGGCGGCCATCATGTAGCCGAAGACCAGCGGCACCAGCTCGCGCAGGTCACACCAGGCTGCGAACACGCCCGAGTACGCCGGCGTGCCCTCACCGTAGGTGAAGTAGGCGCCCTCGATCCCGCACTGCAGGCCGATGATGAAGACCAGGCCCCAGATGACCAGGGTCGAGGAGATGATCAGGATGCCGGCCTGGCGCAGGGCCTCGCCGAAGAAGCGAAAGACCCGCAGGGTGATGACCTCGCGGACGATCTGCCAGGTGAACTTGACGATCTCGCCAAAGGCCTCGATCCATCCGCGCGGAGTTGCAATCAGGTCGCCCAAGGTCTCCTACTTGATGATCGTGGTGACTTCGGGATGGGTGGCCAGCAGCGTCTGGGTGAACGCGTAGTTGAACGCGAACACGCCTAGGAAGGCGATCACCACCGCCTGGTTGACGGCCCGGCCCACCCCCTCGGCCCCGCCCGAGGCGGTCATCCCCTTGTAGCAGCAGACGATCGCGATGATCGCCCCGAACAACGTCGTCTTGACCACCGAGCCCCACAGGTCGGTGGTGGACGCGTTGTTGAAGAAGGTGGCCCAGAACGGCCCCAGGGGCGCGTTGTTGACCAGCGTGGCCATGATCCCGCCGAAGACGCCGAAGATCAGGGCGTAGACGTCGAACAGGCCGGTGAGCAGCATCAGGGCGAGGAAGCGCGGCACGACCAGGTTCTTGACCGGGTCCACGCCCAGCACCTGGAGGGCGTCGAGCTCCTCCCGGATCTTGCGCGCACCCAGGTCAGCCGTGATCGCCGTGCCGGCCACGCCGGCCAGCACGATCGCGTCCACGAAGGGAGCAAACTCCCGAATCGAGGCGAGCACGAAGAAGCCGCCGAGTCGATCCAGGGCTCCGAACAGGACCAGGAAGTTGGCCGCCTGGAGGCCGGGGGCCTCGTAGCCGAAGGCGATGGTCGAGATCAGAAGCGGAAACCAGCACAGCTTCATGGCAAACAGGAACTGGCCCACGAACTCGCTGCCGTACGGATACGGCGGCCGCACGGCCGAGACCAGCGTCTTGCCGGTCAGGATCATCATGTTGCCGACCTCTTCGAGGACGTTCTTAGTCGGCAAGAACGCTCTATCGGCGACTGCTCTGATCAACGGTCTCGTTCTCCCAGGGTCGTGAGCTCGCAGGCGCGAAGCTCCGGCGCGTAAGCCTACGCCACTGGCGAGGCAAAGACCAAGTGCCAACCGCACGAGCGTTCGAAACCCGAACGAACCGGCGTCGAGAACGCTACCCGCGTGGTATGTTGCGCCGGCGTTGAGGGCCTGGAGAATGAGGAGCTACGGAATCATCGCCGGGATCGGAGCCGCCTTGGCCGTCGCGGCGTGCGGTTCGGTGGCCCGGCAGGACGCCAAGGAGCACAGCGGCAAGTTCAAGGTGGACGTCAACGCCGCCTCTTTCCCGTCCAGCCAGACGCTGTCCCAGCACACCCACATGACGATCGCGGTCCGCAACGCGGGCAACAAGACGATCCCCGATGTCGCGGTCACGATCTGTAACACCACCTGCGCGTTTCCGGCGCCCAAGGGTCAGGGGACGAGCGCGCAGGCCTTCGCGGCCGACCTCAGCCAGCGGCCTCTGGCCAACCCCTCGCGTCCGATCTGGGTCGTCGATGAGGGGCCCGGCCGCTGCCAGTACAGCTGCCAGAACGGGGGCGCGGGGGCGGCCGTGACCGCGTACAGCAACACTTGGGCCCTGGGTTCCCTGCGCCCGGGCCAGACGGCGCGCTTCTCCTGGAAGGTGACCGCGGTCTCGCCCGGCAAGCACGTCGTCGCCTGGCAGGTGGCCGCGGGGCTCAACGGCCGGGCCAAGGCCGTCCTCGGCGACGGGTCGCGGCCCCAGGGCAAGTTCGCGGTCGCGATCAGCTCGGCGCCCCAGCAGTCCTACGTGAACAACAACGGCCAGATCGTCGTCGGCTCAGGCCGGTAGGCGGCGGCCGGCCGTGCCCTTGGCCGCCGGACCCGTTAGGCGTCGCTGGACGCGGCCCAGATGTTGATCTGGCCGTCGATGGCGTGACGCTCGATCGCCTCGAGCTCAGCGGGGTCGAGCTCGAGCTGCTCCAACGCGGCGACGTTCTGTTGGAGCTGGGCCACGCTGGAGGCGCCGATCAGGGCCGAGGTCACGCGCTCGTCGCGCAGCACCCAGGCGATCGCGAGCTGGGCCAGGGTCTGGCCGCGCTCTGAGGCGATCTCGGCCAGCGCGCGCGCCCGGGCCACGTTCTCCTCGGTGACCAGATCCTCGGAGAAGGCCTGGCCGCGACGCACGCGCGAGTCCTCGGGGATGCCCTTGAGGTACTTGTCGGTGAGGAGCCCCTGCGCCAGGGGTGAGAAGGCGATCGCGCCCACGCCCTCGCGCCCGAGCAGGTCGAGCAACTCGGGCTCGATCCAGCGGTTGAACATCGAGTAGGACGGCTGGTGGATGAGCAGCGGCGTCCCCAGCCGGCGCAGGATTCCGATCGCCTCCTCGGTGCGCTGGGCGCCGTAGGAAGAGATCCCGGCGTAGCGGGCCTTGCCCGAGCGCACCGCGAAGTCCAGGGCCCCCATCGTCTCCTCCAGCGGCGTCTCGGGGTCGGCGCGGTGCGAGTAGAAGATGTCCACGTAGTCCAGGCGCATCCGCCGCAGGCTCTGGTCCAGGCTGCCGAGCAGGTACTTGCGCGAGCCGAGGTTCCCGTAGGGTCCGGGCCACATGTCATAGCCGGCCTTGGTCGAGATCACGACCTCGTCGCGCAGGGAGGCGAAGTCCTCGGCGAAGATCCGGCCGAAGTTGAGCTCGGCGCTGCCGTAGGGCGGCCCGTAGTTGTTGGCGAGATCGAAGTGCGTGATCCCCAGGTCAAAGGCCCGGCGCAGGATCGCGCGACTGGCCGCGAACGGGCGGTCGTCGCCGAAGTTCTGCCACAGGCCGAGCGAGATCGCGGGCAGAAACAGCCCGCTGCGCCCACACCGACGGTAGGGCAGGTTCTCGTAGCGTCCGGGCGCGGGCACGTAGGCCGGCAGCGGGCCGGGCTGGGCCGCGTCGGGGTGGGGCTGGTCCGCCATGGCCCGAGTATCCCACCTGGGCCGGCCGGTTCGCCGTCCGGCGAACCGGTCTGCCCACGGTTTGGACATTGGGATAGTGACCCGGCCGGCGGTGGTCGCCTAGGCTTTCCCCATGCCCATCCGCCAGCACAACGTCCTCGCCACCAAGTGGAGCCCGAACGGCGAGCGCCTCGGCGCCCTCGACCTCACCGCCACCGACAACCAGGTCTTCGGCGAGAACGTCTTCAGCCCGGCGATCCAGCGTCAGCGGCTTCCCAAGGACGTCTACAGGCGGCTCTCCCAGACCCTGGCCAAGGGTGCGGCGCTCGACACCACGCTGGCCGACGCCGTGGCGCTGGCCATGAAGGAGTGGGCCCTGGAGCGCGGAGCCACCCATTACACCCACGTTTTCCAGCCGCTGACCGGGCTGACGGCCGAAAAGCACGACAGCTTCTACTCCCCCACCGGGGAGGGCACGGCGCTGGCCGAGTTCTCGGGCCAGGAGCTGATCCAGGGCGAGCCCGACGCATCATCGTTCCCGACCGGCGGCATCCGCGCCACCTTCGAGGCGCGTGGCTACACGGCCTGGGACCCGACTTCGCCCGCCTTCATCCTCGAGAACCCCAACGGCGCGCTGCTCTGCATCCCGACCGCGTTTGCCTCCTGGACCGGCGAGGCGCTGGACCACAAAATCCCCCTCCTGCGCTCGATGGACGCGCTCTCCAAGGCCGCCGTGGCGGCGCTCAAGCTGTTCGGCAACCAGACCGCGGCCCGGGTGTTCACGACCGTCGGGGCTGAGCAGGAGTACTTCCTGATCGACGAGCAGTACTACTTCGAGCGCCCCGGCCTGGTCACCACCGGCCGGACCCTGTTTGGCGCCAAGCCCCCCAGGGGCCACGAGCTCGACGACCACTACTTCGGCTCGATCCCCGAGCGGGTCCTGGCCTACATGCTCGACACCGAGCGCGAGCTGGCCAAGCTCGGGGTGCCGATCAAGACCCGTCACAACGAGGTCGCCCCGGCGCAGTACGAGGTCGCGCCGATCTATGAGAACTCGAACGTGGGCGCCGACCACCAGCAGCTGACCATGCAGGTGATGCAGAACGTCGCCCGGCGCTACGGGCTGATCTGTCTCCTGCACGAGAAGCCGTTCGCCGGCGTCAACGGCTCGGGCAAGCACAACAACTGGGCGATGGGCACCGACGAGGGCGAGAACCTGCTCGAGCCCGGCGACACGCCCCACGAGAACCTGCAGTTCCTGTTCTTTTGCGCGGCCGTGATCCAGGCCGTCAACAAGCACCAGGGCCTGCTGCGAGCCTCGATCGCCTCGCCCGGCCAGGATCACCGCCTGGGCGCCAACGAGGCGCCGCCGGCGATCATCTCGATCTTCCTCGGCGCGGAGCTGGAGAAGGTGTTCGGCGCGATCGAGCGCGGCGAGGTGGGTGAGTCCACGCCCGAGTCGTTCCTCGGCCTCGGCACACCGGTGCTCCCACCCCTGCCCATGCACGGCGGCGACCGCAACCGCACGAGCCCGTTCGCCTTCACCGGCAACAAGTTCGAGTTCCGCGCGCTGGGTTCGAGCATGTCCCTGTCCCTGCCTAACACGGTTCTGAACACGATCGTCGCCGAGGCGATCGACTATCTGTCCGAGGAGCTCGAGGACGCCCTACAGGACGGCACCGAGCTCGAAGCGGCGCTGCGGCCGATTCTGCAGCGCAGCTACGCGGCTAACAAGCAGATCGTGTTCGGCGGCGACAACTACTCCGATCAGTGGCACGCCGAAGCCCAGCAGCGCGGGCTGCTCAACCTCCGCACGACGCCGGACGCGCTGCCCTACCTGGTCACCGATGACACCGAGACGGTGTTCTCCAACTACGGGGTCCTGTCTCAGCGCGAGCTGCAGTCACGCTTTGAGGTGTTCCTCGAGCAGTACGTGACCAAGCTCAACATCGAGGCCGAGGTCGCGGCGGCGATCGCGCGGACGATGATCGTGCCGGCGGCGGCGCGTTACATCGCCACCCTGCTCGGCGCGCAGCTGGCCGAGTTGGCCGGAGAGGTCGAGGCCGTGCTCTCGGCCACGGTCGACGCCATCAAGGCGCTCGAGTCGGCCAACCTGGAGGAGAATCAGCCCCACGAGGATCTCCTCAGGCACGCCGAGTACATGCGCGACACCACGGTGCCGGCCATGGACGCGGTCCGAGCCGGTGCCGACCAGCTCGAGAAGCTGGTCGCGGACGACCTCTGGCCCCTGCCGAAGTACTCAGAGATCCTGTTTATCAAGTAGAGGGCGCCGCACCGCAACTTGCGGGTATGCGGCGGGTTCTCCGCTACGGTGACTCGTCGTATGGTGCCAGGCCGCGGATCCCGCGGTCTTCGAGCCGAGGGGCATCGCCGGCTGCGCCGAATCTTCATCGTCGTGCTCGCCCTGGCGAGCGTCTCGGTGGGGGTCGGTCCGGCCCTCGGAGCTGGGGGCGGAGCGTCACTGTCCGGCCCGGCGCACAAGTCCTCCCACCGCTCGAAGCCGCGCAAGACCCACAAGACCCATAAAGCCTCCGGGCGCAGGGCATCCCGACGCCGGAGGGCGTCCGGCGGCTCGGTGAACCCGTTCGCGCGCCGGGCTATGTGGGTCTGGGAGCTGCCCAACACCAACGGGGGCAACGTCACTTCGATCGTCGCCTCGGCCCAGCAGTTCGGGGTCGGCACGCTGATGGTCAAGAGCAGCGACGGCACGGGCTTCTGGACCAGTCAGTTCACGCCGGCGCTCGTCTCGGCGCTGCACGCCAGCGGCATCAAGGTCTGCGCCTGGCAGTACGTGTACGGCACCCATCCGATCACCGAGGCGTACATGGGAGCCCAGGCCGTCCGCGACGGCGCCGACTGCCTGATCATCGACGCCGAGACCGAGTACGAGGGCAAGTACGTCTCGGCCCAGTCCTACATAACCCGGCTGCGCACGCTGATCGGCGCCCACTTCCCCGTCGCCCTGGCCGGCTTCCCCTACGTCGACTATCACCCCGCCTTCCCGTACTCCGTCTTCCTCGGGCTGGGCGGCGCCCAGTACAACGTGCCCCAGATGTACTGGAAGGACATCGGCGTCACCGTTGACTCGGTGTTCGCGCACACCTACGCGTACAACGAGATCTATGGCCGCACGATCTTCCCGCTCGGGCAGGTCTACAGCTCACCCCCGGCGCGACAGATCGTGCGCTTCCGTCAGCTCTCGCGCGCGTACGGCGCGCCCGGGATCAGCTGGTGGGACTGGCAAGAGGCGAGCGCCGGCGAATGGTCAGCGCTCTCGCGCCCGGCCGGCCCCCTGGCCGGCTATGCGGCTGCGACCACGATGGCGAGCATCGGCAAGGGTGCGCAGGGCGATCTGGTCGTGTGGGCCCAGGAGCATCTCGTCGCGGCCGGCCAGCAGACCGGGGTCGACGGAGGCTTCGGCGCCAGAACCCGCACCGCGGTGAAGAACTTCCAGGCCGCCCGCGGGCTCACCACCGACGGCATCATCGGCCCCCAGACCTGGAGCGCCCTGCTCAGATACCGGCCGATCTCGGTGGTGTGGGGCGCCCAGACCCATTTCACGCGGGCCCTGGCCAGCGGCGTCAGAGCCGACGGCGGGGGGGTCCGATACGAGGCGGCGGTCCCGCGATCGGCCTCCGCGCCGGCTCGTCGCAACGAGATCGCCAGCGCGGGCGGCGCCGGCGGCCACCCGGGCCGCTGACCGGGCGCCGGGCGCCGGGCAATCCGATGCGCGTGCCGTGAGTGGACGATATGTCCACTAGCAGCACGCACACCCGCCGAGCGTGGAGGTCAGATCAGCCCGAGCGAGCGCGCGTAGGCGACCAGCTCGGCCCGGGTGGAGCGCGCGGTCTTGTGCTGGATGTGGGCGCGATGGTGGCCAGGCGCGCCCCGAGCTCAGGGTTGAGGTACGTGCGACCCTCGGCGGCCGGTCGCACGGCTTGGATCAACTCGGCCTGGGCCGCCTCCTTGAGCACGAAGCCGGTCGCCCCGGCCCGGAGGGCGTCGCGGGCGAGCTCGGGCTCGTTCTGCATGGTCAGGACGACGATGTTGGTCTGGGGTGCGGCCTCGCGGAGCCTGAGGATGGCCGGAAGCGTGGAGCCGCCCGGCATGTTGACGTCCAGCACGAGCACCCGGGGGGTGGTAAGCGGCGACCCGCCGTTCGGCCAGCTCCACGTCACCGGCCTCGGAGACCACCTCGAAGTCCTCTTCGGCGTCGAGCAGGAGACGCAGGCCGGCCCGCACGACCTCGTGATCATCGGCGATCACGATCGTGATCTGCCCCGGCGGCCGCTCGCCGCCGGCCGCTGTGCCCTCGTCGCTCACGCCGTGGATTCCAGCACGGTGCCCGGCTCGATCCTCATCGCCGCGGGCTCGCGCAGCGTGACCGCGCCGCGGATCGTGACCCCGCCACCGAAGGTGACGTCGCCCTCGATCACCAGGCGCTCGGCTTCGCGCAGGGAGGGCGGGCCGTCGGGGAAGCGGCGCTCGAACTCGTCGATGAGCTTGTAGAAGCGCTGGTCGAGCTCGACGTAGGGCGGGTTTCCGAGGCGCTCGGGCACGGCATCGACCTCCGACTGGCCGCTCAGCCGGTAGACGTCGGAGCGGAGCACGAGCAGGTCATCGGTGGTTTTGACGGGCACGAACCGAGCCCGCGGAACGAGCAGCAGGCCGGCGCCGCGGAAGCTCTCGATCGCCGCTCCCATCGCGCTTTCGAGCTGGATCACGGGGGTCGAGCTCGGGTCCCGGGGGTCGACCGTCTTACGGTTGACGATCAGGGGCAGCTCGAGCACACCGTCGGAGCGTTGCAGTGTGTCACCCAGTACGCGCAGATCGACCCAGAGGTTGTTGGTGTTGTAGTAGCGCCAGCGACGAAAGTCGCGAAAGGATTGCGCGTCTGCGGGCGGCGTCTGCGCCGTCTCGCGCAGGACGAGCTGCCCGTCGGCGCGGCGCCGGGCGATGTGTCCGCCCTTGCGGTCGGCCTCGGTCCCCTGCACCACCTCCATCAGGAACGGCAGCTGCTTGGCCTTCAGGTGGGCAGCGATCCGGGGGTCGAGCTGAGCGCCGAGGTTGTCGGCGTTGGAGATCATCGCGTACCGAAAGTCCTGCTCCAGGAGCGCGGCGAGCATGCCCGAGCGGCGCAGCGCACCGTATACGTCGCCGTGGCCGGGCGGGCACCACTCCAGCCCGGGAGCCTCGGGGCAGTGCACCGGAGCCAGGGTGTCGGCGTCGAGCTTGGGGATCATGCTCTGCATGAAGTCGGGCGCGATGCCCTCGTGGGCGATCTCGGGATACGCGGCGAGGGCGTGGCGGGTGGCGGCGCGGGTGGCATCGCTGTTCATCAGCACCAGCGGCAGCCGCACTCCGAAGCGCTCGCGCAGGGCGACGGTCTGGGCGACGATGATGTCCAGAAAGGAGCGGCCCTCGCGCGCCTGGACCAGCGACTTGGGCTCCTGGAGCCCCATCGAGGTGGCCAGGCCGCCGTTGAGCTTGATCACCACCACGTGCTCGAGCGCCCGTGCGACGTCGGCGTCGGGCAGGGCATCGAGTTGGGGAACGTCCCAGGCGGGCTCGAGCTGGGCGGTGGGGAGCAATGCCTCGTGGCCGGAGACCAGCCGGGTGTAGGCGTTGTCAAACGCACGGATCGCCTCTTCGTGGGCGCCGGCCGCGCACATCTTCTCGGCCGCGGCGGCGCGGCCGTCCTCGCGGGGGTCCATGCGCGCATTGTGACGGGCGAGGACGTGCGACCATGCGTAGTCAGTGATGGAGCAGCGCACGATCGACCGACTTGGCCGCAGCGTCTCCGCGATCGGCCTGGGCACATGGCAGCTGGGGGCCGATTGGGGTGACGTCGACCCCGAGGCCGCCCGGGCCACGCTCGAGGCCGCCTACGAGGGTGGAGTCACGTTCTTCGACACGGCCGACGTCTACGGCGACGGGCGCAGCGAGCGTTTCTGTGCCGCGCTTGCCCAGCGCCATCCTGACGTGTTCGTGGCCACCAAGATGGGCCGCCGGGTCGACCAGCGGCCCGAGAACTACAACCGCGAGAACTTCCGGGCCTGGAATCAGCGCTCCCGCGCCAATCTCGAGACCGAGCAGCTCCAACTCGTGCAGCTGCATTGCCCACCCGACGGCGTCTACACCGACGACGCCACCTTCGCGGCCCTGGACGAGATGGTCGCCGCGGGAACGATCGGCGCCTACGGGGTCTCGGTGGAAACCTGCGCCCAGGCGCTGGCGGCGATCGCCCGACCCCACGTGGCCACGGTGCAGATCATCCTCAACTGCTTCCGGCACAAGCCGCTCGAGGAGGTCCTGCCCTCAGCGCGCGAAGCTGGGGTCGGGATCATCGTCCGCGTCCCCCTCGCCTCGGGCCTGCTCTCGGGGCGCTACGACGAGCACACCCAGTTCGGCCGCGACGACCACCGCAACTACAACCGCTCAGGCGAGGCCTTTGACGTCGGGGAGACGTTCGCCGGCGTCCCCTTCGAGGTCGGCGTAGCCGCCGCCCGCGAGCTCTCCGAGCTGACCGCCCCAGGGCAGACCCTGACCCAGTTCGCCCTGCGCTGGGTGCTCGATCAGCCCGGCGTGAGCACCGTCATTCCCGGCGCGCGCAACCCCGAGCAGGCGGCGGCCAACGTCGCGGCGGCGGCACAACCGCCTCTGCGCGACAAGCAGCTAGCCCGGGTGCGCGAGGTCTATGACCGTCTGATCCGCGAGCACGTTCACGACCGCTGGTAGCTGCGCGCGCTCCGGTCGGAGCCGGACCGCGGTCAGGGCTGGCCGTAGTAGCCCCCCGGGCCGTGCTTGCGTGAGAAATGCTTCTCGCGCAGGACCTCGGAAAGGGGCCGGACGTCGGGTGCCAGCGCCGTGGTCAGAAACGCGATCCGGGCCACTTCCTCGAGCGTGACGGCATTCTGCACCGCGGTGGCCGGATCTTGGCCCCAGCAGAACGGACCGTGGCCCCGGACCAGCGCGCCGGGCCGCTGCGCCGCGCGGCCCGAGACCGCCTCGATGAGGACGGCGCCGGTCGCGCCCTCGTAGTCCTCATAGACCTCGTCGGGGGTCAGAGCCCGAGTGAGCGGGATCGGCTCGTCGCTCAGATCGGCGTGGGTGGTGCCGAGCACCGGAATCTCGCGCTCGGCCTGAGCCCAGGCGCAGGCCCACGGGGAATGGGTGTGGACGACGCCGCCGACCTCAGCCACGGCGCGGTACAGAGCCAGGTGGGTGGGCGTGTCGGTGGACGGGCGGCGAACCCCATCCACGACCTCGCCCTCCGCCAAGCTCACGAGCACGATGTCGTCGACGGTCATCGCCTCATAGGCGACGCCGCTGGCCTTGATCGCCACGATGCCCTGCTCACGGTCGATGCCGCTCACGTTGCCCCAGGTCAGCTTGACCAGACCGTGTTCGGGCAGGGCCAGGTTGGCGGCCAGGACCTCGGCGCGGAGCTCATCCGACCTGGGCACTCAGATCTCCTCGTAGTCGAGCTCGAGCAGCTCGGCCAGCCGCCGCCAGCGACCGGCGTGCTCGCCGAGGTTGGTCACGAAGTGGTGCGGACCGCCCAGGCGCAGCCAGTCGTCCATGAACGGCTCCAGGCCGGCGTCGGGGCGGAAGTGGAAGTAGGGCATCTGCACCTTGGGCAGCTCGGGCGTGTCGAGCACCTCACCGTGACCAACGAGCAGACGGTAGTACTCGCCTTCGATCGGGATCAACGCCGCCGTGGTGGCGCGTCCGGGCCCGGCCGAGAACACGGGCGTGGGCGGATTGTCCAGCCCGCCGATTCCGAGCTCGCGGTCGATCAGGCGGACCGGGCGATCCGAGCGGGCCAGCCGCCAGTTGCCCTCGCCCATGTGGCTGATCAGGATCGAGTGCAGCTCCCAGTCCATCGCGTACATCTCGGAGAAGTGCGCGTCGCCGATCATCGCCTGCGCAGCGCACATCAGGATCGTCGTGTTGGTGTCGCCCTCGGCGGCGTAGCCATAGCCGTCGGCCATCAGGTCGGAGGCGGCCAGGAGCGGGAGCTGAGCGAAGCGGCCGTCACCCGCGATCGAGTCAAAATGAAAGGAGAAGCCGGCGTAGCTCCCTTCCTCGAGCATCGCCCGCAGGGCGATCTCAAAGCGGGCGGCGTAGGCGTGGCGCTCAGCGGTGAGGGCGGGGTCGACCTCGAAGCGCTGACCGTGCTCGCCTACCAGCGCCGAGACGGCCGCCTCGGGTACCCCCTCCAGCGCCACGTGCAGCCGGCCCAGGTCCTCGTTGACCACGGTCGTGCCGATCCGCCGCAGCATCGCCTCGGGGTCATAGCGGATGTCCCCCATCCCGTTCATCGGGTAGCCGAGCAGGGCGACCCGGGCGCGGCGCAGCGCGCTCACCCCGCGGGCGGCCCGGGCCCAGTCCGCGAAGGCCTGCTCAAAGCGCTTCGAGCGCCAGTCGCCGGTGATGACCGAGAACGGGACGTCGGCACGGACGAGCGCGTTGGCCTGGTCCTGGGCGCCGTGAACCCCCTGGTTATAGGTCAGGCTGTCCATGTCCCACTCGGCGGTGATGGCCCGCTCGGGCTGGATGTTGGCCAGCAGCAAGGGGACTCCGAGCGCGACCAGCGCCCGGATCGAGCGCATCGCGGGTCCGTAGGTGAGCAGCACGATCATGATCCCGTCCACGCCCCCGGCGGCTAACTCGGCCGTGGTCGCCTCGATCTCGGCCTGGTTGCGGGCCGGGCGCGTGAAGGTGATCTCGGCCGCGCCGGCCAGCCGCTGCACAACCTCGCGGGCGAAGGCGGCCTGATGCTCGGTGATGCCCGGGATCATCTCGTCGTAGAGCTCCTGCATGATCCCCAGGAGGCCGATTCGCGGTCGCTCGGTCACGGGCTTCTCCTTCTGGTTTGCGTGCGGATGTGCTTGAGCCCGTGCAGCAGGTCGACCTGGGAGCGGCCCAGGGTCTCGTACAGGCTCCGGTAGATCTGATAGACGCGGTCATAGACTGCCCCGGCCACCGGGTCCGGCTGGAAGGTCCGGGCGCGGTCCGGCCGGGTGGCTGCGACCGCGTCGCCGATGCCGCCAAAGCGCCCCGCGGCGACGGCCCCGAACAGCGCCGCGCCGCGGGCCGGGATCTCGCTCGAGGCGGGCACCGAGACCGGGCGCCCGCTGACGTCGGCGAGCAGTTGCATGGTCAGTGGGCTCCGCTCGGCGATCCCCCCGCAGGCCACGATCTCGGTCAGCAGAATCCCGTGCTCGGTGAAGTTGTCCATGATCCGGCGGTTCCCAAAGGCGATCGACTCGAGCAGAGCGCGGTAGATCTGCTCCGGCGTGCTCTGCAGGGTGAGGCCGACGACCACGCCGGTCAGGTCAGCGTCGGCGAGGATCGAGCGGTTGCCGTTCCACCAGTCGAGCGCGACCAGTCCGGTGGCGCCGGGCGCCAGCCGCGCCGCGGCGCGCTCGAGGTCAGCGTGCGTGTGACCCGCGCCGAGCGTGCGCACGAACCAGGCCAGCATGTCGCCGACCGCGACCTGCCCGGCCTCATAGCCCCACAGGCCGGGGAGGATGCCGTCCCGCGCGACGCCGGTGATCCCCGGGAGGCGGACCTCCTCCTCGCCGAGGACCATGGCGCAGAGCGAGGTGCCGATCACGGTCACGAACATGCCCGGATGCTCGACGCCCGCCCCCGGGACCGAGACGAACGAATCCACGTTGCCCACCGCGACGGCCGTCCCTTCGCCCAGACCCAGCCGCCGGGCCCGCTGCGCGGTAAGCGTCCCCGCGCGGGTGCCGAGGGCCACGAAGTCCCGGCCGAGCTTGGCCGCCGGGTCCC
>JBPCIY010000032.1:0-15693 GCA_051005855.1 Solirubrobacteraceae bacterium | reverse complement strand
GGCGGCTAGCTCGCGGCGGTAGTGGCGGGCGTCGACCGCGGTCGGGACGACGAGCACCGCCCCCCGCGTGGCCACGGCGCCGTAGGCGCCCAGCACTTCAGCCGCCTTGGCGGAGTTGGCAGGTCCGAGAACTAACTTCAGCGGCACCCGCCTATGGTGGCGTGGGCCGATGACGGCTCAGCGCCGGCTCAGGCCGCGGCCGACTCCTCGCCCGCCTGCGCCGGGGTCGCGCCCGCGTCCGGCGTGGCGCCGTTGGCGGCGACGTCCTCGGCCTCCGGTGGCTTGGCCCCGTCGCGAGCCCAGGCCTCATCGAACTCCACCCGCCACTTGCCGTCTTCGTTTTGCTGGAGCGCCAGGCGGGCGCGGAAGCTCTTGCCCGAACGACCCTTGAAGCCGGTCACGGCGCGCTCGGTCCGCCCGGTCTTGATCAGCTCGCGGGCCACGGCGACCGGCAACTGCTTACTGGTCTTGGACTTCCAGATCACAAACCCACAGCCGGGGTCCTCGCGCGACCAGCACGAGTAACCCTTGCGGTTCTCGACGATGTCCCGGCCGCACACCGGGCACGGCCCCAGGTTGGCGCGGGGGATCCGCACGTCCTTGAGCTTGGTGTCGAGCTCCCCGACCGTCGACTCGGTGAACTTCACGATGTCGCCCATGAAGGCCTTGCGCGAGTCCTGACCGGTCTCGATCTTGGCCAGCCGGTGCTCCCAGTCCCCGGTCAGACCGGGCGAAGTCAGGGGATGCTCGCCGAGCAGCCGGACCACGTTGAGACCCTTCTCGGTCACGACCAGAGCCCGGGCTTCGCGCTCGATGTAGCCGACCTGGAGCAGGCGCTCGATGATCGAGGCCCGGGTCGCCGGCGTGCCGATCCCCGAGTCCTTCATGGCCTCGCGCAGCTCCTCCTCGTCGACCAGCTTGCCCGCGGTCTCCATCGCGGCCAGCAGCGCGCCCTCGGTGTAGCGCCGCGGCGGCTTGGTCTCCTTCTCTTCGGAGGCGACCTCCGAGACGGTGACCGCCTCGTCGCGCACGAGCTTGGGGAGCTGCTGCTCGCGGTCCTCGTCATCGTCGGAGCGGTCAGCCTGGGGCCCGTCCGCCTCCTCGCCGTAGACCCCGCGCCAGCCCGGAACCAGCATGACCTTGCCGCGGGTTCGAAAGATGTGCTGACCACCGCGCTCCGCGGGGCCGGCGGTGCCCACTGTGGTTTCGATCCGCGTGTTCTCGAACACGGCCTCGGGATGAAAGGCGGCCAGGAAGCGCCGGACGACCAGGTCGTAGATGCGACGGTCGTCGTCGTTCATCTTCTCGACCGGGTGGGACTCGGCACGGGTCGGGATGACCGCATGGTGGTCGGTGACCTTGGCGTCGTTGATGACCCGGCCCAAGGGCAGCACGTCGAGCCCGGTCACGTACTTAGCGGCCTTGGCGTACTCGCTGCGCTCGCCGACCAGCGCGGCGATCGGCTTGATCTCGACGACCATGTCGCCGGTCAGGTAGCGGGAGCTGGTGCGCGGGTAGGTGAGCGCCTTGTGCTCCTCGTACAGTCGCTGGGCGGCGGCCAGCGTCCGCCGGGCCGAGAAGCCGAAGCGGCTGTTGGCATCGCGCTGCATCGAGGTGAGGTCGTAGAGCAGGGGCGGGCGGTCCTTGCGCTCTGACTTCTCGAGCTTGGTGATGACGCCACCCTGGCCCTCGCAGGCGGCGACCACGGCCCGCGCCTCCTCGGCGCTCTTCAGGCGCGGCTTGGAACCGTCGTAGTACCGGCCCTCGTACACCCGAGGGCGGTCGTCCACCGTGTCAAACACAGCGTCGACCAGCCAGTAGGGCTCGGGTTTGAAGGCCCGGATCTCCTCCTCGCGACGGGCCAGGATGGCCAGCGTCGGGGTCTGCACCCGACCCAGCGAGACCGCCCCGTCAAACGAGGAACGCAGGCGGATGGTGGCCGCGCGGGTGGCGTTCATGCCCACGATCCAGTCGGCCTCCGAGCGCGAGCGAGCCGCCTCCTCGAGCGGCGCGAAGTCGGCCCCGGGGCGCAGGTCACCGAACGCCGCCTCGATCGCGCGCTTGGTCATCGAGTTCAGCCACAGACGCTGCACCGGCTTGCGTGACCCCGACTTCTCATACAGGTAGGCAAAGATGAGCTCGCCCTCACGGCCGGCGTCACAGGCGTTGACCACAGCGTCCACGTCATCGCGGCCGAGCAGGCGCTTGACCACGTTCATCTGCTTCTTGGAGCGCTCGTCGCGGACTACGAGCTTGAACTGCTCGGGGACGATCGGCAGGTCGGCCATCCGCCACTTCTTGAACCGTTCTTCGTACTCATCGGGGTCGGCCAGCTGGACGAGGTGGCCGACCGCCCAGGTGACGACGTGGTCGGGGCCCTCGAGATAGCCCTCGCCCTTGGTGAAAGCGCCGGGCAGCACCCCGACGAGGTCGCGTCCGACCGATGGTTTCTCAGCGATAACAAGCGTCTTGGCCATGCGGTTGGCAGCCTAGCGTCCCTGGCAAGAGCCCTCCCGGCCACCCCTGGGCGCGGCGGCTCAGCGCGCATCGCTCTCCTGGGCCCGGCGGGCGACGCTGGGCAGCCCGAGCTCGGCGGCCACGCTCGCGGCGGCGGCGACCAGAGCCCGGGCCTGACTTCGCTCCTCCACGACCAGGGCGTAGTCCAGCCGGGTGTGAGCCAGCTCGATCGGTGCCCGGAGCGCCTCGTTGCTGCGCTGAGCAAGCTCGAGATGAGCGCGGGCCCCGGCGCGATCGCCCATGGTCAGGGCCAGGCGACCGAGATAGCGCGCGGTGCAACCCAGGCAGACGGCCGCCAGGCCGACCACCACGTTGGTTCGCTGCTGGGGGAGCAGCAGCTCGTAGAGCAACCGCGCCCGCTCGCCGTCCCGAAGGGCGACGGCGGCGTCTGCGAGCAGGGTGACGGTGATCAGCCAGTCTCCGTCGCGCGGGATATCGCCGAAGTCGTCGGCGGCCAGACGGTCAAGCTCGGCCTGCGCCTCCTGCGTCCGCCCGGTCTCGGACAGCAGCATGGCCAGGCCCGCGCGCCAGGCCAGCCGGCCGGGGTTTGCCTCCCCGAGCCCCCGGACGGAGCTCTCGAGCTCGGCAATCCGGCCCTGCTCGCGGCGAATGGCGATGATCTGGATCGCGTAGTACTGCGGGGCCGTGACGCCCTCGGAGCGGACTCCAAAGGAAAGCGCCTCGGCGGCGAGACCTTCGGCCGCTTCGAGCTGGCCCGCCAGCAGCGACCGCATCGCCTGCCAGACGGTGATCTGCCATTCGAACAGCGGCTCGCGCAGATCGCTCGCCCCGGCCGTGAAGGCGTCGATCTGGGCCTCGACCGCCGTCCGGTCGCCGGCCTCAAGCAGATCGACGACCAGCCAGGCGTGGCCTTGGAGCGTCAGCTCGAGGTCGCCGGCCTCCCGGGCGGTGCGCAGCAGCTCGGTTGAGTCGGCCAGCCGGCGCCCGAGGTGGCCCGGCCCCCAGTAGGCCCGGCGGCGGGCCGCGGCGGCCAGGGCCACACCGCGCAGGTCGCCGAGCTGGGCGGCGATCGCAGTCGCCTCGTCACTCAGGCGCCGCATCTCCTCACGGCGCGGCGAGAAGTACAGCGCGGCGGAGAGGCAGTTGAGCAAGCGCACGCGGGTGACGGTCGGCTCGCTCGGCGACTGGTCCAGCGCCTGTTGCAGGAGCGCGATCAGCTCCTCGTCGACGACCCCGGGCGGCTGCACGAAGCGTCGCGACGCGCCGATCGCGGCCCGGGCCAGGCTGTCTGGGTCACCGAGTTCGGCGGCCAGCGTCGCCGCTTCGCGGAACACTCCCCAGGCGCGGGGCCGCTCGCCGCTGCGGACGCGCGCCTCCCCGAGCTCGAGCAGCAGCTGGCAACGGCGCCGGCGCTCGCCGGGCGTGAAGCGCTGGAGCACCGAGAGCGCGTTCTCGTAGTGCTCGGCGGCCTGGTCGTGCGCCAGCATCCCCGCCGCCTGCTCCCCGGCGGCAACGGCGTAGCGAATCGCCCGCTCGGCGTCCTGGGCCTGGGCGGCGCGCGTGAAGTGGCGGGCGAGCTCGTTGGTGTGTGCTTCCGAGTCATCTCCTTCCAGGGCGAGACCGACTCGGCGATGTAAGCGCGCCCGGCGCTCGGTGGACATGCTCCCGTAGAGCGTCTCGCGGGTCAGGGCGTGGGCGAAGCTGTAACGACCCGGGATCGAAGGATGCTCACTCACCAGCCCGGCATCCAGCGACTCCTCCAACGACCCCAGAAAACGTTCCTCGTCGAGACCCAGCACCCGCTCGAGCAGCAGGGCGCCAAAGTCCCGGCCGATCACCGAGGCCACTCGCATCGTCTCCACCGTGTCGTCGCTGAGCCGGTCCAGGCGGCGCGAGATCACCTCGCGCACGTCATCGGGCAGACCGATCGCGTGGAGCTCGTGCGCCCCGGCGGTGTGGGCCTCGATGCCGGCGTCGGTCAGGTGGCGGACGATTTCCTCGATGAAGAACGGGTTTCCCTCGGTCTCCTGATACAGCGCACGCGAGAACTCGGCCGACGGGGGTCGGCCGACGCACAGTCCGACCAGGCGCAGCGCCTCGGGCTCGGACAGCCCCTCGATGTCGAGCTGACGGAGCAGCCGCTCGTGGCGCAGCCCGGCCAGCGCCGCCCCGAACCCCTCGCTCCAGCGTTCGGCGGCCCGGTAGGCGCCGAGGATCGACACCGACCCGGTCCGCGACGCGCGGGCCAGATGCCGCAGGAGCGTCAGGGTCGGACGATCGGCCCAGTGCAGGTCATCGAGCACGATCAGGACCGGTGCCGAGGCCGACAGCTCGCGCAGCAGGTCGACCACGGCTTCGAACAAGCGGTAGCGCTCGGTGTCGGCGTCGCCGTCCTCAGGCGGCGGCAGCTCGGGCAGGCGACGGCGCAGCTCGGGGAGCAGGCGCGAGAGCTCAGAACCGGGCCGGTGGGCGACCACGCGCAGCTCGGCGAGCGAGACCGTCTCGACGTAGCGGCCGAGCGCCTCCAAGAACGGTTGGAAGGGGACCAGGCTCTCGTCGGTCGCGCGCCCGGCCAGGACGAGCGCGCCGGCGGCATGGGCGCGGCCGGCCACCTCGGCCAGCAGCCGGGTCTTGCCCACGCCCGGGTCGCCGCTGAGCAGCATCAGTCGCTCGCCACGAGCGTCGGGCGACTGGGCGGCGCCCCGGGTCCAGCGCTCGAGCTTGGCGAGCTCGGCCTCGCGCCCCACCATCGTCGCCGCCGCCTGGGCGCGGAGCTCGCCGGGCACCGGCACCCGGCCTTCGCCCTGCTGATCCGCGTCGACAGCTTCGCTCCGTGCGCCCGAGGTCTGACCCGGACGCACCAGGCGCTCATGGGCGGCGATCGCGTCCGGCGAAGGCGTGATGCCAAGCTCATCGCGCAGCAGCGCGCGCAGGCGCTCGAAGCTCCGCAACGCCTCGGCGACGTTGCCCTGCGCCTGAAGCGCCTCCATCAGCAATACGTAGCCTGACTCGCGGTAGGGCTCAGCCTCGATCAGGCTCTGCGCGGCCTGCTTGACCGAGCTCAGCTGAGCGCTGCCCAGTCCCATCCCGGCGCGGCCGATGATCTCGAGCGCCTGCAGACGCAGGTCCTCGAGCTCTCTGCGCCGGCTCTCGAGCCAGATCGCCTGCGCGCCGGGGAGCAGCCCACGGCCGGCGATGTTGAGCGGCACCTGAGCTTGGGCCCAGGCCTGGCGGGTGTCTCGACGCCTGAGCGCCTCGAGCGCGCTTTCGACATGGGCCGCCGCGGCCTCGACGTCGACCCAGAGCGGTTCGGGCAGCTCGAGGATCAGGTCGTCGCGCCCGGCCAGCACCGAGGCTCCCAGCGCCGAGCGCAAGCGCGAGAGCAGCGTGCGCAGGGCAGCGTCCTGCGACCGGGGCGGCTGGTCGGGCCACAGAGCGCCGATCAGCTCCTCACGGCCGACGGGGCGGTGGCGGTTGAAGACCAGGTAGGCGAACAGCAATGGCACCTGCTTGCCCCGCAGCGCGCTGGCCCGTTCGCGGCCGCCTAGCTCAACCGACAAGCGACCGCACAGCTGGACACGTGTCCCTTCACTGACGCTGGGGGCGGCCGGGGTCGGCAACGTTTGGGAAACGTATCGCCAACGCGGCCACGGCACTGTTCGCGGCGTGGCACCGGGCCACACCGTAGGACACCCGCGAAACGGCCGGATGGGACCGGGTCCGCGGGTCAGTTGACCGCAGTTCGAGGACTGATGACCCCGATCAAAGAACAGTCCAGCCGGATCGCCTTCCGTGAGTGCGGGGCGCAACTCGCCGGCGATTCTGCGCAGGAGCTGTTCGATGCGGCCCAGCTACACCTCGCTCATCATCACCCACAGCTCTTGGGGGCGCTTGAGCTGGACGTGGTGACCCAGATGGCCGAGGAGCGTCTGGGGGCACTAAGCGCCTGAGGCGGGCGGCGTCGCAGACCGCCGCCCGCCCATGGCACCCCTCAGGCTCCGCACCGGCCGGCGCTGACGCGCGCCGTGTGACGGCGGGCGCGGGCCAGTTGCACCGCCACCACCGGGTTGGGAACCGCGAATCCGCCGGGTGCAGCAGCGTTGGTCAGCGCGGCGAACACGGTGGCCAGCACCCGGCCGTGACCGTCGATTACCGGCCCACCCGAATTGCCCGCGCGCACTTTGCCCCGCAGCGCGGTGATGCTGCGCAGCACGTGCCCCTGGGCGTAGGCGTTCTCGGTGCTCACCGCCTCGGTCTGGCCGATCCGGGCGGCCTCGGCGTCAAAGGCCCCATCCAAGGGGTAGCCGAGGATCGCCGCCGGCGTTCCCGAGCGTGCGCTCGAGACCCGGTTCAGAGCCGGGAGCCCCAGACCCGGTACCCGGAGCACGGCCAGGTCGTCATGCACATCGAAGCCCACCACCACCGCGGGGCGGCTGGCGCCGACTCCCCCGATCTGGATCGCGGTATCGCTCTCGCCGGCCACCACGTGGGCGTTGGTGACCACCAGGTCGCGGGCCGCGACCCAACCACTGCCCTCGACCCCGAGACCGCACGCGGTGCCGAACACCCGGACCACGCTGCGTCGGGCCAAGCGCACCCCGGGGGCGGCCAGGATCCGCCGATTGGGCGCGGCCACGTCGGCCGCCGGGCCCCGGACCGAAGGCAGCGGGTCAATGCGCGCCAAGGCGTCGAGAATCGGACCCGACGGCGGCAGCAGCGAATCGAGCTCGGTGATGATCGCCGAGCTCCGGATGTCGTTGCGCAACGGTGCCGAGCCCGATGACTGCAGCGCGACCGCGCCGATGATCCAGATGATGCCCAGCGCCACGCAGGCGGTGAGCGCCGCACCCAGCAAGCCGTCGACGGCCCGCAGCCCCGGGATCCGCAGCCCCCCTCGAACGCGGCCGCCCAAGCCCTCAAAGCCGCTGGCCAGCACGCCTCCCGCGAGGATCGCCCCGAGCAGGCCAAAGAGCGGCGCGTACGGCGAGTGCGCGCCTGAGGAGAGCAGCAGCGGGGCCAGCCGCGTGCCCAGAAAGGCCCCGACGGCGAACCCCACCAACGACATCGCACCGACGACGAACCCCTGCCGGTAGCCGTACACGGCGAGCAGCACCGTGAACGCGATGATCACCCAGTCGAACCCCGACATGAGAAAATCCTAGTCCTGACGCGTAAACGCCACCCGATCCCGTACCGTTCCGTGGTGAGGTGGTAGAAGGCGGCCTGTTGGTGGCCTCGGGGCCACGACCGTTACAGCGCAGACGACGGCGTCGGCGTCTGGCTACGCGCGCGCTGCCGATCATTGCCATCGCCGCCCTCGCCTTCGCCGGCGGTGTGCTCCTGTCCAGGGACCCGGGGGCGTCAGAACGCCAGCTCGTGGCCCAGTACGTCCACGATTGGACGCGGCATCAGATGCCCCAAATGTACGGTCTGCTCGACGCCGCCTCGCGGCGCGCGGCGACCGAGGCGCAGTTCGCCTCCGCCCTGGAGCGGGCGGCCTCGACGGCCACGCTGACCGCGTTGCGGACGAGGCGGGTCTACAGCCTGCCGGGGAACCAGGTCGCGGTCAAGATGCTGGTCAGCACCCGCATCTGGGGCACGCTGCGCGAGACGCTGGTCGTGCCCATGACCGGGAGCGGCGCGAGCGCTCGCGTACACCTCAGCCGCCAGGTGCTGTTCCCCGGGCTGCGGCCGGGGGAGCGCCTGAGTCGCACGGTCACGCTGCCGCCTCGCGGCACGCTGCTGGCCAGTGACGGGGAGCCTCTGGCCGAGGGGCCGGGACGGACCTCCCCGATCCCCGATGTGGCCGGACAGATCGTCGGCACCGTCGGTCCGGTCCCCAGCGCGGACGCCGCCCAGTACGCCGCGCAGGGCTACCCCGCTGGGGCCACGGTCGGGCTGGACGGGCTCGAGCACATCTTCCAGAGCCGCCTGGTCGGGACCCGTGGGGGTCGCCTGCTCGCCGGTCATCGGGCGCTGGCCACCGCGGCCGCGGTGCAGGCTCGCCCGCTCAAGACCACGCTGTCCCCCGTCCTCGAGCGCGCCGCAGTCGCGGCGATGGGCGGCAACTACGCCGGAATCGTGGTCATGAACCCCCGGACCGGTGCCCTGCTGGCGCTGGCCGGGATCGCCTTCTCAGCGCTCCAGCCGCCGGGCTCGACGATGAAGATCATCACCGCCAGTGGTGCCCTGGAGGCCGGGATCGCCAAGCTGTCGACGGTGTATCCGATCCAAACTTCCACCACCCTGTCGGGGGTCTCGCTCCAGAACGCCAACGGCGAGGCGTGCGGGGGCACGCTGCTCAACGCCTTCGCGGTCTCCTGCAACTCGGTCTTCGCTCCGCTCGGCGCCCAGCTCGGAGCGGCCCGCCTGGTCAACATCGCCCAGCGGTTCGGCTTCAATCGGCCTCCCGCGATCCCGGGCGCGGCGGAGAGCACGCTCCCGTCCGCGGGCAGCATCGGCGATGACCTGGCGGTTGGCTCCTCGGCGATCGGCCAGGGCCTGGTCCAGACCACTCCGCTGGAAATGGCCGACGTGGCGGCGACGATCGCGATGGGCGGACGCCGCCCGATCCCCACCCTGCTCGCCTATCAGCGTCCCCGCTTTGTCCGTGTGATCAGCCCCCGGGTCGCCCGCGAGGTGCAGAAGATGATGATCGCCGTGGTGCAGTTCGGGACCGGCATCGCGGCGCAGATCCCCGGCGTGACCGTGGCCGGCAAGACCGGGACCGCCGAGCTCAAGAACACGACCACGCCCGGCCAGAGCGGGGCCAAGAACACCGACGCCTGGTTCGTCGGCTACGCGCCGGTGGGTCGCCCCCGGTACGTAGCCGGGGCCCTGTTCCCCAATCAGGGCGCGGGCGGCGCCACCGCGGCACCACCTGTGCACGACGTCCTCGCCGCGGCCCTGGGCAAGTAGCCCGCACTCGTTCAGCGGTAGGCAGCGCCGACGACGCTCGGATTGAGCGTTCCCTGCGTCCACGCGGCGAGCGCCCCGGTGGGACCGTAGGCCACCGTCTCATCGAACGCGTAGACGCTGGGCGAAAGCACGCGGACGGGCCCGAAGTGGCCACTGCGCGCCGGCCCCACCGCGGCCACCGGATGACCCGCGCGCACCCAGCCGACCACGACCTGGCCGCTGGGGCTCACGCTCAGGGCCGGCGTCTGCGCGGCGTCGATCGGTCCCAGGGACGCGGGGGAGCGAAACGGCGACGAGGGACCACGAGTAGCCACCCGGACCGTGCAGTTGCCGTCCGCGTCGCACGCCTTCCAGGCCAAGCCCTGAGCGCCGGCCGGATCAGCGGCGAAGCTGAGGCCGGCGGCCAGGCCACCACCGACCGAGAAGCCGCGGATCTTGGGGTGCGGGGCGAAGTCAGCCGCCCGCACCTGGACGTGATAGGCGGCGCGCTGGCCGTAATAGCTCTCGATCCAGGCCGTCGTGGCGCCGGGCCCACGCTGCGCGACGCCGAGCTCGTCGATCCGGTGCCCGGCCGGGATGCGCAACAGCGTCCGGGCGCGGCGCGGCGAGCCGTGCTTGGAACCCTGGGCGTAGAAGATCGTGCGTGGATCGGCGAACCCGGCCGGCCCGCTGGCCCCGGTCCAGGCCACCAGCGAGTCGGCGCCGCCGAGGCTCGTCGCGCTCACCGTCTGCGGAGCCAGCCCGGCCCCGGTCAGCCGGTGCCGGCCGGTAAACCGGCCTCCGCGGCCGGACTGCTGGGTCCAGACCCCACCTTCGGTGGCCACCACGGCCAGCATGGCGTCGTGCGCGAGCGGGACCAAAGCGCCAATCGTGGCGCCGGTCAGGCCGCTGACTAGGGTCTGCGCGCTCCGGATCCGAGCGGCGCCGGCCACCGCCAGAGCCTGGGTGCTGCTGCAGCAGTCCTGACCGGCTGGGCTTGAGCCGGTGAGCAGCTCGAGTCCCCGGCTGGAGTAAGCGAGGGCCAGGATTTCGCGGGCGCCGGCGATCGCGTGCGGCGGACCGACGCGGCCACCGGGTGAGCGCAGAACCAGATAGGCCTGGGCGCTGCCGGGAGTGTCGACATCCTCGACGGCGTAGCCGACCGCCGACCCCGATCGGGACACGGCAAGCTGGCTGGGCAGGTAGTCAAGCGTGCCCGGCGCGACGAGGTCGAAGGGAGCGCTCCAGCCCGCCTGAGCCCCTGCTGGAACGAGGGCCGGCCCCAGCAGGGCCGAGAGCACGAGAATCGGCCGCGCCCAACCGCGGCTCACAGATCGAGCGAGATCGAGGCCAGGCTCTGGTTGCCGGCGCCGAGGATCTCGAACGTCAACGGCCGGTTGCTGTAGGCCGAGGTGTTGATCTTGAACAGCAGCAGCCTGCCCTGCGTGGGCCCGTAGCTCGCCGTCGTATCCGGCCCCGGCTCGGTACCCGCGGGCTTGAGGGTCTGCGGGGTCCAGGCGTAAGGGTTGACCTTGGGGTCGAGCTTGACCGGGTAATAGCGGTTGCCCTGGGTGTCGGTGACGACGAAGTGGTCGGTGGTGACCTGGTTACCCGCCGTCTGGTTCTTGGCCTGCAGGAATACGGCGTACCACTCCTGCGTCGGCGTCGGTGCGATCGTCCCGGCCGGCAGCCCCTGGATGTACTGCGAGTCCTCGGTGCTGTACTGGTTGAGCAGCCGCGAGACCTGCAACTGGTAGCTGACCGGGCCGGCGTCGACGTAGCCGCCGTTGTTGTTGGCGTCGGCGACCCGGGGATGGGCCTGGTGGCCGCAGGCCGCCAGACCGACGGCGAGGATCACCACGCTGGCAGCGGCTCGAAGGCGGCGACGGGCACTCACGGCTGGGGAAGTCTAATGATTCTCAGCGAGACTCGACCGACGTCCGCTCGCCCCGCCCGCGGCCCTCTTCGAGGATCGAGCGCAGACGGCGCATCGCCTTGGCGGCCTGCCGCCGGCTCCATGAGCGGCCGCCGAGAACCTCCATCAGTCGATCCGAGAGCTGCGACGGTTCGGTCTCCAACGTGTACTGGACACGAGTGCTGCCGGCCGGGCCGGGCGAGAGCGTGTAGACGCCGACCATCCGGATCCGGTTGTACTTGCCACCCCGGCCGTGCTCGACGATCCGGAACGGGATCTGGAACTCGGCGATCGTCATGTCGGCCCAGGAAAAGCGGTTCATCGGCGCCTTGATCCGGAAGCGTGCGCCGGCGCCGGCTCCGTAGGTGTCCATGCGGGTCAGATGCCAGTCGACCAGATAATGATCGGTGAACTCGGCGTGGTTGGCGATGTCGGCCAGGTACTCGAACACCTGCTCGCGCGGCTTGGAGATCGTGGTCGAGACGGTGAACGGATCCACGCCGGAAAGTGTATGGGCGCGGGTCAGGCGTGGGCGCGCGGGTCAGGCGACATGGGCGCGCGGGTCAGGCGACGGCGCGGTGATCGGTGATTCGCATCGTGTGCCCGAACTCGGGGCCGTGCACGGTGCGGGCCCGCAGGGGCGCCTCGCTCTGGCGGGGGCGACACAGCTCGCAGGCGATGACGCCGGCCGGGTACACATAGACGCGCTCGCCGACCAGCGGAGTCCGGTTACAGCAGGAGCAGCGCTCCGAGCCCGCCAGCCGCTCGTCCAGGCCCCGCCGCAGGAGCGCCAACTCGAGGTCGAGCATGTCGCGTAGGGTCGCGCTCATGGCTGCTCCTTTTCGCCCCCGCGGCGCTGATTCCTCTGGTCGGCGACCGCTTCGACCGTCGGGGTCGCAAAGCGGACCCACGACGACGAGCGTCGCCGCCCTGGCCGGGGGTGTGTCGCGTTGGCTCCACCTGTCGGGCACGGCACGACAAACCCCCGCGATCCGGTTTCGCTCGTCGTGGCCGGTCCGATCTCGCGACCCTGGCCGTCCCGGCTACCAGGGGGCCGTGGCTCGCCCGGGCGTCGGGACAAACCGCCGCTATTTGCGGGTTTTACTACGCCCGCCCGACATGGACAAACGGTTGAGTCGGTTTACCTGCCACTTGAAGAAGCCACTATGATCGTGTTAAGACCGTTAATCCGGTCGTGGCTCGCGGGACCCCGGGTCGAACCACGATTTCAAACGAGGGGACGGCCTATGAAGGCTTGGATGTCCGGCAACGTGGCAGGGACGGGCACCTTTCGTTGTACTGCGTGTGACTTCTCGGTGTCGCTCGACGCCGCCGACGAGCTGCCCATCTGCTCGAACTGCGGCGGCAACGAGTTCGTGCGCGCCTCGCTGTTCACAACTTCTCAGCAGGCGGTTCTCGACCTCGGCCCCGAGGTGGAGGATCAGAGTTGGCTGGCCGAGCTGCGCGCGGGACTCGACGAGCCCGGGCAGTACGTCGCCTACCGCTCGGGCGAGGACGTGATCGCCTATGCCCTCGAGCGCGAGTGGACCCGCATCGGGCGCAGCCTGGCTGCCGATATCCGCTTTGACGATCCCACCGTCTCGCGCCGTCACGCGCTGATCGTCCGCCAGCCCGATGGGCTGCGGGTTCTCGACGACCGCAGCCTCAACGGCGTATTCGTCAACGGGGAGCGGGTCGAATGGAGCACGCTGGCCGACGGTGACGAGGTCGTAATCGGACGCCACCACCTGCATTTCGTCGATATTTCGGCTATTTCCGGCCTGCGCTTTCGCAGCCGGGTCGAGCCGGACGGGACCGGGGTAACCGACTGAGTCTGCGGAGCTTCAAGTGGTCTCGGGCTCGCCTATAGTCCGGCCCCGATGGCCTCGACGATCTCGGTTCTCTCTCAGAAGGGCGGCACAGGCAAGACGACTGCGGTCAGGACGCTGACCGACGTCTTCCGGCGCGCCGACCTGTCGGTGCTGACCGTGGATCTGGACCCACAGGGCAATCTGTCTGACTACCTCGACGTCCCCCCGGACGCCACTCCGACGATCGGCGACGTGCTCGCCGGTCGCGCCAAGGCCAAGCAGGCGATTCACGACGGCGTGATTCCGGCCAACCTGGGGCTGGCCGAGGCCGAACTGGCGCTGGGCGGCAAGATGGGCCGAGAGCTCACCCTCAAGCGCGCCCTGCGCGAGGTCGACGGCGACTATGACCTGATCCTGATCGACTGCCCGCCGGCCCTCGGGCTGCTGACCGTCAACGCGCTGGTGGCCTCCGATTACGCGCTGCTTTCCGCTGAGGCCCAGTACTTCGCCCTCCAGGGTGTCGAACAGGCGCTGGAGGTCATCGAGCTCGCCCGCGACAGCCTCAACCCGGACCTGGAGTGGCTCGGCGTCTTGCTCAACATCGCCGACATGCGGACCCGCCATTCCCGTGAGGCCTTCGAGTCGCTGCGCAAGCACTTCGGCGACAAGCTCCTCGAGACCACCATTCGCGCCTCGATCGCCTACGCCGAGTCGGCTGAGCGAGCCCTCTCGATCCTCGATTACCGGCCCGACCTCGGGGCCGACTATCTCGCCGTGGCCGACGAGTTGCTCCGGCGGCTGGGCCTGCGCACCGCCCGCAAGCGCCTCGGGGCGCTACGGCAGAGTTCGCCGGCTACGCAGCCGGTTCCTGGCCCATGACCGGTTGAAGAGGCCCTAGTTAGCTGCGAGATTCACGATCTCGTAGCCAAGCATGTATTGGAAGAACTGAAGTCCTCGAGCCTGCAGCATCGCGTTTGGAGCTGCGGTCCAGAGGAAGCGTAGACCGCGCCCGGCCAGCTCTTCTACCAGCCGGAGGTGTAGGAGGTAGCGGGCCGGGTACTCGACACTGATGAGTGCCCTCAGGAGGGCCCACTCCTTGTCGACACAGATGCTGGCCAAAGCCAAAGAGACACCGTCGGGACTGACTGCCGCCCACCATTCGTCGTCGGCATGGCTGAACCAGCCAGCAGCCTCGTCTCCGGGCCGCCCGGAACCGAAGGGGCGCCCGATCAACCGAAGCCGTCTTCTCTCCTGGCGGTCAGAAGTACGCTCCTTGCGGGCAGTGAGATCGTGGAGGATCGCTTGACGCTCCGCCAAACCCAACTGGCGACACTCGACCCCTGCCTCGTTGGCCCGGCGCACTTGGCGACGCACGAGGCGGTGCCCGGCACGAACGTATGATCCCACGTCGGCTGGGATGGGGAGAATGCCTTGGGCAATCCGGTTCTTGGGAATCCCCCAACGACGAACCCGTAGCTGACTACTGATTAGCTCGCCAGAGGGGGACTCCGTCAGCACGACTGATACTTGTGGCAGCCCACGGTAGACCGACCAAACGGCTCGGGAGCCCTTCAGCAGCCCGACGCGACGGTCGTCTGCTCCAAGGGTGCCGCCCAGACGTCTCAAAAAGCAGGAGGCATCGCCGAACGTCTCGCCCCCGTGCTTGACGTCGGGAGAGATAACCGACCCCAGGTCGCTGTTGGTCGGCTTACGTCTATGCGATGACGCAGGCTTAGACATCGGTCGTTGAGCGTCGGAGGCTCCGCATCATCATGCGGTTTTGGCGATCGGCCACACCTCGTAGATGTGAACTGGGAACTCGAGAGCTAGCCCCGGCTTGAACCGCTTGCAAAGCTCAATCCCAGGGGTGCTCAACAGCTGGCGCTCTTCCGTCGGATGAGAGTAGATGAGCAAAACTGGGCTGCCGCGCGTGTCAGCCAGCTGGCGTAACCGTTTGAGGAAAATTGCAAACGTGGTACCCCGAAACGGATCGCAGCAATATGTCATTGTCACGTCGGATGGGATAGTGAAGTCGCGGATGTCGCCCGTGATGAACGTCACGTCCTTGCACTTCAACCGGTCGTGGCTGCGCCGAACGTTGTCCCGGGCAGCCTTGGTTAGCTCGGGCACCAATTCAAGTCCGACGATTCGCCGGAACGGATAGCGTGAGGCCTGTAGCGCAACGCGCCCCTTGCCAGATCCAACGTCGAGCAGGACGTCTTGTGGGGTGGGTGGTCGCCAGCGTAGCGCCAGTGGCAGCGCGAGCCACGATGAGGGCACGTAGTAGCCGTACTCCTCGTTCTCTATGCCCAGCGCTTCGCGCGAAAGCTCACCTTCGGTATCGAGGCCCAGCCGCCGCTCGAACAGTTGGTGCACAATCTTGCGTCGCACGGAACGCAGCATGTGGGTATGACCCTATCCCAGAACCACAAGTCCTTGGCCCGAGATGCCCGCCGTCTAGCTAGCTACTTGCCGCGGAAAAACCCGGGTGGCGGCGTGAGGGGAAACGAAACGGCCGCGCCGGGTGATCGGCACGGCCGTTCGTAGTGAATGGTTGCTCGGATCGATTCGAGCCCGAGGAGTGTTTCATCG
>JBPCIY010000031.1:0-12898 GCA_051005855.1 Solirubrobacteraceae bacterium | reverse complement strand
TCGAGGCGGTCGGCTCGTCGCGGCGGACCGCGACCACCCGTACGCCCTCGGCCAGCAGCGCCGCCACCAGCCAGCCACCCAGCAGCCCATGGGCGCCGGTCACCAGGGCCACACGACCGCTGACGCTGGCCGCCTGTCCCTCGGCGGTCACCGCAGTCAGGCCCACAGCTTCTAGGGCGCGGCCCCGCTGGCCCACAGGTCGTTGAGGTTGACGGCGTCCTTGTAGGTGTCCATGCACTCCCAGAAGCCGTCGTGGCGATAGCCGCGCAGCTCCTCGTCGGCGGCCAGGCGCGTCAGGGGCTCACGCTCGAGCACCGAATCGGCGGTGAGCCGGTCGAGCACGCCGGTGCGCAGGCAGAAGAAGCCCCCGTTGATCCAGTGCTCGGAGCGGGGCTTCTCGGTGAAGGCGCGGATGCTGCCGTTGGCCTGCAGCGCCGCGACCCCGAAGGGCAGCTCGGGCCGGACGACGGTCATCGTGGCCAGCGCGCTGTGACCGGCGTGGAACTCCAACAGCGCGCGCAGGTCCACATCGGCCACACCGTCGGCGTAGGTGAGGCAGAAGTCCTCCCCGTTCAGCGCCGCCGCGGCCCGGTGCACCCGGCCCCCGGTCGGAGTGTCGACGCCGGTGTCGAGACACTGGATGTCGGCGCGCGGCGGCCACCGCGCGCAGGACACGAACTCGCGGACCTGCTCGCCCCGGTAGCCGGTCAGGAGGAAGAACCGGGTAAAGCCCTGGGTCAGGTAGATCTGGATCACGTGCCACAGGATCGGAGCGCCGCCGATCTCGACCATGGGCTTGGGAATCGCACCGGCGCGCTCCTGCAGGCGCGTGCCGCGACCGCCGCACAGGATCACCACGGGAGGCTCGCGGGGGGCGGAGGCGCTCGGGCTCACGGCGGCGGATTATCGGGCATCATCAACCGCGATGAGCGGCCCACTGGACCCGGCAATCTTCAAGGCCTACGATATCCGCGGCCTCTACGGTGAGCAGATCGACGCCGCGACGGCGCGGGCCATCGGCCGCTCGTTCGCCCGCGTGATCGCCGTCCTGGCCGACCGGCCGACCTCGGCGCTGCGCCTGGGCCTGGGCCGCGACATGCGTCTCACCGCCCCCGAGCTGGCCGCGGCCTACCGGGAGGGGATGGTCGCCGAGGGCGCCACCGTGCTTGACGCCGGCCAGGTGGGGACCGAGATGCTCTACTACCTGGTCGGCTCCCGTGACCTCGACGGCGGGCTGATGTGCACCGCCTCCCACAACCCCAAGGCCTACACCGGCGTCAAGCTCGTCGGCCGCGGCGCCCTGGCCCTGTCCGGCGATTCGGGGATCGGTGACGTCCGCGACGGGATCGGAGCCGGTCTCGGCGACGAGCCCGGCGGCGGGTCGGTCCAGGAGGTGGCGATTGACGAGGAATTTCGGGCCGCGGCGCTGGGCTTCATCGACGCCGCCCAGATCAAACCACTCAAGGTGGTGGTGGACGGGGGCAACGGCATGGCGGGACCGATGGTGGGCCCGATCCTCGACGGTCTCGGCCTCGATCTCGTGCCTGCCTACTGGACCCCGGACGGCAACTTTCCCGACCACGAACCCAACCCGCTGCTGCCCGAGAACCGCGCGTTCATCATGACCGAGGTGGTTACGCAGGGCGCCGACCTGGGGATCGCCTGGGACGGGGACGCCGACCGCTGCTTCTTCATCGACGAGCACGGCGGGTTCGTGGACGGAGACTTCCTGACCGCTCTGCTGAGCGCCTCGATGCTCGACAAGGAGCCCGGCGCCACCGTCCTCTATGACGTCCGGGCGAGCCGGGCGGTGGCTGACACGGTCCGCGCGGCCGGGGGCCAGGCCCTGGTCAACCGCGTCGGGCACGCCTTCTTCAAGACCCGTATGCGCGAGGAGGGCGCGGCCTTCGGCGGCGAGGTCTCCGGTCACTACTACTTCCGCGACTTCTACTGCGCGGACTCGGGCACCCTCCCGGCGCTGCTCATCCTCGAGCTGCTCTCGCGCCGCGACGCCACGCTGTCTGAGTTGCTGAAGGGCTACCGCTCGCGCTACTTCATCTCGGGGGAGATCAACAGCGAGGTCGCCGATCCGGCGGCCAAGCTCGAGGAGCTCGCCGAGCGCTACCGCGACGGCCGTCAGGATCGCCTCGACGGCGTCTCGATCGATTACGAGGACTGGCATTTCAACGTGCGCTCGTCCAACACCGAGCCGCTGCTGCGGCTGTGCCTGGAGTCGCTGCGCTCCCCCGACCACATGGAGGCCAAGCGGGACGAGGTCCTGAGCGTGATTCGCTCGTGACCTCGCGCGCGCCGGCGGGCGCCGACCACGAGGAGCTGCGGCGGCGCGTCGCCGCCGCCGGGATCCACCGGATCGCCCTCCCCACCCCGTTCCTGGTCGGGCGGGTCAACTGCTACCTGATCGAGGGGCAGCCGTTGACCCTGGTCGACACCGGGCCCAACTCCGGAAAGTCGTTGGATGAGCTCGAGCTCGCGATGGCAGCCCTGGGTCATGCGATCGAGGACCTCGAGCTGATCGTCATCACCCACCAGCACATGGATCACCTCGGGCTGCTCGAGGTCCTGGCCCGGCGCTCGGGGGCCGAGGTCGCCGCGCTGGACCGTCTCGCCCCCTATCTGGAGAGCTTTGGGGCCAGCGTGGCCGCCGACGACGAGTTCTCGATGGAGATCATGCGCCGCCACGGCGTCCCGGTGGACGTGGCGCGGGCTCTGTCCATGGTCGGAACGGCCTTCCGGGCCTTTGGCTCCAGCGGACACGTCACCCGACCGCTGGCCGACGGTGGCGACCTCGTGCTCGGCGACCGCACCCTCCGCGTCCTGCACCGGCCCGGGCACAGCCCCTCGGACACGATCTTCGTTGACCAGCCGCGAGGCATCCTGATCGCCGGCGATCACCTGCTACCGCACATCTCCTCCAATCCCCTGGTCAGCCGGCCCCTCGGCGCCGGACCGGGAGCGCAGCGCCCACCCGCGCTGATGGACTACATGGCGTCGCTGCGGGCCACCCGCGAGCTCTCGCTGGACCTCATTCTCCCCGGGCACGGCGATCCCTTCGCTGACCACGTCAGCCTGATCGACGAGCGCTTGCGGATGCACGAACGCCGGGCCGGCAAGCTGCTGGAGATGCTCGCCCCCGCGCCCTTGACCGCCTATGAGCTCGCCACTCAGATGTGGGGCAACGTCGCCGTCACCCAGACCTACCTGACAATCTCCGAGGTGCTCGGACACATGGACCTGCTGCTCGCGCGCCACGACGTGGCCGAGAGCGACGAGGACGGCGTCACGCGCTGGCTCGCCACTGAGCCCTGACGGCTTGAGGCGATCCGTACTAGGCCATGCGGGCCAGGGTCTACCGGTAGGCGCTGGTCCCGGTCTGCATCGGCGACACGGTCGCGACCCCACACTCGGTCGCCCCGCCCGGGATCACGACCCGGAGGGTGGCCGTGTCGTTGGGGGGATAGATCCGCAGACCGTAGGCATCGGTGCAGCCGACGCTCGAGCTGATGCCGTGCGTGACCGCGAGCCGGAATGAGGCGGTCTCGCCCGGCGCCAGGTGGACGGGGGCCAGGGGGCTGGAGCCGAAGAAGTCAGCGGTCGCGCGATGGGTCGCGGTAGGCAGCAGCCCCCCGGCGTGGCCGAGGAACTGGACCCCCGGATAGCCGAACGTCGCGCAGCTCGAGCCCGACGTGTTGTGGACGGCGAAGCCCAGCTCCCCGTGTCCGGTGGCCCCCTGCAGGCCCAGAAAGCTCAGCTTCAGCGCGGCCGCGCGACAGGCCGGCGGCCCATGAGGCGTGGCCTGGTCAGTGACCGTAGTTGTGACCGTGGTGGTCGAGCTGCTCGTGGTGCCCGAGAACGGAGCCCGGGTGGTCGTCGCGCCGGGCGGGGGGTGCGTGCTCGACGAGGTCGCACTGCCGCAGGCGCTGGGCACCACCACGCCGACGGCGAGAACCAGAGCGGCAAGCGCAGGGCGAAATGAGGCTTGAAGCCGCATTGGAGTCATTTTCGCGGCCCGGAAGCGATCCTCCTCCCCGCCCCACCCCTCGGCCTGGCACCATCCCCGCGATGAAGGTCGAGCCCACCGCCGAGCGAGCCGTTGAGGATCTCCGCTCTCGACTGGAGCGCCACGACCCCTTCTGGGGTCCGCAGCTGGTCATCGCCGCGGCGATCGCGCTGGACTTCGCGCTTCCCGGACGGCTCACGATCGGCCCCACCTGGGTGCTTCCGGCCCTGGAGGCGCTGGCCCTGCTTGGGCTCATCGCGGCCTCGCCGCACCCGCGCATGCGCCATTCGCCGCTGCGCCGCCGGCTGGCCATCTCGCTCACCGGCCTGGTCAGCGCGGCCAACATCGTCTCCCTGGTACAGCTCGGTAGCCATCTGCTGCGCACCCGCGTCAGCAACGGCCACGAGCTGATCGCGTCCGGCGTCCTGCTCTGGGTGACCAACGTCCTGCTCTTCGGGGTCTGGTACTGGCAGCTGGACCGCGGCGGCCCCGTGGAGCGCGCCGCGAGCTCCGATACCTACCCCGATTTTCTGTTCCCGCAGATGACCGACCCCAGCTACGCGCCCGCCGATTGGCATCCCCGGCTGATCGACTACCTCTACGTATCGTTTACCAACGCTAGCGCCTTCAGCCCGACCGACACCATGCCCCTGACCCCGAACGCCAAGTCGCTGATGAGCGCCCAGTCCCTGACCGCGCTGGTCACGATCGGACTGGTGGTCGCCCGGGCCGTCAACATCCTCTGAGATGCCGCCGGCTGCTGCCCCGCCTGACTTTCTACCCGCCCCGGGGACGCAGCACCCCCGGCGCCGGCGTCAGCTCGACTGGGAGCTGATCGTGTGCGGGGTGCGTGGCCACGTGCTCGTCGGCCGAGACGCCACCTCGGTAGGAGACGCGGATGCGCTGGTCATCCGCGACCGGGGCGACGTGCGCTGGCACCGCTGCCTGCGCTGCGACGCCTGGGTGCCCCTTCATCGCCCCTCGGCGGGGACGCATAGTCTCGCACCCGGACGCGACGAGATCGTCATCCCGAGGCGCGGCCAGGGCCTGCGCGACCGGATCGTGCTGCGCCTGATCGCGATCGACCGCGCCGTGCACTTTGTCATCCTCGGGCTGCTCGGGATTGCCGTGCTGCTGTTCGCCTCTGACCGGGCACAACTGCGCGACGCCTTCTATCGAGTCCTGACCGCGATTCAGGGCGGGGTCGCCGGCGGCCCGGTCCAGGCCACCGGTCACGTCGGGATCCTGGGCGAGTTTGACAAGCTGTTCACGCTGCGCACGACCACCCTCCAGGAGGCCGGATATGCCCTGCTCGCCTACGCCCTGCTCGAGGGGATCGAGGCCGTGGGGCTGTGGTACGCCCGTCGCTGGGCTGAATATCTGACCTTCCTGGCCACGACCATCCTGCTGCCGCTGGAGATGTACGAGATCGTCCACAAGGGCAGCGCGCTGAAGGTGGTGGGCTTCCTGATCAACGTCGCCGTGGTCCTCTTCCTCCTGTTTCGCAAGCGGCTCTTCGGCCTCCGCGGGGGCGCCGCCGCGGACGAGGCGCAGCGCCAAGCCGACGCCGGCTGGCCGGCGATCGAACGGGCCACCCTCGATCTGCCCGCCCCGGCCCAGGTCAGGGATTGACCGCATCGCGGTTCAGCGCCACGGCCGTCGACTCCGAGCTCGACCGCGTCGGGCGCGAGCTGTTCGCCGCCTTTCCCTCCGCTTCACACAACCCGGTGAAGGCGCTCGATGCCCGGGCCATGGAGCTCGCCACCGGTGACCAGGAGCTGCGGGCGGCGCTGTTTCGCTTCGTCGACGTCGTCCCCGCCTGCCGCTCGCTGGATGACCTCGCTCGTCACCTGACTGCCTTCCTCGACGAGGTCCCCGAAACCCCGGCGACGTTGTCGGCGGCGATGCGAATCTCGGGCACGCGCGCGGGGCGGACCGCGCTCGGCGCCGCCGCCGCGGGCGGTGTGCGCCACCTCGCCCATCGCTTCATCGTCGGGGAGAGCCCGGGGGCCGCCCTTGGCGTCCTGCGGGGCCTGTGGGATCAGGGTGTGGCCAGCTCGGTCGATCTGCTCGGCGAGGCCACCGTGACCGAGGCCGAGGCCGAGGCCTACGCCGGGCGCTGCGCCGATGCGATCGAGTCGCTGACCGCCCCGATGACGCGCTGGCCGGCCCGGGAGCTGCTCGAGTCAGACGGCGTCGGCGTCCTGCCGCGCTGCAACGTCTGCGTGAAGATCTCCGCCCTCACGCCGCTGCTCCGCCCCGACGCCCCGGGGCTGGGCCAGCGCGATGCCGCCGCCCGGCTGAGGCCGCTGCTCAGACAGGCCCAAGGGTCCGGCGCTCATCTCCACATCGACATGGAATCCCTGGACTCGCGCGAGGCCGTGCTCGAGCTGGTGCTGGACCTGCTCGACGAGGAGGAGTTCCGGGACGGCCCCTCGGCCGGGATCGTCCTGCAGGCTTACCTGCGCGACTCGCCCGCCATGCTCGAACAGGTGGTTGACTGGGCCGGAGCCACCCGGCGCACGCCGCCGCTCACCGTGCGCCTGGTCAAGGGCGCTTACTGGGATCACGAGCTCGTCCAGGCCCGACAACACGGCTGGCCGGTGCCGGTGTTCGAGGACAAGCACGAATGCGACCGCAACTTCGAGGCCCTGACCCGGGGGCTGCTCGCCGCCCGTCCCTCGTTGCGGGTGGCGGTGGCCTCCCACAACCTGCGCTCGGTCGCGCACGGAATCGCGGTCAACCGGGTGTTGGGTGGGGACGATCGCGACCTCGAGCTCCAGGTCCTGCGCGGGCTCGGAGACGAGCTCCAGCACGCCCTGGCCACCCGCGGTTTCCGGGTGCGGGCCTACTGCCCGGTGGGCGACCTCGTGGCCGGGATGGCCTACCTGGTGCGCCGGCTCTTGGAGAACACCTCAAATGAGTCGTTCTTGTCCGCCCAGGCGCGAGGGGCTTCGGTTGCGCAGCTGTTGGTCGCCCCGTGAGGGCGTGGGCGCCTTGACGTGCGGCATCTGAGTCCCGCATACCGGGCCTCAGTTCCATCACGTCCCGTGTCGATCGTCTCCACCTCTCCCCCGCTGTCCTACCCAGCCCGGCGCGGGTAACGTGAGCCTCATGCCGCTGAGCCCGTTCGCCAACGAGCCGGTGCTCGAGCTGCGTCGTGGCGCCGTCCGCGCCCAGCTCGGCGATGCGCTGGCCAGCCTCGACGCCATCCTCCCGGCCTCGGTGCCGGTGCGCATCGGGGACGGCACCCGAACCGGCGACGAGCTCTCCTCGACCGACCCCGGCCGGCCCGAGCGGCTGGTCGCCCGCGCCGCGGCCGCCCGCCTCGAAGAGGTGCAGGCCGCGATCGAGACCGCGCGGGCCGGCCTGCGGACGTGGCGGGAAACGAGTCCTGAGGCGCGCGCGCACGCCCTGATCGAGGCCGCGGCCTGGATTCGTGAACGGCGGTTGGAGCTGACCGCGCTCGAGGTCCGCGAGTGCGCCAAGCCCTGGCTCGAGGCCGATGGGGACGTCTGTGAAGCGATCGACTTCCTCGAGTACTACGCCCGGGCCGGCCTCGAGCTAGGCCGCGGCCGCGAGCTGCTCCAGGTCCCGGGAGAGCGCAACGATCTGCGCTTCCTGCCCCGGGGAATCGTCGCCGTGATCTCCCCGTGGAACTTCCCCCTGGCCATCCCGTGCGGCATGACCGCGGCGGCGCTGGTCACCGGGAACGCCGTGATCCTCAAGCCGGCCGAGCAATCCCCGGCTCTGGCCGGACGCCTGGTCGAGGCGTTGCGCGCCGGCGGGGTTCCGCCCGCGGCCCTGAGCCTGCTCCCGGGCGAGGGCGAGGTCGGCGCCGCGCTCGTGCGTCATCCCGAGGTGGCGGCGATCGCCTTCACCGGCTCGCTCCCGGTAGGCAAGGAGATCGTCACCGCGGCGGCGCAGGTCGGCAGCGGCCAGCGCCACTTCAAGGCCGTGGTCGCCGAGCTTGGGGGCAAGAACTGCGTGATCGTCGATGCGGACGCCGATCTCGACGAGGCCGTCCCCGCGATCGTCGGCTCCGCGTTCGCCTATGCCGGCCAGAAATGCTCCGCGGCGTCCCGGGTGCTGGTCCACGAGGCGATCGCCGACCAGTTGTGCCAGCGGCTCGCCGGAGCCGTCCGCGTGCTGGTCGTGGGGCAGGCCGAGACGCTGGGTACCGACGTTCCGCCGGTGATCGAGAAGGCGGCCCAGGAGCGCGTGGCCCGCTACCACGATCTGGCCGCGCGCGAGGGCACGATCATCGCTTCCGCCGCTGCGCCCGAGGGCAGCGGCTGGTTTTGCCCGGCGACCGTGGCCGCCGACCTCCCGGCCGATTCAGCCGTGCTCAACGAGGAGATCTTCGGACCCCTGCTGGCCGTCCAGCGCGTGCGCGACATCGAACACGCCTGTGACGAGGTGGACGAGCTGCCCTTCGCCCTCACCGGCGGTCTCTTCACCCGTGATCCCGGGGTGGTTCGCCGCGTCCGGGCGCGCACCCCGGTCGGCAATCTGTACATCAACCGCGGCATCACCGGGGCGATGGTCGCCCGCCAGCCGTTCGGCGGCAACCGGCTGTCGGGCACCGGACTCAAGGCCGGGGGCCCCGACTATCTGCTGCAGTTCGTCTCCCAGCAGGCGGTGTCTGAGAACACCATGCGGCACGGGCTGGTGGTCTGAGACCCTCGGTTGGCGACGGCGAGCTTGATTTCTGAGCTCAGGGGGGCATCATGGAGAGTGAGGATGGTGTTCTCGCTCGCAGCTGCGTGGAGACTGGCGTTGGCGATCGCGTTCTGCGCCGCGATCTTCACGAGTGCCTGCGCGCGGGCTCCGCGCCAGTCGATCCCCGGTACCGAGCTGCGGCGCCTGGTGCTCTGCGCGCTGATCTTGTATGCGGTCGGCGGCCTGGCCTCGCTGACCCACCACGAGCTCCTCGCCGGGGTGGTCTACGGAGCCGGGATCATGGTCTCGGCCCTCGCCGCGTGGCTGTCGCGCGGCCGCGACCAGGAGGATCCGCCCGACGGCGATCAGCCCGAGGACGAGCAGCCGCCCCCGGAACCCGATGGAGTCCCGCGGCTGGACTGGGCCACGTTCGAGCGCGAGTTCCGCAGCTACTCCGAGCGTCGCCGGCCCGAGCCGACTCAGACCCCCTGAGCGGTCAGCGCCGGAGCTGCGCGAGCAGCAGCGCGTGGATCCGAGTCTCTCCGGTCAGCTCGGGATGGAAGGCCACGGCGATGACGTTGTCCTGGCGAACCGCGACCGGATGGCCCGCCGCCTGCGCCAGAACCTCGACGGCCTCGCCGTATTCGGCCACCCAGGGGGCACGGATGAACACCGCGTGCACGGGCCCGCCTTCCAGATCGGCGAATTCCAGGTCGGCTTCGAAGGAGCGGACCTGGCGACCGAAGGCGTTGCGCTCGGCCCGGATGTCGAGGATGTCGAGGTGGTCGCGGTCGAGCATGATCAGCCCGGCGCACGTCCCAAGCACGGGCGTCCCCGCCCGGGCCAGGTCGCGGATCGGGTCACCGAGGCCCTCCCGCTCGATCCCGAACGTCATCACGGTCGACTCCCCACCCGGGATGATCAGAGCGTCGAGAGCTTCGAGCTGGGCCGGCACCCGGACCTCGCACGCGGTGGCCCCGAGCTGGCTCAACAACTTGGCGTGGGCCTCGAAGTCGCCCTGCAGCGCGAGCACGCCCACCACGGCACTGGGCGAGGCCGGCGATGCCGTCGGCGGGCCGCCCCCGGCCTGATCACCCACCGCTACCAGCCGCGCGGGGCCAGCAGCTGCTCGGACTCGAGCTTGGAGGTCTCGAGGCTGACCATCGGTTGCCCGAGACCGGTGGAGGCGGCGGCGACCCGGGCGGCGTCACGGAAGTGCGTGGTCGCCTCAACGATCGCGCGCGCGCGACGGTCGGGATCCTCGGACTTGAAGATTCCCGAGCCGACGAACACTCCCTCGGCTCCGAGTTGCATGACCAGAGAGGCATCGGCGGGGGTGGCGATACCGCCGGCGCAGAACAGCACCACCGGCAGGCGTCCGTCCGCGGCCACCGAGCGGACGAGGCTCAGCGGGGCGCCCAGTTCCTTGGCGGCCGTGGCCAGCTCCTCGGGTTCGAGGGTGCCCAGCCGCTTGATCTCGCCGCGGATCTTGCGCAGATGGCGGACAGCCTCGACGATGTCACCGGTGCCGGCCTCGCCCTTGGAGCGGATCATCGCCGCGCCTTCGCCGATCCGGCGCAGCGCCTCACCCAGACTGGTGGCGCCGCACACGAAGGGAATCTTGTACTGCCACTTGTCGATGTGGTTGGCCTCGTCGGCCGGGGTCAGAACTTCAGACTCATCCACATAATCGACTTCGAGTGCTTCGAGCACCTGGGCTTCCGCGAAATGACCGATCCGAGCTTTGGCCATCACCGGGATAGTGACCGCCTCCTGGATCCCCTTGATCATCTCGGGAGCGGACATCCGGGCCACACCACCGTCGCGACGGATGTCGGCCGGAACCCGCTCGAGGGCCATCACGGCGGCGGCCCCGGCGTCCTGCGCGATCTTGGCCTGCTCGGCGGTCACGACATCCATGATCACGCCGCCCTTGAGCATCTCGGCCAGGCCCGACTTGACCCTGAAGGTCGCCTCGCTGCGGGGGCTGTCGCCGTTCTCAGGCATCGTCGGCCCAGTGTACCCGGGCCGCTACCGTCTTCCGCGATGAGCGCAGACCCGCTCTTTGTACGCGATGGCGAGCGTTTCGTGCCCAGCGACGCCACCCGCGGCCCCTGGGATCCCGGTGCCCTGCACGGCGGGGCCCCGGCGGCGCTGTTCGTCCACGCCTTCGAGGGGTTGATCGAGGCGCCCGGGCTGCAGCTGGCCCGGCTCACCTGCGAGTTCGTGCGCCCGGTGCCGCTGGCCCCGCTCTCGGTTCGCACCGAGGTGCTCCGGCCGGGACGGCGGGTGACGTTGCTCGAGGCGCGGATCGAGGACGAGCCCGGCGTGGAGGTGGCACGGGCCCGTGCTCTGTACCTGACGGCGAGTGACATCGGCGATACTCTCGGCGGGCCGCCGCCCTTTCCCGGCCCCCAGACGGGACGTCCCAACGACTTTGAGCCAGGACACCCGATGTTCGCCACCCACGCGATGGAGATCCGCTTTGTGGAGGGCGCATTCCGGGAGGTCGGCTCCGCCACGGCCTGGTTTCGCCTCCGCGGGCCTCTGGTCGCGGACGCGCCGCTGAGTCCGTTCGAGCTCGTGGCCGCGGCCGGCGACTTCGGCAACGGGATCGCCTCCGAGCTCTCCTGGGGCGAACACATGTTTATCAATCCCGACCTGACGCTCTACCTCGAGCGAGCGCCACGCGGCGACTGGGTGGCGCTTCAGTCCGAGATGCGGGTCGGTCCGGGGAGTGTCGCGGTCGCCGAGAGCGTCCTCTGGGACGAGGCGGGCCGGATCGGCCGGGCGATTCAGGCCCTGCTCGTCGGTCGGCGCTGACGACCGTGCCCGGAGCCGAGCCTACTTCAGGCGGAAGGCCTTGATGCGGATGTCGTACTGCTGGGCGTCGCGAGCGTAGACGCCGTAGGCGAGCGCCTGGATGATCGAGAGCAGAGCGGTATGCGAGCGCACGAAGGCGGGCGTATTGGACGAGTAGTAGAGGCGGATCCGGGCCAGCCGCGCGACCTCGGACAGGGTGGCGTCGGTGATGGCCAGAGTCGGCGCCTTGCGGTGTCGGGCGAGCTTCATCGTTCGGGTGATCAGCGGATGCGGGCGCCCCGCCGACAGTCCGATGACCAGCGTGGAGGCGTCAATCCGGCTCAGCCGGCCCAGTGCTTCCTGGGACGGGCTGGCCACGATCTCGGCCCGCAGATCGAGCAGCATCAGCAGGTGGCGCAGATAGCTGGCGAAGAAGGCCATCTGATCGGTGCCGGCGATCAGCACCTTCTCGGCCGAGACGATTGCGTCGATCGCCGCCTCGACATCGGAACGCGAGAGCTTGTGGGCCGTGTCCTCCACGTTGACGTGATCGGCGGCCAGGGCCGCCTCGAACTCGGTGTGGTCCAGGGAGAACAGCGGGGCGGTCCCGCCGATCTGCTCGGCCGGTCCGGCCGGCCGGCGGCGGTACTCGTCGCGGGCGGCCTGCTGAAGCTCGGGAAAGCCCTCGAAGCCGAGCGCCTGGGAGAAGCGCACGACCGTGCTCGAGGAGGTATTGGCCCGACGGGCCAGCTCCTCGGCGGTTTGGAAAGCGGCTTCGTCGAGATGGTCGACGATGTACTGGGCGACGTCCTTCTGAGAGCGCGAGAACTCGTCAAAGCGCGCCCGGATGTAGCTAGAGAGGGCCTGATGGCCGTTGGCCGCCTCGGGGGCGGCGATCGGAATCGATGACTGCTTCATGGGCAGCCCCCTTATTCGGCGCCGCCCGCCGCCCTTCCTTCAGCAGCTTTCGCAGGCCGCCTCTCAGCGGTTGCGCAGACTGCCCGCCAGCGCCCCCCTCAACGCCTCCGCCGCTCCCGAGAGCGGGTCGATTTCAGCGGGTGCTGGACTGGCGAAGTCGCTGCTGGCGCTCCTGGTTCTGCCGGCGCTCGGCCAGCACCTGCCCGACCGCGTAGATGATCAGAAGGTTGGCGATCACGCCGATCCCGAGAAAGGTGAGCAGCAGCGCGAGGGTCTGACCGAAAGCGCTCGGCTTGTTGCCGAGGCCCAGGATGCGGGCCGTGAGCAATGCCACGACCAGATCATATCTGCAGCCAAGGCGAGCGGGCGACGCCGGCTCCGAGCTTCCCCCTCGCCCTCGCGACGAGCGTCTGGGATCGGTAGCTTGCTCTCGTCGGCCCGGTAGCTCAGTTGGTCAGAGCAGCGGACTCATAATCCGTCGCGCGCAGGTTCGAGTCC
>JBPCIY010000030.1:0-5039 GCA_051005855.1 Solirubrobacteraceae bacterium | reverse complement strand
GCACAACCTGGGGCGCCGCTACGCCACGATCTTTGCCGAGTTCGAGGGCTCCTCGACGCTCGAGCCGATCACCACCCTGCCCCAGGGCGGGACCGGCGACGTCAAGTACCACCACGGCGCTCAGGGCTCCTACCAGCTGACCAGCGGGGAGTCGATCATCGTCCGCCTGGAGTCCAACCCGAGCCACCTCGAGTTCGTCGCGCCGGTCGCGGCCGGGGCCACGCGCGCCGCCCAGACCACGCGCCAGGGCCCGCACGCCCACCAGGACACCAACGCCGCGATGCCGATCATCCTGCACGGTGACGCGTCCTTCCCGGCCCAGGGCGTGGTGGCCGAGACGCTCAACCTGCAGGCGCTCGACGGCTACACGGTCGGCGGCACCGTCCACATCATCCAGAACAACCAGGTCGGCTTCACCACCGACGCCGACGATGCCCGCTCGACGACGATGGCCTCGGATCTCGCCAAGGGCTTCGACGTCCCGATCATCCACGTCAACGCCGACGACGTCGCTGCCTGCGTCTCTGCGGTGCGCCTGGCCTTCGCCTTCCGCCAGGAGTTCGGCCACGACGTGCTGATCGACCTGATCGGCTACCGGCGTTTCGGCCACAACGAGGCCGACGAGCCCGCCTACACGCAGCCCGAGATGTACCAGATGATCAAGAAGCACCCCTCGGTCCGCGAGCTCTTCGCCCGTCAGCTGGTCGAGGCGGGCGTGGTCACCGAACAGGGCTCCACCGAGATGACCGACGAGGTGTGGGCCGTGCTCTCCGATCAGCATCAGCTGCTCAAGGAGCGGATCGCCGCCGCCAAGGAGCTCGAGCACGCCACCGGCGAGTATCAGCTGGATCGCACGCCCTCCCCCGAGGTCAAGACCGCGGTCGCACCGGACCGCCTGCACGTGCTCGGTGAGGAGCTGCTCTCGGTTCCCGAAGGCTTCAACGTCCATCCCAAGCTGGCCAAGCAGCTCGAGCAGCGCCGCCAGTCGCTTCAGACCGGCGAGGGCATCGTCTGGGCGCACGCCGAGTCGCTGGCCTTCGCCTCGCTGCTGACCGAGGGGATTCCGATCCGCCTCACCGGCCAGGACACCGAGCGCGGCACCTTCAGCCAGCGCCACCTCGTCCTGCACGACCCCAAGACCGGCCAGGAGCACTGCGCGATGCAGCACCTGCCGGGGGCCCTGGCCCCGATGGAGCTGCACAACAGCCCGCTGTCAGAGATGGCCTGCGTCGGCTTCGAATACGGGTACTCGCAGGAGGGTCCCGAGACGCTCGTGCTCTGGGAGGCCCAGTTCGGTGACTTCGTCAACAGCGCCCAGGTGATCATCGATCAGTTCATCGTCTCGGGCCTGGCCAAGTGGGGCCAGACCTCGCGGCTGACCCTGCTGCTGCCCCACGCCTACGAGGGTTCGGGCCCCGAGCACTCCTCGGCGCGCCTGGAGCGCTTCCTGCAGCTCGCGGCCGAGGGCAACATTCGCGTGGCCTACCCGAGCACGCCGGCCCAGTACTTCCACCTGTTGCGCCGCCAGGCGCGGATCGCCAAGCAGCGCCCACTCGTGGTGATGACGCCCAAGAGCCTGCTGCGCCTGCCGCTGGCCACCAGCCGCGTCGAGGAGCTCACCGAGGGCCGCTTTCAGCCGGTGCTCCCGGATGCCGTGGTCGATCCCGAGCAGGTCACCCGCCTGGTGCTCTGCACCGGCAAGGTGTACTACGACCTGATTGCGCACGGCGCCCGTGAGCAGAACCCGAGCGTGGCGATCGGGCGCGTCGAGCTGCTCTACCCCTTCCCCCAGGCCGAGCTGATGGAGCTGGTCAGCCGCTACCCCAAGCTCGCGGAGGTCGTCTGGGTCCAGGAGGAGCCGCGCAACATGGGCGCGCGCGCCTTCATGTCCCCGCGCCTGCTGCAGATCCTCCCCGACGAGCTGAGCTTCGGATACATCGGCCGGCCCGAGCGCGCGGCCTCGGGCGAGGGCTACCCAATCGCCCACGCCACCGAGCAGCGCCACATCGTCTCGACCGCGCTGGACATCAGCCAGCCGGTCTCCCAGTATCCGCGCCACCTGCCTGGCGAGCGCTGAGCCGCGTGAGCTGCGAACCCGGTGGCCCGGATCGGCGCCGGCTCTCGCGCGGGGCGCCCGCGTCTGGCACCCTGGCATGATTCGCCTGCGTAGAGACGGTTCCCGTCGCGACAATGCCCGGCGGCACTTCACGCCCACGCTCGGCGTCCACGATGTGGCGATCGACCTCGGGACGGCGAACACGCTGGTCTATGTGGGCGGCCGCGGGATCGTCGTCTCCGAGCCGTCGGTCGTCGCCTCGGACACCGACACCGGCGAGGTGCATGCCGTCGGCGCCGACGCCGAGCGGATGATCGGCCGCACCCCGGCCACGATCTCCGCCACCCGCCCCCTACGCCACGGTGTGATCGCCGACTTCGACGTCACCGAGCAGATGCTGCGCTACTTCATCCGCAAGGTCATCGACCGCCGTAGCGCTCACCCGCGGCTGATCGTGTGCGCCCCCTCGGGCGTCACCGAGGTCGAGAAGCGTGCCGTCGAGGAGGCCTCGCTGGCCGCCGGCGCGCGCCGCGTGCACCTGATCGAGGAGCCGATCGCCGCCGCGATCGGAGCCGGGTTGGCGATCGAGGAGCCGGTCGGACGGCTCGTCGTCGATGTCGGCGGCGGGACGAGCGAGATGGCGGTCATCTCCATGGGGGGTATCGTGATCGCGCGCTCGGTCCGGGTTGGCGGCTATGAGATGGACGACGCGATCGCCCACTACATCCGGGCCGTCTACCAGCTGGCGATCGGCTCCCGGACCGCGGAGCGGATCAAGATCACCCTCGGCTCGGCCGTGCCCCTGCACCCCGAGGAGACGGTGGAGGTCCGTGGGCGACACCTGGTCACCGGACTGCCGACCGCCGTGCAGCTGCGCAGCGAGGAAGTCCGCTCGGCGATCTCAGCCCCGCTGCGCGAGATCCTCCAGGCGATTCGCGACACGCTCGAGGTCACCCCCCCCGAGCTGTCCTCGGACATCGCCCGCGACGGCATCCTGCTGGCCGGGGGGGGCACGCTGATCCGCGGCTTCGACGAGCTGGTCGCGCGCGAGACGGGGATGCCGGTCTACCGGGCCGAGTCCCCACTCACTTGCGTGGCGGTCGGGTCGGGGCAGGCGCTGGACCACCTCGACGCCTTGGCCGTGGGTCGCCACCCCCGTCGGCTCCCGACCACGCCCGACTGGCGTACAGCGCAGCCCTAACCAGTCCCTGGGCCGCGCGTGATTGCCCGAAAACCCAGCCGGGCCAACCCTGCGCTAAGGGCACAAGCGGCCAGGAGGACGACGAACGGCTCGACCGGCTCCCGGAAGCGGGGGGTTTCGACGTTGATGAAGAGCACGCTCAAGGCCAGCAGCACCGGTACTGCCCACAGCCAGCGCGGCCCCCGCCGGGCGGCTCGCGTGAAGGCACCGACGACGGCCAGGCAGCCCAGGATCCAGAACGCGATCACACCGGTGTGCGCGGTGGACACCGACAGGCCGATGGCCGCGGCCGAGTCGTGCCAGGCCGCGGTCCCTTCGAGCTCGAGCATCCGCTGCAGATTGTGCCAACCCACGTCGAGCGGCGCGAGCGGGTGGGCGCCGATGTAGCTGAGCGTCTGGGAGACGAGCCGGTCCGAGAGCGCCGGCTCCGTGTAGTGCCCGGCGTTGTGAAAGAGCGCCTGATCCTCGGGCAGCCGGATGTAGAAGATCCACTTGAAGGGCACCGCCGCGTAGGCGGCGGCCTCGTGGTTGTAGGTGCCGACGACCGTGATCCCGGTCTCGGTCGAGACCGGGACGAGGGCGTGGAGCTCGATCGCATTGCGGATCGTCCAGGGGAGGATCGGGGCCGCGGCGCAGGCGAGCAGCAGGGCGATCGCTCCCACCGACGCGCGGCGCGCTGAGCGCCGGCTCACGGTCCGGGCGGCCCCGGCGGCGGCGAAGGCCAGCGGAATCAGGATCAGCGCCGCGTTCTGGTGGGTCAGGGTGGCCAGTCCGGTCAGGCCGCCGGCCCCGGCGATCCAGGCGAGGGGGCGGACCGAGCGGCGCGCTCGCAGGCCGGCCCAGAGGGCGGCCAGGATCAGCGCCACGACCAGGTTCTCGGCCACCAGCGTGCCCGACTGCTCGATCAGCACCGGGTAGACCGCGGCCCCGAGCATCGCGATCACCGCGACCAACCCCCCGAGCGCCTCCAGTCCGACCAGCCCGATCAGGCCCGCCGTGGCGGTACCCAGCATGGCCATCGCGATTCGCTCTCCGGCCACCGCGGGGCGATGCCCGGCCTGATGGCCGTCGAGCACGTCGACCGCGGCCAGGAAGTACGGAAAGCCCGGGGGGAAGTAGGCGGTCGGGCCTCGCGATCCACCCGCCCCCGAGCCCGGGGCGCTGCCGGTGTCGTAGTCGCCGGTCCGGGCGACCATGCTGGCGAGCCGGTTGTAGGTCCCCGCGTCGTTGATCGCGTGGTACGGCGTGCTCTTGATATAGCCGATGCGCAACGCCAGCGCCACGACCAGGATGACGGCCACGAGCAACGCGCGGAACCAGCGCGAAGAGGTCACGGGGCGCGAGCCTAGTGGCGCGCGTCAGTGGATGCCGACGATGCCGGCGCAGACCCAGTTTGACGCGCCCGCGCCGCCGTTCCAGATCTTGGTCGCGATCGCGTCCTGCTGCGCCTTGCTGGCCAGATAGGCGGCCGGTCCGGGCCCGCCGAACAGCTTCCAGGTCGCGGGCATGATCTGGTAGTAGCCCGAGGCGCCCGCGCTGTTGGGCGGCAGGTTCTGCCCGCCCGATTCGCACAGCACGATCGCGTAGGGAATTGCCCAGCCGCCTCCGGGGCCAAGGGCGGCCGGCGCCGGACCGGAGGGCGCCGTGGACGCCGTGGGCGCCGTGGGCATCTGCCTTCAATGTTGCATTACAAGACGTGACCCCGTTCCCTATGGGTACCGGCACCGATGTGGCGATGTCGAGCGCCCAGGTCACCCTGGTAAAAGGTGATCTGCGCGGCAT
>JBPCIY010000029.1:0-39361 GCA_051005855.1 Solirubrobacteraceae bacterium | reverse complement strand
GTGCCGGTCACCCTCGGCCAGGAGTTCTCCGGCTACGCCGCGCAGGTCCGGCTCGGCCGCGCGCGCGTCGCCGACGCCCTCCCGCGTGTGGCCCAGATCCCGCTCGGCGGCACCGCGACGGGCACCGGCCTGAACACGCACCCGGAGTTCGCGGCCAAGGTGCGCGAGCTGTTGAGCGGCGAGACGAAGCTCGACGTGCGCGCCCCCGAGGACCCGTTCGAGGCGCAGGGCAACCGCGATGCGCTGGTGGAGCTCTCCGGCGCGCTGAAGGTCATCGCGGTCTCGCTGACCAAGATCGCGGGCGACCTCGCGCTGATGTGCTCCGGCCCGCGGGCGGGCATCGTCGAGCTGTACCTGCCAGAGCTCCAGAAGGGCTCCTCGATCATGCCCGGCAAGGTCAACCCGGTCATCCCCGAGGTCGTGCTGCAGGTCAGCGCCCAGGTGATCGGCAACGACGCGGCGATCACGATCGGCGGCCTCCAGGGCAACTTCGAGCTCAACGTCCGCGTCCCCCTGATCGCCCGCAACCTGCTCGAGTCGATCCGCCTGCTGACCACGACGGCTCGCATCTTCGCCGAGAAGTGCGTGTCCGGGATCCAGGCCAACGAGGAGGGCTGTCACCGCTCGGCGGAGTCCACGTTGGCCGCGGCTACCGCCCTCAATCCCTACATCGGCTACGACAAGGCAGCCGAGATCGTCAAGGAAGCCGCCAGCTCGGGACGGATGCTGCGCGAGGTCGCCTACGAGAAGGGCGTCAACGAGGAGACCTACAACAAGGCCATGGATCTGCGCGCGATGGCCCGGGGCAACACCTAGGTGGCGACGGTCTCGGCCCCGAGCTCGCGGGAGATGGCCACGTCGACCGAGTAGTCGATCGGGACCACGATCAGCGAGGGGAGGTCGAGGGTCAGCGCCGAGTGCAGGCGCTGGGAGAACTCGTCGGCGCTTGAGCAGCGCCAAGCCGGCACCCCGAAGGCCTCGGCCAACCGAACGAAGTCGGGGTTACCGAAGTCCACCCCAAAGTGGCGGCCGAACTTCTTATCCTGCTTCCACACGATCGAGCCGTACTGGCCGTTCTCCCAGATCACGTTGACCACCGGCGTCTTCAGCCGCACGGCGGTCTCGAGCTCCTGGCAGTTCATCAGGAAGCCGCCGTCGCCGCTGACCGTGACGACGTTGCGAGACGGGTCAACGAGCTTGGCGGCGATCGCCGTGGGCAGCGCGAACCCCATTCCGGCCAGGCCGTTGGCGATCAGGACCGTGCCCGGCTCGTGGGCAGGAAAGATGCGCCCGATCCACAGCTTGTGCAGCCCGACGTCGGAGACGAGCAGATCGGCCGGGCCCAGCGCCGAACGGATGTCGGCCAGGACCCGCGGCGGGCGCATCGGGAAGTGGCTGTCGTCGCGGGCCTCCTGCAGCGCTCCGAGCACGAGCTCGCGCAGGCGCTGAGAGCCCGCCGGCGCCGACGTCGAGCGATGACACCCGGCGGCCAGCCGCGCGAGGACGTGGGCGATGTCCCCGACCAGCTCGACCTCGGGCAGAAAGAACTCATCGATCTCAGCCGCGACGGTGTCGATCATCACGATCCGCTTGTCGCCCTTGGCGTTCCAGTGCTCGGGGGCGTGCTCCACGAGGTCGTAGCCGACCGCGATGACCACGTCGGCCTCGTCAAACCCGGCCATCTCGTAGTCGCGGGACTGAAGCCCCACCGTCCCGAGCGCGTGGCGGTCCTCGTAGTCGAGCAGTCCCTTGGCCATGAACGTCTCGGCGACCGGGATGCCGGTGGTGTGCACGAAGGCCCGCAGCGCGCGGCTGGCGTGGCCGCGGATGGCGCCGTTGCCGGCCAGGATGATCGGGGTCTCGGCGCCCAGGATGATGTCGGTGGCGCTCTGGAGCTCGCGCACGCCCGGCTCGGTGCGGACCGGGGCGTGGCCGGGCAGCGGCGAAGCGTCGAGGGGGCGCCCCATCACATCCTCGGGCAGCTCGAGGTGAGTGGAGCCCGGCTTTTCGGATTCCGCCACCTTGAAGGCCTTTCGGACCACCTCGGGCACGATCTCGGGGCTCGAAACCCGTGCATTCCACTTCGTGATCGGCCGCATGATCCCGATCAGGTCGATGTACTGGTGTGACTCCTTGTGCATCCGCTCCAGGTCGGACTGCCCAGTCAGCGCAACCAATGGCGCTCGGTCCAGGAACGCGTCGGCCACCGCGGTCACGAGATTTGTCGCGCCCGGTCCCAGCGTGCCCAGGCACACCCCGGCCCGCCCGGTCAGACGCCCGTAGGCATCAGCCATGTAGGCCCCGCCCTGTTCGTGGCGGACCGGCACGAACTGCACCGTCGAGTCCTCGAGGGACTCGTTCAGGTCCAGGGTCTCCTCGCCGGGGATCCCGAACACGTACTTGACGCCCTCGGCCTCCAGGCACTCGACAAAGACATCTGACGCCTTGCGCTCGCTCATCCCGCCACCGTATCTGAACCGCACCGCCCGCCGCCGAGGGGTGCTGATTGGCGTGCTCGCCGCCCTGCTCCTGGTCCTCCCGGCGGCCGCCGCGCGGGCCTCGAGCACATTCTTCATCCGCGGGGGCGGCGCCGGGCACGGGATCGGCATGAGCCAGTACGGCGCCTACGGGTACGCCCTGCACGGCCAGGACTACCGCTTCATCCTCGCCCATTACTACACCGGTACGAAGCTCGCGACCACCAATCCCGACCGCACCGTGCGCGTGCTGCTGGCCAGCGGCCAGGCCAGCTTCAGCGGCGCCAGCGCGGCCGGGCAGACCGGCCTACGGCCGTCGATGACCTACCAGGTGCTTCCGGCCGGCGGCAGCACCCTGAAGCTGGTCGGCCCGGACGGCAAGCCGGTCGGGGGCCGGTTCTCGGCGCCCCTCAGAGTCAGCGGACCGGCGCCGCTCCGGATCGCCGGGCTGGGCAGCTACCGGGGCTCGCTGGAGTTCCGTCCCGACGGGAGCGGAGGCGTGCAGACCGTCAATGCGCTCGGACTCGACGATTACGTCCGCGGCGTGGTGGCCGGGGAGATGCCGTCCAGCTGGGCGCCCCAGGCCCTCGAGGCCCAGGCCGTCGCGGCTCGCACGTATGCGATCACCACCACCGTAGGCGCGGCGGGCTATGACCTCTACGACGACACGCGCTCCCAGATGTACGGGGGCGTGGGGACCGAGACCGCGGCCGCCGCCGCGGCCGTGGCCGCCACCAGCGGGCAGATCGTCACCTACCGGGGCCAGCCCGCCGTCACCTACTTCTTCTCCAGCTCCGGCGGCTACACCGAGAACATCGAGGACGTCTGGCCGGGCGCCTCGCCCGAGCCCTGGCTCAAGGGCGTTCCCGATCCCTTTGACGGAGCCGGCCAGGACCCCAATCACCACTGGGGTAGCCAGATGAGGCTCGCCGCGGCGGCGGCCAAGCTCGGCTCGCTGGTCAAGGGATCATTACTCGGCATCACGGTTGTCTCCCATGGTGCCTCGCCGCGGATCCTCTCGGCCGCCGTCGTCGGTAGCCGCGGGCGGACGATCGTGAGCGGCGCCACCCTCCAGGGAATCTTCGGACTGGCCACCACCTACGCGTTCACCACGATCTCCAGCACCGTCTCCGGGCGCACGCTGACCGGCGCCGTGTACCCGGCGCGGACCGGCTGGACGGTCTGGGTGCAGGCGAGCACAAACGCCGGGTGGCACACGATCGCTCGCGCCGCCGTGGGCTCTCGCGGGACCTACAGTGCGCCGCTGCCGGCCGCCGGGACCTATCGGCCGCAGTTTCAGCGCATCAGCGGCCCGTCGGTCACCACCCGATAGCCATAGTCTGTCGGCGAGATGCCGGCCCCGCTGCTCGTGATCGACGCACCGTTCGTCCTCTACCGCTCCTTCTTCGCGCTCCCGGACTCGATCAAGGGCGCCGACGGCCATCCGGTCAACTCGCTGCTCGGCGCGACCAACGTGATCCTCCGCATCGCCGCCGACCGGCAGCCGCGGGCGATCGTCGTCTGCTTCGGCGCCGAGGCGGCCAAGTACCGGGTCGAGCTCTACCCCGGCTACCACGCCCGACGGCCACCGGTTCCCGACGCCCTGGCCTGGCAGTTTGACCACGCCCCGGCGCTGTTTGAGGCCTTCGGATGGAGCGCTACCGACCACCCCGACCTGGAGGCCGACGACCTGCTCGGCTCGCTGGCCATCACCGAAGCCGACGCGGGGGGCAAGGGCCTGATCCTGACCGGGGACCGTGACATGTACCAGTGTGCCACCGAGGACGTAAGTGTGCTCTTTCTCAAGCAGGGGTCAAGCGGGTTTGAGGAGGTGGATCCGGGCGAGGTCCGCGCGCGCTACGGGATCGGGCCCGAGCTGGTCCCCGACTTCATCGCCCTGCGCGGGGACCCGTCTGACGGTCTCCCCGGCGCGCCGGGCATCGGCGCCAAGACGGCGGCCGCGCTGCTCCAGCGCCACGGCTCGCTCGAGGCCACGATCGCGGCGGCCGCACAGCAGCGTCCCCGGGTCGCCGCGGCGCTGACCGACCATGCTGACGAGCTGAGGGCGTTTCGCGAGATCGCCACCCTGCGGACGGTGGCGGTGGAGCGCCCCACGGACCGAGCGACCGACCTCGAGGGGGGCGCTGCGGCCGCCCGCCAACTGGGCATGAATCGACTGGCCGAACGCCTCGAGGCCGCCGAACAGCTCACCGACCTGTAGGGAGTCCGGCGCGCCGGCTAGGGCGTGAACTTGACCGTGATCACGTCGCCGTCGGCCACGGTGTAGTCGCGACCCTCGAGGCGCAGCGTGCCGCGGTCGCGGGCGCCGGCATAGCCCCCGGCCCCGACCAGCGCCTCCCAACCGACGACCTCGGCGCGGACGAAGCCGCGCTGGATGTCGGAGTGGATGAGGCCGGCGGCGTGCCAGACCGAGAGGCCGGACCGCAGGTGCCAGGACTGGGCCGGCTTGTCCTCGCCGGCGGTGAAGAAGGCCACCAGCTCCAGGAGCGCAAACGCGCCCCGGACCACGGTCTCGAGGCTCGACTCGGCCAGACCCAGGTCATCGCGCATCGCGGCCGCATCCTCATCAGACAGCTCGGCCAGCTCGGCTTCCAGCCGGGCCGAGACGGCGACCACGCCCGCGCCCTGGGCCTCGGCGTGGGCGGCGATCGCGGCCGGGACCTCGTCACTGCCCTCGTCGACGTTGGCCACGAACAGCACCGGTTTGGCCGTCAGGGGTGAGAGCAGCGTCAGCGCGTCAGAGGCGTCGGTGGGCGGCGGGCCGGTTCGTACCGTGCCCCCCTCCTGCAGCGCGGCGATCAGCTCTCGCAGCCACTGCCCCTCGGCGATCGCGTGGCGCTCTCCGGTCTTGGCCGTCTTGGCCACGCGCTCGAGGCGCCGCTCGGCCGACTCGAGGTCGGCGTAGACGAGCTCGGTTTCGATCGTGTCGACATCGCCGAGTGGATCGACCCGGCCCTCGGGGTGCACGACGCTCTCGTCGTGGTGGGCGCGCACCACGTGCACGATCGCGTCGGTCTCGCGGATGTTGGCCAGGAACTTGTTTCCCAGGCCCTCGCCGCGGTGCGCACCCGCGACCAGGCCGGCGATGTCGTGAAAGGCAATCGTGTCCGGGACCACCTTCGAGGCCCGGACCGTCTCGGCCACCGAGTTCAGGCGCTCGTCGGTCACGGGCACGATCGCGACGTTGGGCTCGATCGTCGTGAACGGGTAGTTGGCCGCCTCGGCTGCCACCCCGGTCAGCGCGGTGAACAGCGACGACTTGCCGGCGTTGGGCATGCCCACGATCCCGACCTTCATCGCGGCCGCTCCGGCGGGCCGAGACCGAGACCGTTCAGCGGCCAGCCCGCCGCGAGCAGGGTCCCGAGCACCGCTCCGGCGGCCACGTCGCTCGGGTAGTGCACGCCCAGGTAGGGCCGGCTGAGGGCGAAGGCGGTGGCCGCCGCATACAGGGCTGGGGCCGGGAGCAGCCCGGCGTAGGCCCGGGCGGCGGCGAACGACGTCGTCGCGTGGGCGCTCGGGAAGGACAGGCCGGAGAACACCGGGCTGAGCGGGGGCAGGCCGGCGAGCTCGGGCCGGGGGCGGCGCACGACGTTCTTGACCGCGTAGTTGGCCGCGTAGGCGCCGGCCACGATTCCGGCTCCCCGCCACCAGCGCGTGCGACGCTGGCCGGGACCGGCGGCCAGCCCGCTCAGGCCGCCCAGGGCCAGCCAGCACACGGCGTGCTCGCCGAGCTGGGAGTAGACCGAGATGGCGCGCTCGCGCCCCGGCGTATGGCCGCGGGTGCGGGCGAGCAGCAGCAGCTCGAGATCGAGTCCGGCCAGTCGGCTCACGGCCGGAGACTGTAGAAGCAGATCGTCTTGTTTACGCTGTGGGCGTCATGAGACGGGTGGTGATCGGCATCGTCGCGCTGTTGGTCGGCGCCGGATGCACAACGACGACCACCGGCGCGAGCGCCCCGCGTGCCGCTGCGCACGCGGGCATCGGGGCGCTGGCCCGCTTCTCGATCCTGCGCCACGCCAACCGCCCCCTCGACCTGGCCGGGCCGCTGTCCGACGGCTCGCTGGTCCTGGCTGCCGGTGGCCGCCTGTTGACGTTGTCTGGGCCCGGCGGCAGCCAGCGGTTCTCGGCCGCGTATGACCGGCCCGGCAACGCCGAGCCCTACCTCGCCGCACCGGCCCGTGGTCATGCCGGGTGCAGCTTCAACGCCAACACCGTGTACGTGCTGCGCCTGTACGGCGGGCGCGGGGTGGTGTCGGTCGCGCGCCACGGCCGGGTGCGCAGCTTCGCCCGCATCACCGCCCCGGGGCTGATCAACGGGATCGCCTTCGATGAGAGCGGCGGCTTTGGCTACCGCCTCCTGGTCACGATCAACGACGGCCTGCACACCACGGTCGATGCGATCGACTGTCATGGACGCGTGACCACGATCACCCGGACGGCCCCTCGCGTCGAGGGTGGGATCGTCGTCGCCCGGCCCCCGTTCGGCCGCTTCGACGGTGACCTGATCGCGCCCGACGAGAAGAGCGGGCGCATCTACGCGATCACCCCGAGCGGGCGCAGCCTCGAAGTGGTTTCCTCGGGGCTCTCGTTCGGTCAGGACATCGGGGTCGAGAGCGCCGTTCAGATTCCGTCCGCGTCCCGCTTCTTCGTGCTCGGAGCCGATCGTCGCAACCCCGGCAACCGCCATCCCGGCGACGATGCGCTCCTGCGGATCGACTCAGCGACGCTGCACCGCGCCGGCGTGCGCCGGTTCGACCTGCTGGTCGGCACCGAGGGCGGGGCGCGGCTGGTGGACGTGAGCTGCCGGGCCCGGCCCTGCCGCGCTCGCGAGGTCGCCGCGGGCCCGTCCGCCGCTCACCTCGAGGGTCACCTGGCGGCTCAGGTTCCGAACCCGACCCGGTGACCTTCGGTGTCGACGAGCACGTAGACGACCTTCTCGAGGTCGAGCGCGATTATCCCGTCCTCGGCCGTCAGGTCATGCCAGCCGGTGGTGCCCAGCGCCTGGCGTAGCTTGGTCAGATCGTCGGGTGCCACTCGCGCGCTCAGCACGGGGCCTCCGAGGAAGCCGATGTTGATCTTCTGGGGCTTGGAATCGGCCATGGCTTTCAGTGTCCTCCCTCGGCAGGCTGCACGATTTCGGTCAGCACCCCGCCGGTCGATGCGGGGTGCAGAAAGGCGACCCGCGAGCCGCGGATCCCCGTTCGGGGGTTCTCGTCGATCAGACGCAGGCCGGCCGCCTTACAGGCCGTCAGGGTGTCCTGCACCGACGTCACCCGATAGGCGACGTGGTGAAGCCCGGTCCCGCGCTGGTCCAGGAACTTGCCGACCGCGGTCTCGGGTCCGAGCGGCTCCAGCAGCTCGATGTGACCGTCGCCAATGTCGAGCAGAGCCGCGTCGACCCCCTGCTCGGTGACCGTCTCGCGGTGCACGAGCGCCAGGCCGAGCGCATCTCGGTAGAGCGCGAGCGCCGCGTCGATGCTCGGCACGGCGACGCCGACATGGTCGATCGCGGACAGCACGGGCCGGGAGGATACCGACGGCGCTCAGCGCCGTGGAGCGGGCCGGGTCCGGGGCGCTCAGGAGCGCGGAAGTCGGGGGCGCGCCGGGTCCATCGCTGTGGCCGCGGCCAACTCCAGGTGGCCTTGGCCGCGCCGCGCCGAGCGCGAGCCGGGCACGCCGCTCATGATCCGTTCGATGTCGACGCGCTCGATGACCTCCTGGGCCAGCAGGGTGGCGGCGAGTTCGTCGAGCTGGGCCCGATGAGCTTCGATGATCGCCACCGCCGCGCGCAGGGCCTGGTCGGTGAGCTCATGGACCTCGGCGTTGGTCTGACGACGGGTGGAATCCGACGCGTCCGGAGCCGCCAGTCGCAGCGACGTGAAGCCGGTCCCCATCGCGAAGTCATGGATCATGGCGTGGGCGATCCCGGCCACTCGCCGCAGATCGTCGGCGGCGCCGATGGTGATCGAACCGAACACGAGCTGCTCGGCGGCCCGCCCGCCCAAGACCATGGTCATCAGCTCGAGGAGCTCCTCGCGCGTCTTGAGGTAGCGGTCAGGGTCCGGCGTGACTGCATGCCGGCCATCACCCGCTCGAGCGCGAAGTCGAAATCCGAGGCCTCGAGCCGGCCCGCGGAGCGCCGGGCGGCGTTGATGGCCGCCTCGTTGCAGATATTGGCCAGGTCGGCTCCGGTCAGCCCGGCGGTCTGGCGAGCCAGCACGGTGAAGTCGATCCCTTCGGCCACCGGCTTGCCGCGGGAGTGCATCCGGAGGATCTGCTCGCGGCCCCCGACGTCGGGTGGAGTGACGAAGATCTGGCGATCGAAGCGCCCCGGGCGCAGCAGCGCCGGGTCGAGCTTCTCGAGCAGGTTCGAGGCCGCGATCACGACGACATCACCCGAGCCGGTGAAGCCGTCGAGCTCGTCGATGAACACGATCGCCGGGGCATTCTTGCGAGCGGCCTTGAACAGGCGCCGGATCCGGGATGCGCCCAGACCGATGACCATCTCCACGAACGCGGAAGCGGATTGGGCGTAGAACGAGGCGCCCGGGCGCCCACGCGGTGGAACTTGCGCGGGTCGCGGAGGTAGTCGACGACCTCGCGCAGCTCCGCCTTGGCCTCGTCGACCCCGGCGATGTCCGTCCAGGCGATGCTCGGGGTCTCGCCCGGCTTGATCTCGTCGGGTTTGGTGCGGGGCGCCATCCGGATCAGCGCTACGACGGCCATCACGAGGACGAACATGAAGATCAGCGGGAGCCACTGCTGGAGGAAGGAAGCGAGGTCGAACCCGCCCCCTGAGGCCACCACCGGATTGCGGGCCGTGGTCGCGGTGGCGCTGATTTGGCTGATCGCGGCGGCGCTGAGCATGGGGACCAGAGCATCATCGGCGCAGAACGTCGATCACTGAACCTTTTTCAGGCGCGGATTGGGGGCGTAGCTGCGGCCCACCTTTGCGCACGGCCTCCCTTCGAGCTTGACCACGTCGGCGGTGAAGTCGTTCTGCCCGCGGATCAGCGAGGAGCCGACGCCGTAAGCGTCGACCGGTACTCCTTGGGCCTCAAAGTCCCGGATGCGCTGGGCGGTGAAACCTCCCGAGGCGACGATCCGGACGTCCGGGAAGCCGGCTCCGTCCAGCGCCCCGCGGACCTTGTCGACCAGCCGCGGGTTAACTCCGGTCGGGTCAAAGCCTCGGGTGGGCGGGTCCATTTCCTCGAGCAGGGAGCGGTCCACGAGGTCTTCGGAAGTGTCAAGCCGCACCCCCCAGAGCCGGGTCCCGAGCGCCCGGGCGACCTCGAGCGCCGTCACCACCGAGTCGTTGTCGAAGTCGACCAGGACGGTGATGTTCATCTCGTGGTGATAGTGCTCGGCGAACTTGACCGCGGCCTTGACCGTGTCCCCGCCGTAGGCCGCGATCAGGCCGTGGGGAACGGTCCCGATCCCGGTCCCGCCCCACCACGACGCCTGGGCGTCGGTGGACACGCCGATGGCGCCGGCGACGTGGGCGCTCCAGCCATCCCCGGTCTGGACCAGCCAGTGGTCGTGACGAGCGGGGAAGTAGAAGATCTGCTTGCCGCGCGCCGCTTCGACGACTTCGTGGACGTTGTGCATGACCAGCGAGCGCCGGGCCAGGACGCCGAGATACACGGTCTCGAGGTGGGCGAACAGGCTGTAGTCGCCTTCGATCGTCAGCACGGTCTCCCGGGGCGTGATCTCGTCCCCCTCGTGCAGGGCGCAGACGACCAGCTGGTCCCAGCCGGAGATCCACTCGCCGCCCTGGGCGTGCCCGGCCGAGGTCTTGAGCACGGCGATCGCCTCGTCGATGCCGCCCAGCAGCGAGGTCTGCTTCTGGAACACCTGCACGGTCACGTGCGGGTGCTCACCCTCGTTCTCCAGTAGCGCCTTGGTGTAGACGAAGTAGGCGTCCGAGTAGTAGCCGGCGCGGATGCGGTCGACCGGGAGTCGGAAGATCTCCGGGTCCAGGCGCGCGGAGACCCGGGTCGACATGCCGTGGGAGTCTATTGACCGGATGTCGTCCTCCCTGCGCGTTCTGCGCCACCCCGATTTTCGCTACCTGTTCCTGGGCCAGTCCGCCAGCGCGGTCGGCGATCAGGCCGTGATCGTCGCCCTGGCGCTGTACATCACCCAGCGGACGGGCTCGGCCACCGACCTCGGCTTGGTTCTCGCCGCGCAGTCGGTCCCCCTGGTCGTGCTGCTCCTGTTCGGGGGCGTGTGGGCCGACCGCCTCCCACGCCACCGGATCATGATCGTCGCCGACTGGGCCCGGGCCGCCCTGCACGGTCTGCTCGCCGTGCTGATCCTGGCCGGGGGCGCCACGGTGGCGCAGATGGTGGTGATCGAGGTCCTGTTCGGCGCCGCCCGCGCCTTCTTTCAGCCCGCCTACACGGGGCTGCTGCCCCAGACCATTCCCGACGCGCTCGCTCAGGACGCGCAGGCGCTGTCGGCCTCGACCGAGAACGTGGCCATCCTCGTCGGCCCGGCCCTCGGGACTGCGCTTGTGCTCGGGGTCGGGGCCGGCGAGGCCTTCGCCCTCGATGCCGCCACTTTCGTGCTCAGCGCTGCGCTGCTGGCTCGGGTCCGTCCCCGCGCCCGCGGCCAGGCCGTGCCGGCCGCGGCGCAGCCGACCTCGGTGCTGGCCGAGCTCCGCGAGGGCTTCAGCGAGGTTCGCTCCCGACCCTGGGTGTGGGTGACGATCGCCGCCTTCATGGGCGCCGTGCTCTTCGCCTACGCGCAGTGGTACGCCCTGGCGCCGATCATCGCCCGTGACCACTACGGCGGCGCTGGGCTGTTCGGTGTGCTCGAGAGTGTGGCCGGCGGCGGCGCGGTGATCGGCTCCCTGGTCGGGCTGCGCTGGCGCCCGGCGCGGCCGATGCTCGTCGGGCTGCTGCTCACCCTGTTCTGGCCGATCCAGAGCGTGCTGTTCGCGCTCGGGGCGCCGGTCGCGCTCGTGATCGTCTTCGCCCTGGCCTCCGGCTACGGCTTCTCGCTGTTCGGGATCTGGTGGGAGACCGCGTTGGTCCGCCACATCCCCCCCGCCGCGCTGTCCCGGGTCAGCGCCTATGACTGGATGGGCTCGCTGGCGCTGTTGCCGGTCGGGTTCGCGATCGCCGGGCCGCTGGCCGGAAGCTTCGGCGCGCGGACCGTGCTCGGCGTCGGGGCCGGGTTGGCGCTGGCCATGCTCGTCCTCGCCCTGCTCCCGCGCTCGACCCGCGAGCTGCGCGGCGAGCGCTCAGCCCAGCATTTCCCGGGCGATGTCGGCGTAGAAGCGGGTCGCGAACCCCAGATCGCGGACGTCGATCCGCTCGTCGGCGTTGTGCACAAGCGGCGCGGCCTCGAGTAGGCCCTGGTGGCGCTGGGGAAAGAAGCCGTAGGCCACGCACTCGGGAAACGCGTCCCGGAACCAGCGCGAGTCCGAGAACCCGGGCAGGATCACCGGCACCGCGGTCGCCCCGGGGTCGTTGGCCGTGACCCAGCGCTCGATCGCGTCCATCAGTTCGCTGCGGACCGCCGACTGATTGCCGACCACCTGCTCGGTGAACTCGATGCTCAGCTCGTCGGACTCGTCGCCGAGCACCTCGGCGATTCGCTGGCGGGCCGCTTGCACGCCGAGCCCGGGCGGCACGCGACAGTCGACCCGGACCTGGGCCCGGGACGGGATCACATTGATCTTGCCTGAGGCGCTGGACATGGTCGGGGTCAGGGTCACCCCGAACATCGGCTCGACCAGGGTCCGCAGCCGCGGTTCGACGGCGGCGATCCGGGCCAGCGCCGCTCCCGGATCGTCGGGGTCCTCGCCCAGGCCCCGCAGCAGGGCTGCCGGGCCCTCGGTGATTGCGTAGGACTCGGGCTGGTCGGCCAGCCGGGCCAGCACGGGGGCGAGCTTGAGCAGCGCGTTGTCTCCCGTGCGGGGCAACGAGGCGTGGCCGGCCGCGCCGTGGGCGGTGACGTTGAAGCGAAAGATGCCCTTTTCGGCGCAGCAGACGCCGTAGTGCCGCCGGCCGCCGTACGCAAAGGACTCACCCCCGCCCTCGTTGAGGAGCATGTCGCAGCGGACCTTGTCTGGGTGCTCGGTGGTCAGCCAATGGGCCCCGACGTCGCCTCCGGTCTCCTCGTCAGCGACGAAGACCAGCTTCAGGTTGCCGCGGGCCGGTCGCCAGCCGGTGCGGGCCAGCGCCACGCCGGCCACGGCCTCGGCGGCCACCTGGGACTTCATGTCCAGCGACCCACGGCCCCAGAGAAACCCATCGGCGAGATCGCCTGACCAGGGGTCGTGCTGCCACTCCGAGGCGTCGGCCAGGACCGTGTCGACGTGACCGAGCAGGCACAGCGTCGGGCCGTCGGCCTCGCCCTTGAGGTCGGCGATCAGGTTGGGACGCTCCTGGCTGGCGCCGAGCACATCGGTCTCGAACCCGGCCTGGGCGACATAGGCCTCGAGGTACTCGATCGCTTGGCGCTCGTTGCCGGGCGGGTTGACCGTGTTGAAACGGATCAGCTGCTGCAGGACCTCTGTGCACTCGCTCTGCAACTGCTCAGCGGTCATGGCGGCTCAGCCTAGCGGCGTAGCATCCTCGCCGTGCCCGGAGCCGACGACGACCTCGCCCTCGCCCTGGAGCTCGCCGATCTCGCCGACGAGATCACGATGGCGCGGTTCGGGGCCGACGATCTGCTGGTCGAGACCAAGCCCGACCTGACGCCGGTCAGCGAGGCCGACCGGGCGGTCGAGCAGACGCTGCGCGCCCGCCTGGCCGAGCTTGCCCCCGGCGACGCGATCCTCGGTGAGGAGTACGGAGTCGATGCCGTCCAGGGCGCCCGCCGGCGCTGGATCCTTGATCCGATCGACGGCACCAAGAGCTACGTCCGAGGCGTTCCCGTGTGGGCCACGCTGCTCGCGCTCGAGGAGGACGGCGTGCTCACCCTCGGTGTCGTCTCGGCGCCCGCCCTGGCGCGGCGCTGGTGGGCGGCTCGCGGCACCGGCAGCTTCGTGCGCGACGGCACCGGCGCGCCGCGGCCTGTCCGGGTCTCGGCGATCTGCTCGCTGACCGACGCCCAGCTCTGCTTCGGCGGCTTTGAGGAGTGGTTGGAGACCGGTCGGCTCGAGGCGCTCACCGACCTCAGCCGTCGCTGCTGGCGCAGCCGCGGCTACGGTGATTTCTGGCAGTACATGCTCGTGGCCGAGGGCGCCGCTGAGATCGCGCTTGACCCGGTCGCCTCGGTCTGGGACCTCGCCGCGCCCCTGGTCGTGGTCACCGAGGCGGGCGGATGGTTCACCGATCTGCGCGGCGTCGCGACCGCCGAGGGCGGCGACGGGGTGGCGACCAACCGCGCGCTGCACGAGGCCGTGCTGGAACTGGTGGGGCGCCGCGAGGCTTGACCTCGCCCTAACCGCAGACCCCGCGGGCCGCGCGAATCTGGGCGGCGACGGGGGCCAGTGTGGTCGAGTGCAGGGGCAGAAAGCCGTCCGGCTGCCCGGCGGGGGGCAGCCGGATGGCGATCATCGCGATCAGGGGCGCGCCGCCGTAGGGCGCTCCGGGCGGGCAGGCCCGAGCCGCTGCGACTGAGGCCTTGACCTGTTGGCTGGTCATCGTGATCTCCCAGGCGGGGGCCGAGAACGCGCGCAGGAACGGGATCGGGTTGTGGGGTGAGGCGATCAGGGAGATGCTCTGGGCGAGAACGAACACGGCGCCCGCTGTGCAGGCCGTCGCGAGCAGCGACCCGCGCCGCCGCCGTCCTGGGCCCTGGACCGGTGCGCGCTCGGGCTCGTGCGCAGCGCGGATCGCGAACACGGTGCCGATCGCCGCCAGGGGGACCAGCGAGGCCTCGACCGGCACGGTGACGTTGAGCCCGGTACCCACCTTGAAGTTGGTCAGGAAGGTGATCACGTTGGCCAGCGCGAGCGCGATCGTCGTGTCCAGCATCGGCCGATCGCGCGCGCGGGCCCGGGCGACAACGGCGACCCCCGCCCCGACCATGAGACCGAGCACGTTCCAGCCCGCCTGGGCCCAAAAGCCCTTGAGCAGCCCGAGCGAGCGAACCCCCGTGTGGGTCTGCGCCGTGACCACGTCGCGCCAGAAGCCGCTGCCGCCGAGCACCATCGTCGCCGCCAACCCGAGGATCAGCGTCGCGGCCGCCCAGACCGCCGTGCGCCGCCGGTCAACGGAGAGCATCACCAGAGCGACGGCGGGGATCACGAACGGCAGCTTGATCAGCACCAGCACGCCGCAGAGCACGCCCGCCGGCCCGGCGCGGCGACGATCCACGCTGAGCAGCGTTGCCCCCAGCATCACCGGTAGCGCCACCAGTTCGGGGGTGAGCGCACCGTGTTCGTGGACCGCCCACGGCGTGAGCAGCATCGCCGCCGGCGTCAGGACCGCCGCGAGGCGATGGCCCGTCACGCGGTAGACGATCTGGGCGGCGAGCAACCCCGCGCCGAGCTGGAGCAGAGCGATGGCGAAGCGCAGCCACTCGAGGCTGTCGTGGACCGCGAGCAGGCCGGCTCCGGTCAGGAACACCCCCGGCGGCTGCGCGCCGACCATCTGCCCGTACAGGTCGGAGCCGTGCAGCATCAGCCTCGAGCTGAGCGCGTACACACCCTCGCTGTAGTCCCAGTACGTGTGCAGCAGCAGCAGGTGCACGGCGACCAGGACCACGAGGCCGACGACCGCCGCGGCCATGAGGTCTCGTGTCCGCATGCCGCCAAGCCTAAGCGCCGGCCCCGAGTCCGGCCATACTCCGGGGATGGAGCAGCTGTTCGAGGACGCCGACGCGACCGACGGCGAGCAGCCGATCGGGCCCGACGCGCCGTTGGCCACGCGGATGCGTCCGCGTACCCTCGATGAGCTCGTCGGCCAGGAGGGTGTCCTCGCCGCCGGTTCGGCGCTGCGCCGGGCGATCGAGGAGGGCCACCCCCACTCAATGATCCTGCACGGCCCCCCGGGCAGCGGCAAGACGACCTTGGCCCGCCTCGTCGCCCACGCGTCAGGCGCCGCCTTCGAGGAGGAGAGCGCGGTCCAGACCGGCCGCGCGGAGGTCCGCGCGGTGGTGCAGCGGGCCCGGGAGCGGATCCGCGGCGGGGGCCGGCGGACCGTGTTCTTCCTGGACGAGATCCACCGCTTCAACAAGGCCCAGCAGGATGCCCTGCTCCCCGCCGTCGAGGACGGCCTGATCACGCTGATCGGCGCCACCACCGAGAACCCCTATTTCGAGGTCAACTCGGCCCTGATCTCGCGCACCCACCTGTACGAGCTTCAGGCGCTCGGGCCCGACGACGTCCGTCGGCTCCTGGACCGGGCCGTCGAGCGCGGGCACTGCGGGCCGCCCGACCGGGTCGCGCCCGCGGCCCTGGACTTCCTGGCCCAGCGCTCAGGCGGTGACGCCCGCTCAGCGCTGAACGCCCTCGAGCTGGCCTGTGAAGCCGCCGGCGAGGGGCAGCCGGTGGAGCTCAGCCACGCCGAGGACGCGCTCCAGCGCCGGGCCCTGCTCTACGACCGTCAGGCCGACCGCCACTACGACACGATCTCGGCCTGGATCAAGGCCACGCGCGGGTCAGACCCCGACGCCTCGCTCTACTACCTGGCCGTGATGCTCGAGGGCGGCGAGGACCCACGCTTCATTGTCCGGCGCATGGTCGTCCTGGCCTCCGAGGACATCGGCAACGCGGATCCCCAGGCCCTCGTGGTCGCCACCGCGGCGGCGGCCGCCGTCGAACACGTCGGTCTGCCCGAGTGCCAGTTCGCCCTCGCCCAGGCGGCCATTTACCTGTCCCTCGCCCCTAAGTCAGACGCCGCCAAACGGGCGGTGTTCGCCGCCCGCCAGCACATCGTCGACCAGGGCGCCGACCCCCCGCCCGCCCCGCTGCGCTCCTCGACCCGCAGCGACGGCGGCTACGACAACCCGCATCGGCACCCCGGCCATGTTTCGCCCCAGGAGCTGATGCCGTCCCGGGCGATCGGCGTACGCTTCTACACGCCCGGTGACCCCGAGGCGGAGCTGGGCGAGCGGCTGGCCGAAGTCCGTCGTGCCCGCCGGCTTGCGGACCAGGACTAGCCCTACAGGCGTTGCCCGGCTAGCGCTGAGCAAAAGCGTTTGGTGAGCAATTCGATCGTCGCGTCGCGTCGCGTCGCTCTCGGTCGCGAGCCACCGCCCTTCGTCGGCGACCGCCTTCATCTGCTCGGCGAGGGCGCCGGCGTCCCCAGCTGGGCTGGCCTGATCTTCACTTCACCACCCTACGACTCGCAGGTCCCATCAGAGCCCGAGGATCAGGCTGAGTGCGTCGTCGACGGCGCGCAGCTCGCCAACGCCGAGGCGTCCACCGGATCGGCCGAGCCGCTCTGGGTCGGCCACCGTCCGTCTGCTCAACGAGGACGCGCATTTGAACACCGAGGAGCGTGATCATTGGACGACCGATGAAACGAAGCTACTACACTGTAGGAAGTGACATCGAGCTTTGACCCCGGGGCCCTTCTGGCTCGCCACTACCGGCTTCCGCGCGGTCCCCGCGTGTGCCTGCGGCTGGCCCGGGTCCGTGATCTGGCTGGGCTCGAGCAGCTGATGCATCGCCAGGGGCTAACGGTGACGGGACTCGAGCTGGCCCGCCTGCTGCGCTCGCCCCCGCGCGAACGGATCATGATCTGCGCCACGGCGCTGATCGGCGCCGCGGAGACCATCGTCGGCGTCGGAGTGATCGAACTGGGCGATCTTGCCCGTGAGCCCACGTGGGTGATCGCCGACCACGAGGCGACCGAGGGTCTCGAGGAGCTCCTCCACGAGGCGCTTGTCGGTCGGGCCCGCGCCTTGGCCGGGACCCGCGCCGCCTGACGCCTGCCAGCAGCCGATAGCCTCCGCGCCGTGACCGCCACGTCCTCGGCAACGCTTGAGTCACTGAATCCCGCCACCGGCGCCCATCTCGGCTCGGTCCCGGCGACGGCCCCCGATCGAGTGCAGGCGGTCGTCGACGCCGTCAGCAAGGTCCAGCCGTTCTGGGCTCAGCTCACCTTGCCCGACCGCGCGCGCTACCTCCAGCGTGCCGCCCAGGTTCTGATCGATGAGTCCGACGAGATCCGGGACCTGATCGTCGCCGAGCAGGGCAAGCCCCGCAACGAGGCGTTCACGATGGAGTTGCTGCCCACGATCGACGCGCTGACCTGGATCGCGCGCGAGGGGCAGGTGATCCTGGCCGACGAGCCGCTGTCCATGCCCCAGCTCTTCCTCAAGACGAAACGATCGGCCTTCACCTACGAGCCGCTGGGCGTGATCGGCGTGATCTCGCCCTGGAACTACCCCTGGAGCATCCCGTTTGGGGAGGTGGCCATCGCGCTCATGGCTGGCAACGGGGTGGTCCTCAAGCCCGCCTCCCTGACGCCGCTGATCGGCGAGCGGATCGGGCGCGTGTTCGAGCGCGCGGGCATCCCCGAGGGGCTGGTGCGCGTGATCCACGGGCCGGGCACGGGCGCGGCGCTGGTTGAGTCGAGCGTGTCCAAGGTGTTCTTCACCGGTTCGGTGCAGACCGGGCGGGGGGTCGGCGAGGCCTGTGCGCGCCAGCTCAAGGGCTCGGTGCTCGAGCTCGGCGGCAAGGACCCGATGGTCGTGCTGCCCGACGCCAACCTCGACCACGCGATCGCCGGAGCGCTGTGGGGCGGCTTTGCCAACGCCGGCCAGACCTGTTCGGGGATCGAGCGCGTCTACGTGCTGCGCGAGGTGTCCGAGCGCTTCATCGCCGGGGTCGTCCGGGGCGCCGGCACCCTGCCGATCGGCGATCCGATGGGGTGGGAGACGGCAATCGGGCCGATGGTCTCCCGCGAGCAGTTCGAGCTTGTCTCAGAGCTGGTCAACGACGCGCGGGCGGCCGGGGCGAGCTTGCTCTGCGGCGGACCCGTGGACCCGGCGCCGGGAGGCCTGTCCGGCTCCTTCTTCGCTCCAACCGTGCTGACCGGCGTCACCCATGACATGCGGATCATGCGCGAGGAGATCTTCGGGCCGGTGCTGCCGATCGTCGTTGTCGACTCTGAGGACGAAGCGGTGAGGCTGGCCAACGACAGCGCCTTCGGCCTCGGGGCCTCGGTCTGGACGGCCGACCGCGACCGCGGTGAGCGCATCGCCCGCGAGCTCGAGGCGGGCATGGTCTGGATCAACGATCACATGTTCAGTCACGGGGCCTGTCAATGCCCGTGGGGCGGGGTCAAAGCGTCGGGGCTCGGCCGCACGCACTCGAAGTTCGGCCTCTATGAGTGTGTGAACATCAAGCTCCGGGTCTGGGAGCCCTCGGCGGTGGCCAACCCCTGGTGGCATCCCTACGACGAAACGCTCGGCCTGGCGCTCAAGCAGACTGCCGCGATCCTCTACGGCCGGCCGTCGATTCGTGCCGCCGCCCTGCGCGCCGGTGCCTCTCCGCTGCTCAAGCTCGGATCACGGCTGGCCCGCGACGCCCTGCGCCGCTGACCTGCCGGCCGGGCGCCCAACCGCCACGGGCTAGGCTTAACCCCATGCCCGCCCAGGCCTACGCCGGCAAGGAATGCGTCTGTCAGCTCCGCAAGGGGATCTGTGATCAGAGCTGCGTCCAGGGCATGCTCGAGACGCCCTTCTACATCGCCTGCCTGAAGCTGACCGGCCGTCGCTGCCTGGTCGTCGGCGGCGGCGAGGTCGGGCTGGAGAAGGTCGAGGGCCTGCTCGCCTGCGACGCCACCGTGACCGTGGTCGCCCCCGACGCCCATCCGGCCTTAGAAGCGCTGGCGCGAGAGGGGTCGATCACCTGGACGCGCCGCGAATTCCACGAGCCCGACCTCGAAGGCTGCCTGATCGCCATCGCGGCCACGAACGACACCGATGTCAACATCAGCGTGTTCGATGCCGCTGAGCGCCAGGCGATGCTCGTCAACGTGGTCGACGTCCCGCCGCTGTGCAATTTCATCCTCCCGGCGATCGTTCGCACCGGGCCGCTCGCGGTGGCGATCTCGACCGCGGGCGCCTCGCCCGCGCTGGCCAAGCGGATGAAGCGCGAGATCGGCGAGCGGTTCGGGGAGCCCTACGCCCAGCTCGCCGTGATGCTCAACGAGGCCCGCGGCTGGGCCAAGGCGACGCTGCCCACCTACCAGGACCGCAAGGAGTTCTTCGAATCGATCGTCGGCGGTGACCCCGACCCGATCGCGCTGTTGCGCGCGGGACAGGCCGGCCGCGTCCGCGAGCTGATCGAGTCCGCGCAGGACGCTCACTCGCCGGCCGTCGCCGGATGAGCGAGCTCACCCACCTCGACGCCGGCGGACGCGCCCGCATGGTCGACGTCGGCGACAAGCCGGCCACCGAGCGGGTCGCGATCGCCCGGGCGATCGTCAAGGTCAGCCCCGAGACGGCCCGCCGCGTCCAGGCGGGGGACGCGCCCAAGGGCGACGTGCTCGGCGTGGCCCGGATCGCCGGCATCCAGGCGGCCAAGCGGACCGCCGAGCTGATCCCGCTCTGTCACTCCCTGGCGCTCTCCTTCGTCGGGGTCGAGGGTCAGATCGACCCGCCCGCCGGCACGATCGAGCTCACCGCCGAGGCTCGCACCACCGGTCCCACCGGGGTCGAGATGGAGGCACTGACCGCCGCCTCCGTGGCCGCGCTGACCGTTTACGACATGGTCAAGGGCGTGCAGCGCGGAGCGGAGATCGTCTCCGTCGGGCTGATCAGCAAGTCCGGCGGGCGCTCAGGCAACTGGCAGCGCGCTTGATGCGCACCGCGATCCTCACCGTTTCGACCTCGGTCGCCGCCGGCGAGACCGAAGACCGCTCGGGAGCGGCGCTGGCCGAGCATGCCCGGGCCGCGGGGGCAGAGGTCGTGGCCCGCGACGTGCTGCCCGACGACCGGGCCGCGATCGAGGATTGGCTGCGCCAGACCTTGGCCGCCGGTGCTGACCTGATCTTCACCACCGGGGGCACCGGCTTCACCGACGATGACGTCACCCCCGAGGCGACCCTGGCCGTCATCGATCGCCACGCCCCGGGGTTCGCGGAGGCGATGCGCGCGGAAGCGATCCGCTACACGCCGATGGGGATCCTCACCCGGGGCGTCTCGGGGCTGGCGGGACGCACGCTGATCATCAACTTTCCCGGCAACCCCAAGGCGATCGGCGAGCTCTTCCCGGTCATCGCGCCGACGCTCGAGCACGCCGTGGCAACGCTGCACCGCGAGGGTGGACGCCGAACCCCCGGCCATTGAGTGCCGCGGCCTGGCTCGCTACTTCGGCGAGCGGACCGCGCTGCGGGAGGTGACGCTCGAGGTCCCGGCCGGAGCGACCCTGGCCGTGCTGGGCCGCAACGGGGCCGGCAAGTCGACCCTGCTGCGAATCCTCGCCTCGCTCCTGCGTCCCCACGCCGGTGAGGTGCTGATCTTCGGTGAGCTGCTGCCGCGGCGCGCCTGGGCGGTCCGCGCCCGACTGGGGCTGCTCGGGCACGAGCCCCTGCTCTACCGCGAGCTGACCGGCCGTGAGAACCTCGAGTACCACGCCCGGCTCCACCGCGTCAAAATGGAGCGCGTGACCGAGGTGCTGGCCGCGGTGGACATGGACCGGCGGGCCGAGGATCCGGTGCGCCTGCTCTCGCGCGGGATGGTGCAGCGTCTCGCGATTGCCCGCGCCGTACTGCATCGACCCCAACTGCTGCTCTTGGACGAGCCCCGAGCCAACCTCGACCCCGGCGCCTCAGAGCTGGTCGAGCCCCTGATCGGCCGCGCCGCCGGTGTCACCCGGGTGCTGACCAGCCACGACCCTCGCGCCGCCCTGGCCGAGGCCGACCTCGTGCTGGCGCTCAAGGGTGGCCGCCCGGTGTTCGCGGGCGAGCCCGCCGACTTTGACGACCGCCGACTCCAGCAGCTCTACGCATGAGAACCGCGCTGATCGTCCTGCGCAAGGACCTGCGCGTCGAGCTGCGCACGCTCGAGACGGTGCCGGCCATGATCCTGCTGGCCGTAGTCACCTTTGTGATCTTTCACTTCGGCCTGAACCGGGCGACGATCGACGGGCAGCTGGCCGCGGGCGTCTTCACCGCGACCCTGTTGTTCGCCGCCGTGCTCGGGATCAACCGGCTGTTCGTGGCCGAGCGTGAGCAGGGGGGCTTTGACGCGTTCCTGCTCGCCCCGGTCGACCGCACCGCGATGCTGCTCGCCAAGGCGGCGGCGCTGTTCGTGTTTCTGTCCGCGCTCGAGGTGATCGCGGTGCCGGCCTTCGCGTTGTTCCTGCTCGGCCCGTCGCTGCGCCCGGCGATCCTGGGATTGATTCTTATTCTCATTCTCACCAACATCGGGCTGGCCGTGATCGGGACGCTGGTCTCGGCGATCGCCGTCCACACCCGCGCCCGGGACCTGATCGGCCCCGTGATCTCGCTGCCGCTGCTGATCCCGGCCCTGATCGCCACCGCGCGGGCGATCGGCCCGCTGCTCACGCTGCACACGTCGGGCTCGCCCCCGGGACGATGGCTGGCGATCCTCGGGCTCTATGATCTGGTCTTCGCACTGCTCGCCTACGCGGTGTTCGACTTCCTTCTGGAGGACTAGCCATCACCCCCTCGACGACGTACGGCAAGGGGCTCCGGAGCCTCTCATTCGCCACCATCGCCACGATCGCTATCGCGCTCGGGCTCACCTTCTTCTACGCCCCGCTGGACGCCGACCAGGGCTTTGTGCAGAAGATCTTCTACCTGCACGTCCCGCTGGCCATCGTCTCGCTGGGCGGCTTCATCTTCGGTGCGGGGCTCGCCATCGGCTATCTGCGCACCGGGGATCGCAAGTGGGACATGCGCTCCTACGTGGCCATCCACATGGCGCTGATCTTCGGAATCGGCGGCCTGATCACCGGTTCGATCTGGGCCAAGGCGTCGTGGGGGCACTGGTGGGTCTGGAACGAGCCGACGCTGGTCTCGTTCCTGATCGTGCTCCTGCTCTTCGCCACCTATCAGCCACTGCGCTTCTCGATCGAGGACCCCGAGCGCCAGTCGCGCTACGCGAGTGTCTTCTCGGTCGTGGCGGGAGCTTTCGTGCCGCTGAACTTCATGGCCGTGCGGCTCGCCCAGCAGTTCGTGCACCCTCGTGTCCTGACCCTGGGCGGGGGCAGCCTCCCGGGGTCGATGCGGGTCACCTTCCTGATCGCCCTGCTCGGGATAGCGCTGCTCTACGTGACCCTGTGGAAGTACGAGATGACGACCAAGAACACCCGCATGCAGGTGCGCCGCCTGCGCCGCACGATGCTCGGCGAGGACGCGATCCGGCCCACGGGCCGCAGCGCGGCGCCGTCGTGAGCCTTCTCCTGGCGGTCGCCCCGGCGCTCCCGCTCGGCAAGTCAGGCAAGTTCGTTGCCGGCGCCTACATCGTGTTCGTGATCCTGATCCTGGTCTACGTGGGGATCATGGCCATCCGCGCGCAGCGAACCGAGCGCGAGCTGGCCGAACTGCAGCGCGACGTGGAGGCTGCCCGGGCGCGTGAGGACGAGCGCGAGCGCGAGACGGTGGCCTGATGAGTGAACTGCTGGCCATCGGCGTCTCCTACAAGACGGCGCCGGTCGAAGTCCGCGAACGTCTGGCTCTGCTCGACAGCCGTGTCGCCGAGTTCCTGCGCGACCTGCGCGGCGCCACCGATGTCCACGAGGCGGTGGCCGTCTCGACCTGCAACCGCACCGAGGTCTACCTGGTGGTCGGGGACCCGGTGGAGGCCGAGAGCACCGTCCTGGCCATGCTCGCCCGCCAGGCCGGGATCCGCCCCACGGGGCTGGCCACGGCGATCTACTCGCACCGCAACTGCGAGGCGGCGCGGCACCTGTATCGGGTGGTGGCGGGGCTGGAGTCGATGATCGTCGGCGAGGCCGAGATCCAGGGTCAGGTCAAGCGCGCGTACGAGGCCGCCCTCGCCTCCGAGACGGCCGGACCGCTGACCAATCATCTCTTCCGGGCCGCGCTGGCCACCGGAAAGCGGGTCCGCACCGAGACCGCGATCGGGGAGCGCCAGCTCAGCCTGCCCGGCGTCGCCGTGGCGATGGCTCGCGAGCAGCTCGGGCCTCTGGCCGAGCGTGAGGTTGTCATCGTCGGCACCGGCGAGACCAGCGAGCTGACCGCCCGGGCCCTGGCCGACAGCGGAACCCGGACCGTGTTCGTGGCCAACCGGCGCCGGGATCGTGCCCTCAGCCTGGCCCGTCGCTACGGCGGGCGAACGCTGAGCTTCGACGAGCTGCCGTGCGCCCTGCTCGAAGCCGACATCGTCGTCGCGGCCACCGCCTCTCCCCACCTGCTGCTCGAGGTCGATGACCTGGCGGGCGTCATGGGGCAACGCGAGGGACGCCCGATGCTCCTCATCGATCTGGCCGTCCCGCGGGACATCGACGCGGCCTGCGGAGACTTGGACGGCGTGTCCCTGCGTGACATTGACGACCTCGAGGCGGTCGCGGACCGCAACCGCAAGGTCCGTCAGGCCGAGGCCCGCAAGGCCGAGGGCATCATCGAGGAGGAGATCCAGCACTTCGCGGGCTGGCTGGGCTCGCTCGAGGTCCTGCCCACCCTGGCCGCGCTGCGCACCCATGCCACGCGCATCGCCGAGCAGGTGGTAAGCGAGAACGCCGGCAAGTGGGAGGCCGCGTCGCCCCGGGATCTGGATCGCATCGAGGCGGTGGCCAAGGCGATCGTCAACCGACTCCTGCACGACCCGACCGCGGCCATGAAGGACATGCGCGACGACCGCGTGCACGCGCGCATGGCGCTGGTCCGCGATCTCTTCGGTCTCGCGGTCAGCGACGATGCCCTGAACGCCGCCGAGCCGGGGCCCGAGGCCGAACCGGCGCCACCGACTGCGACCAACGTGCACGAGCTCCCCGCCCGGGCGCTCGCCCGCGGCCGCCGCGGACCCTGATGCGGCTGGGCACCCGGGGGAGCGCGCTCGCCTTGACCCAGGCCGAGTGGGTCGCCCAGCGGCTCGACGGTGAGGTCGAGATCGTCCCCATCACCACTCTCGGGGACCGCGGAGCCGTGCTCGAGGACAAGTCGCGCTGGGTCTCCGAGCTCGAGCGCGCGCTGCTCGACGATCGCATCGACATCGCCGTGCACTCGGCCAAGGATGTCCCCACCGAGCTCGACGCGGGACTCGAGCTGGTGGCCATCCCCGCCCGCGCGGACGCGCGCGACGCCCTGTGCGGCGCCCCGGCGCTGACCGCTCTGGCCCCCGGAGCTCGGATCGGAACCAGCAGCATCCGCCGCGCCGCCCAGCTTCAGGCGCTGCGCCCCGACCTCGAAGTCGTCACCGTGCGGGGCAACGTCGACACCCGCCTGCGCAAGCTCGCCGCCGGACAGGTGGACGCGCTCGTGCTCGCGCTGGCCGGGCTCCTCCGGCTCGGCCGCTCAGCGGACGCCGGCGCAGTCCTCGATGGCCTCGTGCCCGCCGCCGGCCAGGGCGCGCTCGCCCTCGAGGCTCGGTCCGGGGCGATCGCCCCCGGGCTTTTGGTCGCGGTCAGCGATCCGGCCGCCACCGCGTGCGTGAGCGCCGAGCGCGTGCTCGTCCACGCCTTGGGCGCCTCGTGCAATACCCCGGTCGGCGCGCATGCCCGTCCGCGAGCCGACGGCCGGCTCGAGCTGGCCGGCTGGGTCGGACTGCCCGATGGCTCAGCCTGGCTGCTCGATGAGGTCGTGGCCGCGCCGGAAGAGGCCGGCCGTGTGTGTGCCGAGCGTCTGCTGGCCGCCGGCGCCCAAGCGCTGCTGGACGAGGCCGAGCAGGTGCTGGCCCAATGACTGTCTACCTGGTGGGCGCCGGTCCCGGTGACCCGGGGCTGATGACCGCGCGCGCGCTTGAGCTGATCGCCCGGGCCGACGTGATCGTCTATGACCGGTTGATCCCCGCCACCGCGTTGGACGGCGCCCGACCCGAGGCGCAGCTGATCTACGCCGGTAAGCAAGGCGGAGGGCCGTCGGTCTCTCAGGAGGACATCGAGGCCTGGTTGGTGGAGCACGGCGCGGCGGGCGAGACGGTGGTCCGTCTCAAGGGCGGCGATCCGTTCGTGTTCGGCCGCGGCGGCGAGGAGGCCGAGGCGTTGCGGGCGGCCGGGATCGCCTTCGAGGTCGTGCCCGGCATCACCGCCGGGGTCGCCGCCTGCGCCTACGCCGGCATTCCCGTCACCCACCGCGAGGCGGCGAGTGCCGTGGCCTTCGTCACCGGCCACGAAGATCCCGCCAAGCCCGACTCGGCGTTGGACTGGACGGCGCTGGCCGCCTTTCCGGGCACGCTGGTCGTCTACATGGGCGTGCGTCAGCTGCCCCAGATCTCACAGCGCCTGATCACGGGGGGACGGGTCGGCACCGAGCCGGCGGCGGTGATCGAGCGCGGCACGCTCTCGGGCCAGCGCGTGGTCACCGGGACGCTGGCCACGATCCCCGCGGTCGCGGCGCAGGCGGGGATCCGAGCGCCGGCGATCTCGGTCTTCGGCCCGGCCGCGGCGCTGCGGAGCAACCTGTCCTGGTCTGAGGCCCGGCCGCTGGCCGGCCTCACGGTCGCGGTCACCCGCGCCCGTGCCCAGGCCTCAGGGCTCGCGGCCCGGTTACGCGAGCTGGGCGCCGAGGTGGTGCCGACTCCGGCCATCCGAATCCATCCGCTGCCCGGCGCGTCCCCTGACCTGTCTGGTTATGACCTCGTCTGCCTGACCAGCCCCAACGGGGTCCGCCTGCTCTTCGAGCGCCTCTACGCCGCCGGCCAGGACGCCCGCTCTCTCGCCAGTGCGCGCGTGGCCGCGATCGGTTCCGGCACCGCGGCGGCGCTGCGCGAGCACGGCCTGATCGCCGACGTCGTTCCCGAGCGCTTCGTCGCCGAGGGCCTGGTGGAGGCGCTGGCCGCCGTGCCCGTCCGCCGGGCGCTGGTGGCCCGGGCCGCCGAGGCCCGTGACGTGCTGCCCGACGCCCTGCGCGAGCGCGGAGCCGAGGTCGACGTCCTGGCCCTGTACGAGACAGTGGCCGATCCGCTCAGCGTGGCCGAGCTGGAGCAGGTGGCCCGGGCTGACTACGTCACCTTCACGTCGTCCTCGACCGTGCGCTTCTTCTTCTTCGCCGCCGCCGCCGCCGCCGACGCCGACGCCGACGCCGCCGACGCCGGCACCGCCGGTGCTGCCGCTCCCGCCGGTGCCGGTGTCCGTGCCGCGCTGAGCGAGCGCACTCGGCTGGCCAGCATCGGCCCCGTGACCAGCGACACCCTGCGCGAACACGGCCGCGAGCCCGATGTCGAGGCATCCAGCCACGACATCCCGGGGCTGATTCAGGCCCTGATCGCCGACGCTGCCCGCTCGCCCCGTTGAGCCGGGCGGTCCGCGCGCGCTACAGCCCCAGGGTCGCAATGCCGATTACGGACGCATGGAGGATGAGCTCCGGCTTCGCACCCGCATGATCGACGCCGGGATCTGGCTCAGCGTCGTGCTGCTGGCCGCCGTATCGGGCTGGATCGCCGCCACCTGGGGTCGCCCGCACCGCGGCGGCCTGACGGCGATGGTCGCCGGCGCGGCGCTGGCCACCGTGATCGTCGCCCTCCTGCCCCACGAGCGCATCGTCGCCGGACGCTTTCGTGAGCCATTTTTCCTGACCTGGAGCCTGGCCCTCGTCGGTTTCATCACCGTGGCCGCGGATTTGGACGCCGGCGTGCGCAGCCCGGTCGTGCTGATGCTCTTTCTCACCCTCGTGTACGCCGCGCTCTCCTATCCGCGGTGGCTGGTGGGGGTGGTCTCAGTGGTGTCGTTGGTCGCGGTCCTGATCCTCAGCCAGGCCGTCGATCCGCGAGGGGGCCCCCCGACGGATCCCGTCTACCTGGGTGGCCTGATGCTGACCCTGGCCGTGACCGGCGTCATGTGCATCTGCCAGGCCCGCATCCAGGAGCAGGCGCGTTCGGAGCTCGGGCGCCTGTCGCGCTGCGACCACCTCACCGGTTGCCTGAACCGGCTCGGCTTCGCGGAACGCCTAACCGCCGAGCTCTCCCGGGTCAAGCGGACGGGTGGGGGGTTGGCCCTGGTTGTCCTCGACTTCGATGACTTCAAGGCCATCAACGACGGTCAAGGCCACTCGGCCGGAGACGAGCTGCTGTGTTGGGCGACGCAGGCGATGGCCGGCGCGCTGCGCCCGGCGGACGGTCTCGGCCGCCTCGGCGGCGACGAGTTCGCCGCGCTGCTGGTCGACGCCGACGCGGAGCGGGGCAGTCACGTGGCCGATCGTCTGCGTCTCGCGCTTTCCGAGCGGATCTCGGCCTCGGTGGGAGTGGCCTGCAGCCGTGACGACGGGCTGAGCGCCGATCTGCTCTACCACTGCGCGGACGAGCGCCTGTACGCGGCCAAGCGTGGCCGCCTCGCGGCACCCGACGAGCAGGCCCTGGCCGGCTGACGCCGAGCCCACGCGTGGGCCAGGTAGGGTTCGCGGCCGTCGGCATGAACGAGCCCGCCCCGATCCTGACTTTCCTCTCTGACTACGGCCTCGTCGACCACTTCGTCGGGGTCTGTCACGGCGTGATCGCCGGCATCTGTCCAACCGCACGGATCATCGACCTTGATCACGGCATCGGCCGCCACGATGTCCGCGCCGGTGCGACGGTCCTCGCTGAGGCGCTGCCGTATCTACCGATCGGGGTGCACCTGGCCGTGGTCGACCCCGACGTCGGCGCTGAGCGGCGCGCGGTGGCGCTCGCGGCCGCTGACGGCCGCATGCTGGTGGGTCCCGACAACGGGCTGTTGTTGCCCGCGGCCGAGCAGGCCGGCGGGGTCGTCGCCGCCGCTGACATCGCGCGATCGCCGTTTCGCCTCGAGCCAGTGTCGGCCACCTTTCACGGCCGTGACCTGTTCGCGCCGGTGGCCGCCGCGCTCGCCAACGGCGTCACCGTGCCCGAGGTCGGGGATCCGCTGAACCCCGCCGAGCTGGTCGCGCTCGAGCTGCCCGAGGCGCATATGGAGGGCGGGACCCTGATCACCCACGTTCGCTACGTGGACGGCTTTGGCAACGTGCAGCTCAACGCCGGCCACGAACAGCTGGCCGGCTCCGGGCTCAAGCTCGGTCACGCCGCGCTGGTCGCGCTGGACGCCGATCGCGCGCTGCCCGCCCAGTACGCCCGCACCTTTGCCGATGTCGCCCGTGGCGAGCTGCTGCTCTACGAGGACGCGGCCCGCCGGCTCTCGGTCGCGGTCAGTCACGGTGACGCGGCCCAGCGGCTCGGTGTGGGCATCGACGACGAGTTGCGCATCCGGCCGCAATGAGCACCGCCGGTGCGTCGGCGCCAAAGGCGCTCGGGCGTCCTCGCCTGCACCTGCGCCAGACCGACTCGACCAACTCACGGGCCCGAGCGCTGGCCGCCGCCGGTGCTCCCCACGGAACGCTGATCACGGCCGGTGAACAGAGCGCCGGACGGGGTCGTCAGGGCCGGACGTGGAGCGCTCCGCCCGGCCAGGCGCTCCTGTGCTCGCTGATCGTGCGCGACCCACCCCGGCTGCTGCCGCTCGCCACCGGGGTCGCGGTGGCCGAGGTGGCCGATCGGGCCGGCGGGGCCGCCGGTTCGGCTCAGGTCAAGTGGCCCAACGACATCTTGCTTGACGGCGCCAAGGTGGCCGGGATCCTGGTCGAAGGGCGTCCCCAGGAGAACTGGGCGGTCGTGGGGGTGGGTCTCAATGTCGCGGTGCGCGCTTCTGACCTTCCGCGCGAGCTCCGGGGCCGGGCGGCGACCCTGGGTCTTGACCCGGCGGATATCGAGCCGACCCTGGATCGCCTGCTGCGCTCGCTCGAAGTCTGGCTGGCCGCCGGCCGAAACGCCGTGCTCGAGGCCGTCCGCGAGCGCGACGCGCTGTTCGGGCGCCCGGTTCGCTGGGCGGCCGGCGAGGGCCGGGCCGACGGGATCGACGCCGACGGGAGTCTTCGCGTGATCACGGCCGACGGCGCGGTCCAGACGCTGACCGCCGGCGAAGTGCATCTCCTGCCCACCTGATGCCCGCTGACGCCCCCGAGACCTTTGCCGCGACCGTCCTGGATCGTCTGCGCTCGCTCACGGACGACCCGAGCGCGGACTTCCGCCCCGGCCAGCTCGAGGCGATTCACGACGTCGTCGTCGATCGCGCTCGGGTGCTGTGCGTCCAGCGGACCGGGTGGGGCAAGTCAGCGGTCTACTTTCTCGCGACTGCGCTGTTGCGGAAGGACGGCGGCGGCCCGACGCTGATCGTCAGCCCGCTGCTGGCGCTGATGCGAAATCAGATCGCCGCCGCCCAGCGGTTGGGCCTGCGCGCCCACACGGTCAACAGCACCAATCGTGAGGAGTGGGATGAGGTCCGCGCTCGCCTGGACCAGGACACGATCGATCTGCTCCTGATCAGCCCTGAGCGCCTCAACAACCCGCACTTTCGCGCGGAGATGCTGCCCCGGTTTGCGGCCTCGGTGGCGATGCTGGTGATCGACGAGGCCCACTGCATCTCTGACTGGGGCCACGACTTTCGCCCCGACTATCGCCGGGTCCGGGAAGATCCTCGATGCCCTGCCCCCCGACGTGGCCGTGCTCGCCACCACCGCCACCGCCAACGACCGCGTGGTCGGCGATGTGGTGCAGCAGCTCGCCCGCCCGGGTGGACCCCCACTGCGCTCCTACCGCGGGCCCCTGGCCCGGACCAGCCTGCGGCTCGAGGTCCTCGAGCTGCGCCAACCCGCGGAGCGACTGGCCTGGCTGGTCGAGAATCTGCCCGCCCTGCCCGGATCGGGGATCGTCTACACCCTCACCAAGCGAGACACCGAGCAGGTCGCCTCCTTTTTGACCGCCAACGGCATTGCGGCCGTGGCCTACAGCGGTGACCAGGAGAACGCCGACCGGATCGCGATCGAGGAACGCCTGCTGGCCAACGAGCTCAAGGCCGTCGTCGCCACGAGTGCGCTGGGCATGGGCTACGACAAGGCCGACCTGACGTTTGTCGTGCACTACCAGGCGCCCGGTTCGGTCGTGTCGTATTACCAGCAGGTCGGTCGGGCCGGGCGGGGCGTCGATCATGCCGATGTCGTGCTGCTGCGTGGCGGCGAGGATCGCCGCATCCAGGACTTCTTCATCGAGCAGGCCTTCCCGGACCGCCAGCGGGTCGCGGCGGTACTGGCCGAGCTGGAGGCGGCCGGGGAGGCGGGGCGCAGCATCCGTGAGCTGATGGCCGTGGTCAACCTCGGGATGGGCCGGATCGAAGCGATGCTCAAGATCCTCGACGTCGAGGGCGCGGTGCGCCGCGCCGGCTCGCGCTGGCAGCTCGTGCCGCAAGCCGACTGGAGCTACGACGGCGACCGCTACGCCCAGGTCACCGCGCTTCGCCGCCGCGAGCAGGAGGCGATGGCGGCGTTCGGGACCGACGGTCGCTGCCTGATGCGCGTCCTCCAGGAGGAGCTCGACGACGGGTGGGTGGGGTCGGGCTCTCCTGATTGCGGACGCTGTTCGGTGTGCACGGCGCCCCGTTTTGCCCGGCCGCCGGCACCGGAGCTGATCGAACTTGCGACGCGCCACCTGCGCTCGCGTCCCCTGGCCCTCGAGGTCAAGAAGATGGCGCCCGACGCCACCGGGACGATGCGCAAGATCCCCGACGACGCCCGCACCGAACCGGGATGGGCGCTGGCGCGGTTCGGTGACGGTGGCTGGTGGCCGGCGGTGGCGCGGGGACTCCAGGCCGGCGAGCTTGACGCCGAGGTGGTCACCGCCCTGGCTGACCTGGTGCGCGGCGCTCCCGGCCTGGGTCAAACGGTTACGTGGGTCACGGCCGTGCCCTCGGCGGCGCTCGGTGCCATCCTCGAGCGCCTGGCCGACGGGTTGGCCGCCGAGCTCGGCGTGCCCGCCCTGAGGCTCGTGCGCCGCACCAGTCCGCGTCCGCCCCAGCGCGAGATGGCCAATGCCGTCCAACAGGCCGCCAACGTCCGCGGCGCCTTCAAGACCATCGCCACTCCTCCGCCCGGGACCGGCATCCTGCTCGACGACCGGCGCAGCTCGGGCTGGACGCTGGCCATGGTCGGCGGGCAGCTGCGCCGCGCCGGTGCCGACCGCGTGGTCCCCCTGGCGCTCGGCACGCTCATGTAGACGCCGAGCGCGCACGAGTCGGTAACAAGCTCCGGTCCAGATTCCCATATGGTGTAACAGGTGACGCGCTTTCAGCTACTGGGCAGGCGGGGCTGGGGCGCCGTGATGCTCCTCGTCCTGATCTTGGGCACAGGATTGGCCTCGGCCGACACCGGGCCTGGGGGAAGGGTGGGCCCCGCGCTTGGCATCACGTCCAACGGCCGGCTCCTGCATCCGGTCGGGCGCATGACAACGGTGGGTGACTTTCCGACCGGTAGCGCGCTCACCCCCGGCGGTCGCTACCTGTGGGTGCTGGACTGCGGCCATGGCTCCGACGATGTGCGGGTCATGAACGTCCACACCGGGGCGGTCGAGCAGACCTTGCCGCTGCCGGGGTGCTACGGGGGGATTGCCTTTACTCGTGATGGCGCCCGCGCGTACGTGGGAGGGACTCCGAAAGGCGACTCACCCATCGAAGGCCCGGTCATGGGCGGGCAGGGCGACGTGATTCACGTCTTTACCGTCGATCCCAGCACGGGGCATGGCACGGAGCGCGCGCCGATTGCGCTGGCCTCGACCACCGGCGGCTCGGGACGCACGAATTCCCTGCCTCCGACGAGCGGGGTGGGGAGTGCGTACCCGGAGGGTCTGGCCATCTCCCCGGACCAGAGCAAGCTCGTGGTCGCCCTAAACGAGGCCGACAAAGCGGTGATCGTCGATCTGCCCAGTCTGGCTCAGACGACGGTGGCGACCGGTACCTACCCTGCCGGTGTCGCCTTTGACCACAGCGGCCTGGCCTACGTTTCCAACGAGTACGACGGGACCGTCACGGTCATCGACCCGGTCAAGGCCAGCATCGTCACCACGATCACGGGATTCGGCGGCGCGCAGGGCGATCTCAACAGCCATCCGGAGGGGATGGTCACCGATCCGACCCGAAATCGCATCTACGTGGCCGTGACCAACCGCGATCTCATTGCGTCTGTGGACACCACCACCAAACGGATTGTCTCGCTGACCTCGGTCGCGCGCTCGCAGGGTCTCGGCACAGCCCCGGTCAAGCTCGCGGTGACGCCGGACGGACAGACGCTCTACGCCGCCGACTCCGGCGAGGACGCCATCGCCGCCATCTCGCTTTCCAGCCGCCCCGCCGCGGGTGCACCGATCATCCCCCGGCGGGTAGTGCGACCCCCCACCCGGCGCAACATCCTCACCTACCGGCGGGCCCAGCACCGTGCCGCCGCCGCCCTGCGGCTCGTTCACGGCCGCCATCGCCGGGCCGTTGCGGTCCGCCGCTACCGGCGCCACGTCCACGCGCTGGCACGCCGCTACCTGCGCCTACGGACGCTCAGCGCCTGCGCCGGTCCGACCCGGAGACAGGTCAACGCTTACGTGCGGGCCGTGCTGCGGGCCGCGGGGGTCAAATCGGGCCGCCGGCGCGCGCGTTTGTTGGCTCGCGCTCAACGCCACCTCCAGCGGATCCTCGCCTGCCGGGCCGCCCCTGGCTATCTCCCCAACCTGCCGGCTCTGCACCTGATCGGGAGGCTGCCGACGGCGGCCTATCCGGACGACGTACAGGTCACGCCCGACGGTTCACAACTGTTGTGGATCGCGGGTAAGGGCATGGGGTCGGGGCCAAACCCCGAGTACTACTTCGGGGGCGACAAGCGTGCCGGTATCACGCCGACCAACATCTACGGCACCTACGTGCTCGACAAGCTGCTCGGTCGAGTTGGGACCTTGCCCACGCCGAGTGATCAGCAGATGGCGGCCAGCTCAGCCCTCACCGATAAGGAAGTGGTGCCGATCAGCGCTGAGAGGCAACCGGCCGGCAGCCCCGTGCCGGCGCCGGGGCAGGGTGCGAGCACCAAGATCAAGCACGTCTTCTACATCGTGCGGGAGAACCGGACCTACGACCAGGTGTTCGGTTCCAATCCGCGCGGCGACGGCTCCGCTGCGCTGCAACTGTTCGACAACAACGGTGTGTCCGGGCCGACCGGGGGAGTGACGCCCAACGCACACGCCCTGGCCAGCCAGTTCCCGCTCCTCGATCACTTGTACGCCGACTCCGAGGTCTCGGTCGACGGGCACATCATCACCGCCGGCGGCTACGCCAACGACTACGTGCAAAAGGCGCTGGCGGCAAACTACTCAAACCGCAACCGCGGGTTTGACTTCGGGATCTACCCGGTCACCGCCCCACCCCGTGACTACATCTTCGACCAGGCCGTCCGGCAGGGCATCAGCTTCCGGGACTACGGCGAGGCGGTCGGCACGACGCCAACCAGCAACGCCGCCAACCGCTCGACGTATAGCGGCGTCGCCGCCAACACCGACGCCGCCTATCCCAACAACGTCTTCATCGGCTGCCTTCGGCCCGGTGTGGTCACGACCTGCACTCAGGATTCGGGCGTCTACAAGGGCACTGGCAAGCCGATTGGGTCCCAGAGCCGCTTCAACACCTGGTACCCGGAGTTTGCGCAGCAGGTCGCGTCAGGCACCGTGCCGACCCTGAACTACATGATCCTGCCCAACGACCACACCAACGGCACCACCACCGGTGACTACACGCCGCAGGCCATGATCGCTGACAACGACCTGGGTCTCGGGCAGATCGTCGACGCGATCTCGCACTCCTCGATCTGGTCTTCGACGGCAATCTTCGTCGTCGAAGACGATTCCCAGGATGGCGCTGACCACGTCGACTCGCATCGGATGCCGGCCTTCGTGATCAGCCCGTGGGCCCGCCACGGAGCCGTCGTCCATACCGCCTACGACCAGTACTCGATGCTGCGCACGGCAGAGCTGATCGCGGGAATCGATCCCCTGTCGCTCAACGACGCGCTCGCCACCCCGATGTACGACGCCTTCCTGAGCGGGAACACCGCGCCGGACGCGACGCCCTACAACGTCGTTGCTCCGACCCAGGACATCGGACAGAAGAACGGGGGTACCGCAGCCCTGGCGCGCGTATCCAACCAGCTGCCGTGGAACCGCATCGACGCCGTGCCCCAGGAGATCTCAGACCAGACCCTGTGGGCGTCGGTGCACGGGGCACGCGCCTCGCCGCCGGGTCCGGGGCCCAACGCCTCTCCGGTCGAGCACGCCCGGGCACTGGCGGTCCGCGCCCTCCTGCGCCGTAGCCGGCGGCGAGTCAGCGCCTTTCAGGCCTACGGCGGCGACGGCTAGGCTGCCGCTTCGGCGTCCCGGTCGTGGTCGGCGTCGGCGCGGAGGTCGAGGTCGTTGGCCGTTTCGAGCACTTCGGTGCTCTCGGGCTTGCCCACGCCGCCGTTGGAGCCCGACCCGGTCTTGCGTCGCCGGCGCTTGTTGCCCCGCCGGCCCTTGGGGAAGTTGCGCAGCAGCTCACGGGCCAGCGCCGCCGGCTTACGAGCCATCCGCGTGCGGGCGCCGCGCAGCGCCTCCTCGGCCTCCGGCGTGTGGGCCAGCGCGGCCGCGAGCAGGGCAGCCGACAGGCGACGGTCCTCCTTGCGCGAAGCATGGACGAGGCGGCGGGCGTTGCGGGCGTGGGCGGAGCCGCTCGAGTTCACGAGTAGCCCGAGGAGCCGTTTGGTCTCGGGCCAGCGCTGCACGGCGTACTCCTCGTGGACGTCCCGGGTGTACTCGGCCATCCGCCAGATCCAGGCGTTGGCCTGGTCGCGGCGGCCGATGCGGCGCTCGGCGAGCGCCTGAAGCATGATCTTGACCCCCTCGCGCCGCTCGTCGCGTGGCCAGCCGCCCATGATGTCGATCGCCGTGTCGAAGGCCTCGGCGTCGCGGCTGGCCGCGATCTCCTGAAGGGCCCGCAGGCGCAGCTGGGCGTTGCGGTTGCGCTGCACGGCGGTGAGCAGGAAGCGGCGCTTGAGCTCGCCTCCGCGGTCAAAGTGGAGCATCGCCTTGGCTCGCCGCCACCCGTTGGGCGCGACGCGGGCGCCGGCGAGTGCCGCCCAGACGTGCTGCTCGCCATAGTCCAGATGCTCGACCGCGATCCGCCACAGCTCGCGCTCGAAGACTTCGGCCCGGCGCTCGGGATCGGGGGTCACCGGCAGCACGCGGCGCTCGACCCGGACGCGCCGCCCGCGGCCGCGGCGCACCGGCCCGACCACGATCGCGCCGCCGCGGTAGACGTCGCGGTCCAGCAGCGAGTGCAGGGTCACCACCGGGTCGTCGTGCTTGGTCGCCGGGTGCACGAAATCGATCACGATGCCGGCTTCCTTGCCCGGGTGACGCCGGGTGACGCGGCCGACGCGCTGCTGATAGATGCGCTTGGACGCGGTCGGGGCGAGGTGCATGCAGATCGTCGCCCGGGGGCTGTTCCAGCCTTCGGCGAGCAGCTGCGCATTGACCAGCACGTCGACCTTGCCCGACTCGTAGTCGGCCAGGATCCGAGCCAGCTCGCGCTTGGGAGTCTCGCCTGACACCCCCATCGCCTTGATGCCGATCTCGCGGAAGGCCGCGGCGACGTTGTAGGCGTGCTTGACGCCGGCGGCGTAGACGACGCCGGGGACGCCGTTGAAGCGCGTCTTGTAGAGGTCGGCGATGGCCAGGTTGAACGGGGTCTGGTCCAACAGCTCGGCCAGCATCTCCTGATCAAATTCGGTGTCCACCTCGCCCCGGCGCAACGGGACCTTGGCGATCGTCCGCACGCCCGGTCCCGGCGGGATGCGAATGCACCGCAGCGGGGCGATGACGCCACGGCGCGCGGCCTGGGCGAGGTCAAAGCGGCTGGTCTGGGTGGGGAAGAGGTCGGTGACGTGGCGGGCGATCAGGGCGCCGGTCGCGGTCATCCCGACGAACACGGGGCCAGCCCAGGCCCGGATCGCCGCCGAGGTCTTCTCGCCCAGCGCGGTGTGCGCTTCGTCGCAGATCACGATCGTGTAGGCATCAGAGATTCGGCCCGCGTTACGCACGAACCACTGGTAGGTCTCGACCGTGACCGGGCCGTTGGCGGAGTCGTGGCCGTCGAGCAGGGCCGCTGCGATCCGGTCACGGTAGCCGCGATCGCGCAGTTCCCCATGGAACTGATCGACAAGGTTGCGCCGGTGGGTGAGGATCAGGACGCCGCCGGTCCGCGACGCTTCGACGAAGCCCAGCGCCGCCACCGTCTTGCCGGCGCCGGTGGCGTGCTCAAACCAGAAGCGCTTGGCCGCGTTGGGATCCTCGGGCTGCTCCTCGAGCTGGTCCTCCTCGTCTGACTCCTCGTCCCAGTCCTGAGGCTCCTCGTCCTCTGGCTCGCCCTCATCCTCGTCGTCAAGATCGTCGGCGTCTTCGTCGTCGTCAGCATCGAGCTCGAGCTCGAGCTCGGCGTCGATGTCCTCGTCGTCCGGCGGCTCGTCGTCGGCCGGGCGGGGGCGGCGCGACCGGGCGTCGGTCTCGGCCTCGGCGGCCGGCGCGTTGCCGTTCGCAGCTGCACTGCCGTTGCCGGCGCCCGCCCCGTTGGCGCTGCGCTGGGCCTCGGCCAGGAGCGCGGTCAGCGTGCCCGAGAGGGCGTCGACCTGGTGGGCGGAGAGGACGGTCCCATCGACCAGGCTGGGCTCTTCCTCGGAGAGCACCCGCTCTAAGCCGAGGAGCAGCGAGAACTCGCGGCGCCACTCGATCGATGGCTGCTGTGCGCCTGCGGCCGTTTCCAGCTCGGCGAGTGCGGCATCGAGGGCGCGCCGCCGGGCGGACCCGGGGGCCAGCGCCTCCTCGAGCGTCTCGCCGTCGTAGACGAAACGCTCGCGCGTCAGCCGCTCGGCGCGTGCGATCGCGTCAGGACTCGGAAAGGGGGTGGTGACACCCATCAGTGATTGCCAGGTTGCGTCAGAATGAGCGAGCCGCGGCGTTACGTCGTAGCGACTCAGGCGGACTCGGCGTGATTGCCGAGTAAAGGCGAGGCGTTCCCCTCGCCATCTGACGAGAGGATAGCCAGTATTTAAGCAGATACGCCGCACGGGACGTGTGGCAAGCTGTCGGGCTGTGCGCGTCCGAGCCTGGTCAACCGCGTTGCTGGTCACCGCTTCGCTCGTGGCGGGGTGCGGCGCTCGCTCCGTCCACAACGCGGCCCCGTCGGCCCGCGCGGTCGCCGCGGCTCTGCGGGGCTCCCCGCCGATCCTCACTTCGCTGCATGGCCAGGGCAACCAGCTGCTGGGCGGCGGGCTGCCCGCTTTCCGCGCTCGGATGGCGGCGCTGCATGGCTATCCGGTGGTGGTCAACAAGTGGGCCTCCTGGTGCGGACCCTGCCAGAGCGAGTTCCCGATCTTCCAGCAGGCTTCGGTCAAGCTCGGCCGGCAGGTCGCCTTCATCGGCCTCGATGCCAAGGACGGCAACGGCTCGGCGGCCGCCTTCCTGCACCGCTTCCCGGTCAGCTATCCGAGCTATGCCGATCCCAACGAATCGGTCTCGAGCGCGTTTGCGGCCTCGACCTATTTCCCGCAGACGCTGTTCTTCAGCCGCCGGGGCCACCGCACCTACGTGTATGACCACGCCGGCCCCTACCTCAGCGCGGCCGCCCTGGAGCGCGACATCACCCGCTACGCCCTGCGATGACCGGGACGCTGACCTACGACGTGCGCCGCGCCCGCGGCGAGGAGGAGATGGCGGCCGTGCTCGAGCTCCGCCACGAGGTCTTCTGCCACGAGCAGGGGGTCCCCGAGCGAGAAGAGCACGACGGTCGCGACGGTGAATCGCTGCACCTGGTGGCCGTCGCGGGAGGCGAGGTGCTCGCCACCTGTCGGCTGCTGTTCATCGGTAACACCGTGCAGTTCAGCCGGCTCGCCGTCCGAGCCAGCGCCCGCCGGCACGGGATCGCCTCCGCCCTGCTCGACCTCGCCGACGATGAGACGCGGGCGGCCGGGGCCCGCCGGCTCGTGCTCCACGCTCAGACCTACGCTCGCGCGCTCTATGAGGCCGCCGGCTATCTCCCGTGCGGGCGGATCTTCATGGAGGCGGGGATCGAGCACATCGCGATGGAGAAGTACCTCTGACTAGTGGTGCAGGGCGCTGATGCCGGAGCTCCGAATCGACCCGCTGACCGATCCGCGGGCCCTGGTTGCCGGCGCGCGCGCGGGGCGCCCAGGCGGGGGGCTCGGTGCCACCCCGGCTGAGCCCCTCGATCGCGAAGACGATCCGTTCGCCGAGGGTCACGAGGACCGCACGCCGCCCGAGCTCTACGCCGTGCGCCCGGGCGGAGGGGCTGCCGACACGCCCGGTTGGACGGTGCGCGTGGTGCCCAACCTCTATCCGGCGCTGGACCCTGACGCGCAGCCGCCCGCCCCCCACGCCAACCCCGAGCTTTTCTGGTCGGGGGCGGCGCGTGGCTTCCACGAGGTGATCGTCAACGCACCGACCCCGGTCACGTCGCTGGGCGAGCTTGGGGTCGAACAGGTGGCCGTGGCGATGGACGTCTGGCGCGAGCGCATCCGCGTCCACTCGGGCGCCGCCTGCGTCCACGTGATCGTCAACGAGCGCCGCGAAGCGGGGGCCTCGCTGCCCCACACCCACGCCCAGCTCTACGCGCTTGACTTCGTACCCGCCGCGGTTGCCCGCGAGCGCGAGCGCTTCGGCGCCTACGCCACCCGTCAGATGGGCGGCAACCTGCTCGCCGACCTCCTCCAGGAGGAGGTGCGCCGGCGCGAGCGCATCGTCGCCATCGACAACGAGGCGGTGCTGCTCGCGCCCTACGCCTCGCGTATTCCCTTCCAGCTCATGCTCGTCCCGCGCCGTCCGCGCGGCGCCTTCGAGGACGACGGACCCACCGGCGCGGCACTCCTGCACGAAGGGCTGCGCCGCATCGCCCGAAGGCTGGGCGCCAGCCCGCCGCTCAACCTCTGGGTCCGCACTGCGCCGAGAGGGGC
>JBPCIY010000028.1:0-20350 GCA_051005855.1 Solirubrobacteraceae bacterium | reverse complement strand
GGAGATATGTATAATAGCCAGCCCCCGCGGCCGGTCCAGCCGCCTCGCCGCGGTGCCGCGAGCCCGACCCCGGCCCCGACTTCAAGCCGGACTTCGCCCGCGCCCCCCCGCCCCGGGCGGGAGTCTTTGACTTCGAAGCCCCGGGACGCTCCCGGCGCGCCGCCTGACCGCGCCCGCGGGCGTGTATGGCTGCTTTGTCACCGGGACTGACACGGGCGTCGGTAAGAGCGTTCTGACCGCGGCGATCGTCGCCGCGCTCCGCACGCAGGGACAACCGCTCCGGGTCCTCAAGCCGGTTCTCACCGGCCTCGACCAAGCCGCTGATCCGGTCTGGGCGCGCGATCATGAGCTGGTGGCCGCGGTGGCCGGCTGCCGCCCCGAGGACGTCGTGCTCGAGGGCTACGGTCCGCCGGTCTCGCCGCACCTCGCCGCCGCCTGGGCCGGCCGGCCGTTGTCGGTGACCGACCTCGGTTCGCGGATCCGGGGCGCGGCCGCGCCCGGAGCCGCGCTGGTCGTCGAGGGGGTCGGCGGGCTGCTCGTTCCCTTGGGCGACGACGGGGACGTGCGCGCGCTGGCCGGTGAGGTCGGGCTGCCGCTGCTGGTGGCGGCCCGCCCCGGACTCGGGACGATCAATCACACCCTGCTCACCCTCGCCGTCGCGCGCGCGGCGGGACTCCCGGTGGCGGGCGTCGTGCTGACTCCATGGCCGGTGGCGCCCGGCCAGATCGAGCGCTCCAACCGGGAGACGATCGAGCGACTGGGGGAGGTCGAGGTGGCCACCCTGGCCCGGGTCGCACAGCCCACGGTGCCCGCGCTGGCCCGCGCCGCGGCCGCGCTTCCGCTCGCCCGCTGGCTGGGCCTGAGCTGACCTGCAGCCGGCCCGACCTCCGAGCCGTCCGGTCCCGAGACTACCTTGGCAGCCGTGCGTGACACCGCGGATCTGATCGCCGCCGATCGTCGCTTCCTCTGGCATCCGTTCACCCAGCAGCAGGGCTGGCATGACGACGAGGAGCCGCTGGTCATCGACCGGGCGCAGGGCACCAACCTGTTCGACCGTGATGGCAACGCCTACATCGACGGGGTCTCGTCGCTGTGGTGCAACGTCCACGGGCACCGCCATCCGGCGATCGACGAGGCGATCCGCGCTCAGCTGGGCCGAGTCGCGCACTCGACCATGCTCGGCCTCGCGCACGAGCCGGCGATCGAGCTCGCCGAGCGGCTGGTGGCCATCGCTCCGCCGGGTCTGCAGCGCGTCTTTTACTCAGACAGCGGCTCGACCGCGGTCGAGATCGCCCTCAAGATGGCCTTCCAGTGGTGGGCGCAGCGTGGCCAGACCGCCCGGACCCGCTTCGTGTGCCTCCAGAACGCCTACCACGGGGACACGATCGGAGCAGTGTCCGTCGGCGGCATCGACCTCTTTCACTCGCTCTATCACCCGCTGCTGTTCGACTCCCTCCAAGCTCGGGCGGGCGAGGCCGAACACCTCGAAGCCCTGCTCGCCGAGCACGGTGCTGAGGTGGCGGCGGTGATCGTCGAGCCGCTCGTGCAAGGTGCGGCCGGGATGCTGATGCAGCCCCCCGGGTACCTGCGGCGGGTCCGGGAGCTGTGTGACCAGTACGGCACGCTGCTGATCTGCGACGAGGTGGCGACCGGGTTCGGCCGCACGGGCCGGATGTTCGCCTGCCAGCACGAGAACGTCACGCCCGATCTGCTCTGTGTCGGCAAGGGGCTCACGGGCGGCTATCTGCCGTTGGCGGCGACGCTGGCCACCGAGAGGATCTACGAGGGGTTCCTGGGTCGCTTTGACGAGTTTCGAACCTTCTTTCACGGGCACACCTTCACCGGCAATCCGCTGGCCTGCGCGGCCGCGATCGCCACTCTGGAGACGTTCGAGCGCGAGCGAACCCTGCAACGGCTGCCCGCCAAGATCGAGCTGCTCAGACGCTGGCTCGAGCAACGCGTGGCGACGCTGCCCGGCGTGGCCGAGGTCCGCCAGCGCGGGATGATGGTCGGCATCGAGCTGGCCGCCACGTCGGCGCAGGACCGTCTTGGCCATCGCGCCACGCTGGCCGCGCGGCGCCGCGGCGCCATCATCCGTCCGCTCGGTGACGTGCTCGTGCTGATGCCCGCGCTCGCCATGTCTGAGCACGACCTGCGGCGGCTGGTGGCGATCACGGCGTCCGCAGTCGCGGAGGTCACCCGCGTCGGTTCGGTCCGCCCCACACATCTCGTCGCCTGAGCCGGGCAGCGGCTCGGCGTGGCTGCCCCCGCCCCAGGCGCAGTCAGTCCTGGTACGGCGTCCGGTCAGTCCTGGTACGGCGTCCGGTCAGTCCTCGTACGGCGTGAAGTCCCGCTTGCGCGCGCCGCACACGGGACAGAACCACGTGTCCGGAATGTCTGCGAACTCGGTCCCGGGGGGGATCCCGCCGTCCGGATCTCCTTCGGCGGGATCGTAGATGAACCCGCACGATTCACACATGTATTTCACGCGCGGAAGGGTAGCGAGAGCACACTCCCGGGGCCGCCAACCTCGATAGGGTCGGCTGAGTGAGCGCGAACCGACCCGAGCCGGGAGCCGAGTTCAATCCTGGGCCCGCGACTGTGCCCAGGCTCGCGGCCACCGTGATCGTGCTGCGCGGCGGCGGCGACGGCCTCGAGGTGCTGCTCGCCCAGCGCACCCCCGGGGCGCGCTTCATGGGCGGCGCCTGGGTGTTCCCGGGCGGGGCGGTCAACCCCGAGGACGGGGCGGGCGACGCGGCCCTACGCGCGGCGGCCATCCGCGAGTTGCGTGAAGAGGCCGGGATCGCGCTCCCCGACGCCGGCGAACTGATCACCTTCTCCCGCTGGATCACGCCCGAAGAGGTCAAGATCCGCTACGACACCTGGTTCTTCTTAGCCCCGCGGCCGCCGGGCGCCGAGCCCGTGGTCGACGGCGAGGAGATGGTCGATGCGCGCTGGTTCACGCCCGCCGCCGCGCTGGCCGCCGGGGAGTCTGAGGAAATCATGCTCGTCTTTCCGACTATCAAGCAGCTCGAGCAGATCGCGGTCTTCGCGTCCGCGGACGACCTGATGGCCCACGCCCGGGCCCACACGGTGACGCCGGTCCAACCCCGGGTGGTCGGCTCGGGCGAGCAGGTCCGGATCGTGTTACCCGGCGAGCCCGGGTACTAGCGGTTCACTAGACTCGCGCCGTGCCGGCCGCCCGCTCGAGCTCGAAGAAGAAGCTGAGCGTCGCGGTCACCGGCCCGACCGGTGACATCGGCCGCTCGCTGCTGCGAGCACTCGAGCGCAGCCGTGAAGTTGGGCGGATCGAGGCCATGGCTCGTAGCCCGTTTGACCCTGCCCAGGCCGGCCTGAAGAAGACCAAGTACCGGCAAGCCGACGTCCTCGATGCCGACGCGGTAGCCGAAGTGGTGGCCGGCGCCGACGTCGTCATACATTTGGCCTTCATCATCATGGGTGACCTCGAGGAGACCACGGCGGTCAACCTCGAGGGATCGCGCAACGTGTTCCGAGCCGCGATCGCCGCCAGCGCCAAGCGCCTGGTCTACGCCTCCTCGGTGGCCGCCTACGGCTTCCACGGTGACCGTCCCGAGCTGCTGACCGAGGAGATCGAGCCCCGCGGCAGCAAGCGTCACTACTACTCGGCCCAGAAGGCCGAACTCGAGGCCGCCCTGTGGGAGCTGCTCGAGGGGACCAAGACCGACGCCTACGTGTTCCGGCCCTGCATCGTCGCCGGGCCCGATGCGCTCACGCTGCTCGAGAGCATCCCCTACATCCAGCTCAGGGAGCGGATGCCGGCGGCGATCCTGCGCGCCCTGGAGTTCATGCCCGCGCTCAAGCCGGTGATTCCCGATCCGGGGGTGCCATTCCAGCTCGTTCACCACGATGACGTGGCCACCGCGATGCGGGCCGCCGTTCTGGGCCGGGGCGAGCCGGGTGTCTACAACCTCGCCGGCCCGGGGTCGATCACGATGTCTGACCTGGCCGATGCGCTGGGCTGGTACAGCATCCCGATCCCTGACCTCACCGTCGGAGCTGCGGCCGAGCTGGTCGCTCGCCTGCCCTTCGTCCCGGCCGAGGCGCAGTGGATCGAGAGTGTGCGCCACCCGGTCTTGATGGACACCAGCCGGGCTCGCAAGCTCCTGGGCTGGCGCCCGGGCCATGACGCCGCGGCAACGCTGACTTCGATGGTCGAGGCGGAGCGCTCGGCTCGCCTGATCCGCTGATCAGCCGCCGCCGTAGAGAACGACCAACTCGGTGAGCACCCCGACCACGAAGCCGGCCGTCAGCATCGCCAGCTCAAGCTCGCGGTAACCGAAGCGGCGCATGCCGTTCCAGACCTCGCCGATCACGAACAGGATCGCGCCGCCGGCCATCGCGTAAAAGGCCAGCTCAAGCGCGTGGCTGGTGACCTCGTAGCCGACGATCGAGCCGAGGAAGGTCGGACCGCCTCCGATCAGACCGGCCAGGCCCAGCCAGCGCCAGGACGGTCGGACGTCGCCCAGCGGCCCGACAATCCCGAAGCCCTCGGTGGCGTTGTGCAGAGCGAAGCCGACGATCAGCACCGTGGCGAGGCTGATCGCTCCGGCGCGAGCCGAGACGCCGATGGCCAGGCCCTCGGCGAAGTTGTGTACCCCGATGGCGGCGGCGATCGTGAGTCCGGTTCGCAGCGCGCGCCGCTGCGCCGCTTCGAGCTCGACCGAGACCGTGTCGGGGTCCACTCCGGCCACCGCCGCGACATTGGCGCCTCCGGCGATCGAAGGACGCCGGGCCCCGAGGGGGCGCAGGCGGCGCTGGATCGTGGCCAGGCCGGCGCTGCCCGCCCCGAACCCGGCCGCCAGCAGGATGACCAGCCACAGCACGTAGAGGAAGGACTCGTGGTGGTGCTTGAACGCCGCCAGGGCGCCGTCCACGATCGAGAGACCGTTGGAGAGCACATCGACGAAGATGAAGGCCAGGACGCCGACCGCGAACATGGCCAGCGCCACCCGGGCGCGGCTGCCGAGCAGCTGCATCCTCCCCACGGGGAGGCCGAGAAAGATGGTGAGCCCGGCGAGGGCCCCGAGGGCTACGGTCTGAGCAAAGGACACGAATGGTCGATGTTAGGGAACCCTAATACGCGCGTCCGGTGCAGCGTACCACGCCCCGCTACTTAGGTATTCGAGTTGAAGTCCGGCAGCCCGAGCGACTGAACCCAGTGGCTGACGGTGATGTTGAGGGTGGTGAACTCGCCGGTCCAGATGAGCACACCCATCGAGATCAGCACCGCCCCCCCCAGGCCGATGATCAGGGGGTAGTAGCGCTTGACCACCGTGAAGGCCGACGTGGCGGTGCCGAAGGCCAGGCCGGTGATCAGAAACGGGATGCCCAGGCCGGCGCAGTACACGGCGAGCAGGATGGCGCCGTGCGAGGCCGAGTTCGAGGTCCCGGCGGCGGTCACAATCGCCCCCAGAGTCGGGCCTGTGCATGGTGTCCAGGCGAGCGCAAACGCTGCCCCCGTGAGCACCGGACCGCCCCGGCCGGCTCGCTGCATGAGCCTGGTGAAGTGCCACTCGCGGCTGATCGCGGGGATGAACGGGGCCAGGACGAACAGCACGCCCATGACCACGATCAGCGCCCCGGAAACCTTCAGCGCTGTGGGCCCGGTCAGCGCGGCCCGCAGCGCCCGCTGCCCGAGCAGGCCAAGGGCGATGAAGATGAACGAGAAGCTGCCGATGAACGCCAGGCTGGGAGCGATCACTCGCCGGACGCGGATCTCGGACGGCTCGACGCCCGCCACGGCCGAGATGTAGCCAGGCACGAGCGGCAGCACACACGGAGACAGGAACGAGATCAGTCCGGCTCCGAAGGCCACGGGAATGCCAATGCCCGACGCTGCATCCACCATCGCAAAGGCGAGAGTAGCTCGCCAGAGCGTCGAAGACCGGCGACCGGAGTGCGCCCAGCCGTCCTGTGAGGCGAGTGGTAGGTTGCCAGGCACGATGACAGCCACCGCCACCACACTCCAAAACTTCATCGACGGCCAGTTCGTCGACCCCGCTGATGGCCAGACGGAGCCGATCATGAACCCGGCCAACGCCGAGGTGATCGCGCACGCCCCACTGTCCAGCCCTGAGGACGTCAACCGAGCCGTGGGCGCCGCTTCTAAAGCCTTCGACGGCTGGTCAAACACCACCCCGGGTGAGCGGGCCACGGCGATGCTCAAGCTCGCCGACGCGATCGAAGAGCACGCCGAGGAGATCTCCGAGCTCGAGTCCGACAATGCCGGCAAGCCGATCGGCGCCTTCCGCGAGGACGAGATCCCGTTCATGGTCGACAACCTGCGCTTCTTCGCGGGCGCCGCGCGCTGCCTGGAAGGTCGGGCGGCCGGCGAGTATATGAGCGGCTACACCTCGATTATTCGGCGCGAAGCGGTCGGGGTGATCGGACAGATCGCCCCGTGGAACTACCCGCTGATGATGGCGGTGTGGAAGTTCGGACCCGCACTGGCGGCCGGCAACACGGTCGTGCTCAAGCCGGCTGAGACGACGCCGCTTTCGATCCTCAAGGTCGCCGAGTACGCGGCCGAGATTTTCCCGGCCGGTGTTTTCAACGTGGTGACCGGTCATGGCGACCCAACCGGTCGGGCCCTGGTCACCCACGAGGACGTCGACATGGTCTCGCTGACCGGCTCGGTGGGCACCGGCAAGTGGATCGCCGCGGCCGCCGCTGACACGCTCAAGCGCGTGCACCTCGAGCTGGGTGGCAAGGCCCCGGTGGTTGTGTTCGACGACGTCGACCTTGAGACCGCGCTGGAGACGATCGCCGGGACCGGCTACTACAACGCCGGCCAGGATTGCACCGCGGCCACCCGCGTGCTCGCCGGCCCCAAGGTCCACGACGACGTCGTCGCCGGACTGGTCGAGCAGGCGCAGGGACTGGTGCTCGGTGACACGCGCTCGCCCGACACCACCCTCGGACCACTCAATTCAGCCCGGCAGCGCGACCGGGTGGAGGGCTTTCTGGAGCGCAAGCCCTCCCACGCCGAGATCGCCACCGGTGGCCAGGAGCGCAGCGGTCCCGGCTTCTTCCTCGAGCCAACCGTGGTCGCGGGCCTGCAGCAGGACGACGAGATGATCCAGCAGGAGATCTTCGGCCCGGTCATCACCGTCCAGCAGTTCTCCGACGAGGCCGAGGCGATCAAGTGGGCCAACGGTACGCCCTACGGCTTGGCGTCCTCGGTCTGGACCCGCGACATCGGCCGGGCGATGCGCGTCTCCAAGGCCCTGCGCTTCGGCTGCGTGTGGATCAACGACCACATCCCGCTGGCCTCCGAGATGCCCCACGGCGGCTTCAAGCAGTCCGGGTACGGCAAGGACCTGAGCATGTACGCGCTCGAGGACTACACCGAGGTCAAGCACGTGATGATCTCGCTGGCCTGACGCCAGCCGCCCGAAAATGGGCACCGCCTGGGGAGGCTGATTCGTAACTTCCGCCGCCCCCACCCGTTAGGATGGTCGAGGGTCACTTAGTGGAAGCCTCCGCACTCCCAGCAACGGTAGGCCTGACGCGCCCCCGGATCGCGATCAGCGCTTCGCTGCTCCGGCTCCGCTCCGACGAACAGCTGGTGACGCTCTTCCGGGAGGGCAACGAAGACGTTTTCCGGATCATTCACGATCGCTACCGGGCTCGCCTGCTCGCCTACGCCCGGCAGATGCTGTCCGCCTCGGGTCAGGATCCCGAGGACGCCCTCCAAGAGGTCTTCGTGCGCGCCTACTACGGACTGCGCGCCAACCATCGCGACCTGGCCCTGCGACCGTGGCTGTACCGGGTCGCCCACAACCACTGTGTCGACGTCCTGCGCCATGACCAGACGATTTCCCTCGGTCCGGCCGACGCGTGCCTCTCCGATCAGCAGGACCCGGCCGCTCAGGCCGAGCAACGTGATGCCCTGCGTCGGCTGATCGCCGACGTCCGTCGCCTGCCCGAGCAACAGCGCTCCGCCCTGCTCATGCGTGAGCTGAGCGGCATGAGCTATGGCGATGTGGCCGGTGCCCTCGCCGTTTCGGTCCCGGCCGTCAAGTCGCTGCTGGTCAGAGCGCGAGTCGGTCTGGCCGCGGCCAGCGAGGCGCGCAACACGGCCTGCGCGCAGATCCGCGAAGACGTGACCCTCGCCCACGACCGCGGCGTGCGGGCCAGCGGCCTGGTCCGGCGCCACATGCACGATTGCCAGGGCTGCCGCGAGTTCCGGTCCGAGGTCCGCGGGGTCAGCCGCCAGCTGGCGGCGCTCACCCCCACCCTGGGCCCGGTCGGCGTCATCGCCAACCTCCTCGGAATCGGCGGGGGCGGCAGCGCTGCGGCCGGCGGCAGCGCGGCCGCCGCGGGCACCGGAGCCACGGCCTCGGCCGGTCTCCTGGCCGGTGGGGCTGGGCACGTCGTCACGCTGCTCGCCGCCGCGGTCGTCACGGCCGGAGGGGCGGTCGAGATTCAGCGGACCCTCTCAGCCCCGCTCCCCCACCGCGTTCATCATCACGCCCCCCGCGTCGACAACGATCACGCGGTCGGCGCGATCACGGCCGCCCAGGCTACGGTCGGCGGCACCGCGCCGGCTGCGGTGGCCACCGCCTTCGGAGCCAAGCCCCCGGCGGCTGCGGTCACGGCGCCGAGCTCGGCTCCGGTCGGAGCCAGTTACGGCACCCGCGCCCTGGTCCGGGACTCCCAGTCGGTCCCGATCAGCCAGTTTCTCGATCCCGACCAGCTCCTCTACAGCACCAACAACCCCGCGGGTATCCCGGCCGGAACCGGGTCGTCCCCGGCCGGCACCACGACGCCCGCCGGCCCGTCCACCGGTACCGGCTCTGGAACCGGCACGGGAGCCGGCTCGGGCCCGTCCGGCGCTCCGACTCCGGGTACCGACCCCGCGGGGACGTCGCCTACAGCCGGCACCGGCTCGCCGACCGGATCCGGGACCTCGGGCAGCACCGTGCCCACCTCCAGCCCGCCGGGCGCATCCGGGCCTCCGGCCCCGAGCGGCGGCAGCACCGGCACACCCGGGCCGAGCGCCGGTGCCACGAGCCCTTCAACCGGCACGCCGGGGATGAGCACCCCCTCCCGGATCGGTCAGACGCTCGGCGCTGGAGTGGCCAGCGGCGGTCATGTCGTCAGGTTCGTAACCGCCCGGCGTCACATCCGTCACCACGGGTTCGCGCTCGGTACGCTGCTCACACGATAGATCGCTACCTCGAGACGCTCGATCACGAAGAGCTGTACGTTCGCCGCGGTAGCCGGTCGGGTCTGTACACGGTCGTGGCGATCCACTCCACACTCCGCGGCCCTTCGCTGGGCGGCTGTCGGCTGTGGGCCTACGACGATTCGCGGGCCGCGGTGCGTGACGCGCTGCGCCTGTCGCGGGCGATGACGCTCAAGGCCGCCGCCGCCGATCTCGGCCTCGGGGGTGGCAAGGGCGTGATCATGGCCCCCACCGACCAGCCGCTGAGCGCCAAGCGCCGTCACGCGGCGCTCCTGGACTTCGCCGACACCGTGCACGCGCTCGACGGGCGCTACATCACGGCCGAGGACGTGGGCACCTCGAGTCGTGACATGAGCGTGATCGCTCGGGGCACGCGCCACGTGGCTGGGCTGGCCCGGAGCCGGGGCGGCTCGGGCGACCCGAGTCCGCTCACGGCCCGCGGGGTCGAGGTGGCGATCGCCGCGGCCTGCGAGCGCGCCTTCTCAGACTCGGACCTAGGCCGGCGCACGATCGCGGTGGTCGGCCTCGGTCACGTGGGCTCGCGGGTCGCCAAGCGCTGCGCGCGGGCCGGCGCGAACCTGCTCGTGGCCGACGTCGACGCCGGCAAGGCGAGGCTGGCCCAACCGCTCGGCGCCCGCTGGTGCACCCCCCAGGAGGCGCTCGAGGCCGAGGTCGACGTGCTCGTCCCCTGCGCCCTGGGCGGTCAGCTCGACGACGAGTCCGTGCCCCGCCTGCGCTGCCGGGTGGTGGCCGGCGCCGCCAACAACCAGCTCGCCGAAGACGGGATCGCCGACCTGCTGGCCCGCCGCGAGATCCTCTGGGCGCCCGACTTCGTCGTCAACGCGGGGGGTCTGATCAACATCGCCGAGGAGGTCGGCGGCTATGACGCCGCCACCGCGCGGCGTCGGGTCGCGTCGATTGGTGACACGCTGCGCCAGATCTTCGTCGCGGCCGAACATGAGGGGATCACCCCGCTGGCCGCCGCCCTGAACCTGGCCCGCCGCCGCCTGGCGGCCGCGGCCGACGGGCGCGTCGCGGTACCTAGAGCGGGGTGAGCTCGGACAGACGCGGACGCTCGACGTCGGCGGGCAGCCGGTCCTCGTCGGCCAGCTTGTCGAGGTGAGCAGCGAGCGTCACGGTCGCGGCCGGGCGCAACGACGCCGGCACGTCGTCCCAGGCCGCGGCGAGCATCTCGGGAACCGACCGCGCTCCGGCGCCCAGCGCGGCCAGGAGTCGCTCCTCGCGCTCCCGGCGATGGGCAATGTACTCCGCGAGCTTGGCGTCCGGATCGCGCACCACCGGCCCATGGCCGGGAGCGAGCAGGGTCAGCGGCCGCCCCCGGAGCCGAGCCAGTCCGGCCAGATAGCCGGCCAGCGCCCCGGGGTCGGGGGCGATGAAGACACTTCCGGTGCCGAGCACGGCGTCGCCGGTGAAGGCCAGCGTGTCGATCAGGAACGCGAAGTGATCGGGCGCGTGGCCGGGGGTGGCGACGGCCTGCAACGGGCCAAAGCGGGCCCCCTCTCGCAGTGCCACGTCGGTGTCTCCGCGGGCGCCGGCCAGCGGCGCATCCGGGAAGCGCGCGCGCAGGGCCGGTACACCCTCGCTGTGGTCGGCGTGGTCATGGGTGAGCGCGATCCCGCCCAACCCACCGCGCCGCTGCACCTCGGCGGTCAACGCCGCGAGGTGCTCAGCGAGCCCCGGTCCAGGGTCCACGACCCAGGCCGGATCGCGACCCAGCACCCAGGAGTTGGTGCCGGTCAGAGTGAAGGCGCCGGGATTGTCGGCGCGGATCCCAATCGCATCGATGCCGGGGAGGTCGACGAGCGTCACTGATTGAATAATCAACCATGGCCACTGCCGCGGACGAACACGGACCCCGCGGCGACGGGTCTGGGCTGCGGATGGCCGAGCCCAGCCGAAGCCTGTGGCGGGGTCTGATCTCGCTGGCGATTCTGGTCGCCGTGGTCGTGGGTCTCCTGCTGGCCGTGCCCGGGCTGCACGGCGTGGGCGACTCGGTCAGCGACATGAGTGGCGGCTGGCTGGTCGCCGCCGTCAGCCTCGAGATTCTGTCGTGTCTCGGCTACGTGGTTGCCTTCCTGCAGGTCTTTGACCAGGCCCCGGTTCGCTTCGGTGCCCGCGTGGCGCTCAGCGAGCTCGCGTTCGGCGCCGCGGTTTCGCTCGGCGGCGCCGGGAGCATCGCCGTCGGGGCGTGGCTGCTGGTCGAGCGGGGCGGTGAGCCGGCCCGCATCGCCGAACGCTCGGCCGTCCTGTTCCTGCTCACCAGCGCGGTCAACGTGATCACTCTCGTCCTGGCTGGGCTGGGCCTGTGGACGGGCATCCTCTCGGGCCCCGGCAACGTGCTGCTCAGCGTCCTGCCGGCCGGAATCGGGGTCGCCGTCCTGGGCTTCTTCCTGGCCCTACCTCGCTTCAGCGAGCGCCTGGCGGCCGGGCGTGCGCCCGGGCGGGTCCGCTCGTTGCTGCACGAGACCGCCGTCACGATCCGCCAGACCGAGCAGGTGCTGTTCACCACCGATTGGCGCATCCTCGGGGCGTTCGCCTTCCTCTGGTGCGACATCGGGGTGCTCGCGGCCTGCTTCGCCGCCGCCGGGCCCGTGCCCCCTCTCGCCGCTCTGGTCCTGGCCTACCAGATCGGCTATCTCTCAAACCTGATCCCGGTCCCAGGCAATATCGGCGTCCTCGACGGCAGCCTGGTCGGCATGCTCGTCATCTACGGCGCTCCGGCCACACTGACCACCGCGGCGACAGTGGTCTACCACGCGATCGCGCTCTGGATCCCGGCCATGTGGGGCACGGTGGCCTTTTTGATCCTCCGTCGCACCCGCAACAAGCCGATTCAGCTCCGTCCACCCCGCGCGGAGCGCCGCCGGCTGCGCCGGGGCGCCGGCGACTGAGCCGGGGGGCGGCGACCGCATGGACGCATGCTGAGCGCCCCGGCCTGTTCGGCGGCCGTGGCGGATCACTGGCGTCGGTGAGAGTCCGCCTGCTCTTCAGCTCCCGCCAACCCCGGGACGGCTGACATGAGCGCGGGGGCAGCGATCGCGCTGTTCGTGGCTGGGCTGACGCTTAGCGCCCTGTCGAGCGTGGTTCTGTCCACGACGCTCGATCGGACCGCCGCACGGCTTGACTTCTCCGAAGGGCTGCTGGGAATCGTCACGGCTGTGGGCGCTGATGCGCCGGAGATCGCCGCCGCGGTCACGGCGCTGCTGGCGGGCCGCAGAGACGTCGGCGTCGGCGTGGTGCTCGGTTCGAACATCTTCAATGTCGCGGTGCTTCTGGGTTTGAGCGCGACGATCGCCGGAGGCGTGCATATCCACCGTCGCGGCCTGTGGTTTCAGGGCACGATGGGTCTGGTGGCAACCGTTATCGCAGTGATTCTCGTGCTCGGCGTTGTGAGCGGAGCGGTCGCGTTCGGAATCCTGCTGGTGGTGTTTGTCCCGTATCTGTTCGTGTCGGCACTCGGACCGCGCAGGATGAAAACGCTGATGGCGCCGACCCGGATCGCCGAGTTCTTATGTGCGGCGATGGCGGCCCAGGAACGCGATTCGCGGGCCCCGCAGCGGCCCCGGCGAGCGGACGGTCACGATGCTCTGACCACAGTGCCGGCGCTGTTCAGCGTGGTGGCCGGCAGCATCGCGATGGTCCGGGCCGCGCAGACGCTGGGTGATCGCTGGCACGTGCCCGGCGTGATCGTCGGCACGCTGGTGCTCGCGACCTTGACCGGAGTACCCAACGTCCTGGCCGCCGTCCGCCTGGCCCGCGCGGGTCGCGGCTCGGCAGTGGTCAGCGAGACCCTCAACAGCAACACCGCCAACGTGCTGATCGGGCTCTGCATCCCGGCCATGGTCGGCGGCCTGGGTGCGGCGACCGGAGCCGTGCGTCTAGAGGCGTGGTGGCTGCTGGCCTCGACGATACTGGCGCTCCTGCTGACCGGCTTTCGAGGCAGGCTTCGTCGGGGGGAGGGCGCGGTCATCCTGCTCACCTACGCCGGTTTCGTGATCGCGATCGTGGCCACGCAGTCGGTCAGCTGAGCCGTGAGAGCCTGAGCCATGCCGCATGAGCTCGGCACGGGAGCAGGTTCGCGAGGATCGACCCGGGCTTGTGACTGTTCGTCGGTGAGCTCGGGACCGTCATGGCGAGGGCGCGTAGACCGGGTCGTTGCCGTCGGGTTTGTGGTTGCTGAACCGCTTGAGGTAGGCGCGGAGCACGCGGCGGTGGGTGAGCCAGCCGATGAGCTGGTCGTCCTCGTCGGTGACTGGGACGCCTTCATCGTCGCTGGCGCCGAGCGCTCGGACGGCTACCTCGAGTGAGTCGGAGGCGCGCAGCCGGGGCGCCTCGCGGGCCAGCCTGGCGCCGCTGGTCGTGTCGTGCGGACTGTGGTCGATCGCGCGCTCGACATCGACGGCGGCGATGATGCCGATCAGTGCGCCGTCGGTCGCGATGACGGGCAGGGAGTCGGTTCTCTCGGCGGCGAACCGTTTGACAATCTCGTGCAGCGGCTGGTCGGGCTTGAGCGGCTTGGGGGCTCGGCCCATCGCTTCAGCGACGGTGATCTGGGCCATCCGGCTCGGGCTGCGCGGTGCGTCGATGTCGATCCCGCGGCGGCGGAGCTTGAGCGTGTAGATGGTGTCCTTGGTGACCCTGTTGCTGAGGGCGGTGGCGACGACGATCGCGCACATCAGCGGCAGGATGATGCGATAGTTGCCGGTGAGTTCGAAGATGATGATCAGGCCGGTGATCGGCGCGCGCGCGGTCGCGGCGAAGACTGCGCCCATCCCGACCAGGCCGTAGGCGCCCGCGGCGGCGGCGAGATGGGGCAGGAGGTGGTGCGCGACGGTGCCGTAGGCCGACCCGAGCATCGCGCCCATGAACAACGACGGTGCGAACACGCCGCCTGAGCCGCCGATCCAGATCGTCAGGCTGGTCGCGAGGATCTTCGCAACGAGCAGGCCAAGGAGCCCGAGGACCACGTAATGGCCACCGACGGCGTTCTGCAGCACCGGGTAGCCGACGCCATACATCTGCGGGACCGCGAGTAGCAGCAGCCCCAGCAGGATCCCGCCGGCCCCGGGTCGCAGCCAAGCCGGGCCTCGCCACAGCCGGTCGGCGAGATCCTCACCGGCGTAGAGCACCCGGACGAATGCGAGGCCCACACCGACCGCGAGAACGCCCAAGCCGGCGTAGAGCACCAGCTCGAGCGGCGAGCTGAACCTGAATCCCGGGAGGGTGAGGAACGGGTGGGATCCGAACGCGGCGCGTCCGATCGCGTCAGCGGTGACCGAGCTGATCACCACGTAGCCGAAGGACTCGGTGTCGAAGTTGCGCAGGATCAGCTCGAGCGCGAAGAACACGCCGGCGATCGGCGCGTTGAACGTGGCCGAGATTCCAGCCGCCGCGCCGCACGCGACGAGCAGCCGTAGCTGTGTCTCGGTCACCCGCACGAACTGGCCGATCACCGATCCGAGCGCCGAGCCGATCTGCACGATCGGTCCCTCCCGACCGACCGACCCGCCCGACCCGATGCACAGCGCGGAGGCGAGCGATTTGACGATCGGGACCTGCGGGCGCATCCGGCCGCCGAGGCGGTTGACGGCGAGCATCACCTCCGGGACGCCGTGACCGCGCGCCTCGGGCGCGAAGCGCGCGACCAGCGGGCCGTAGATCAGTCCACCGACGACGGGTGCCAGCACCACGAACCACACCCCGAGATTGGGGAGCTGCGGGTTGGGAGCGTGACCGAGGGCGCTGTAGTCGCGATGCCCGGTGAACGCGTAGGTGAAGCCGAGGATCATGTACCGAAAAGCGACTGCGCCCAGGCCGGCACCCGCGCCGATCACCAGCGACAGCGCCAGCAACCCGCCCGACCCGCGCGCCACCGCTCGCGCCAGCAGCTCCCGGCCGGGTCCTGCCCAGGCCTTGAACCGCGCGCTGAGCGTGGATCGGTGGGGGCGGGCGGGGTCGGCGTCGGGCCCGGCGGTTCGCTCGCCAGCGACAGGGACGCGATCGTGGCCGGCGGTGGCAATTGGCTCCCGCCGCGGCGGGGTTGGGTCGCGCTCGCTCATCAGGGGGCGATCCCCGCGAGCAGCATGTCGATGGCCCGGCGGATGTTGGTCCAGCGGAAGGCGCCGGGGTCAAGCGCGCCGTGGAGCATCAGGCCGTCGGTGAGCGCCAGTAGGATCGAGGCCAGGGCGTTGGCGGGGATCGCGGCCAGTTCTCCAGAGGCGATCCCCTCCTCGATCCATCGACGCACCAGCTCCCGATGCCGCTGAGTCGCGAGCGCGAGCTGTTCGCGGACCACCGCTTCAGTCAGCAAGTCGGCCCACAGGTCAGCGCGAACCTGCACGCGGGCGGTGTCCTCGCCGCGGGCGAGCATCGCCTGAGCGAAGCGCCGGACCCGCTGCACCCCCGACGAGCTCGTGCGCGTGATCGCCTCCAGCTCTTCGTCGAGCGCCGCGGCGTCATCCTCCAGGAGGGCGAGCAGCAGATCCTGCTTGTGGTCAAAGTAGCCGTAAAACGCGCCCTTGCTCACCCGCGCCTCGGCGCACACATCATCGACAGTGAGATCAGCAAAGCCCTGGACAGCCGCGCAGCGCCACGCGGCGTCGATCAACAACTGGCGACGCTCGGTACGGGTTTCGGGACGAAGCTTAGGCAAGGCGCAGGCCAGGATTGCGCAGCATACAAACCGACTCGTCAGTCTATATAACACCGATCCCGGGTCGGAGGTTGAGATCCTCGTCGCCGAGGTGCTGCCATCTCAGAGCCTCCGGAGAGGTATTGCCGGCCGCGACGAAGACCGGCGTAGTCGGGCTGCTGCCCGGGTAGATAGATGGAGACTGCCCGCGCGGGCAGGGGATGCCGTAATGCGGGAGTCGAGCCCAAGGAGAGTCAGATGGGATTTGATCAGTACCACGAACCGCCCGAGGAGCTGCCGGCGCAGGCGCGTACGTTCGCCCGCATCTGCGTTTCGATGACCGAGGAGGCGGAGGCGATCGGCTGGTACGCGCAGCGTCTCGCGGTGGAGCCCGACGAGGAGGCCAAGGCGATCATGGAGAACGCTCAGGAGGAGGAGTTCAAGCACTTTGCCATGGACCTCGAGTTCCTGCTGCGTCGCACACCCAATTGGCGTGAGATCGCTCAGGGAATCTTGTTTACCGAGGGCGACATCGTCGCGCACGCAGAGAAGTCCGAGGAGGAGGCCGGATAGGGCTGCATTGTCGGTTTCGGGCGGAGTAGCTGTCCGCGTGCGGATTCGCCCTCAAGCCGCGTGATCATCGCTCGACGCTACGCGCGAGCTCCCAGCCAGCTCCATCGCGACTACCGCGAGATAGATGACCGTCGCGGCATATCCGCCCAACGGCCAGACCGCGAAGCTGTGGAGCAGCGCGACGAGCGCTGCGGCCCCCAGGGCCAGGCCGACCGCGAGGATCTGTATCAGCCCGGTGCGGATCAGGTCTCCCGGCTTCGGTTTGAGCGGCGGGTCGTCCTCGATCTGGCTGAGGGATCCCAGGAGCGCAAAGCCAGCGACCGCGCCAATCAGGAATAGGAACGTGTCGCCCACGGTGGGGGTGCCGTGCGAGCGCTCGATCGCCGCGCCGCTGGTCCAAATGGTGAGCGTGTAGCCGTACGGGATCGCGCTGCGGCGCACCACCGTCGCCAGCGCTCGGGCATAGAAGCGGCGGCTAGAGCCCGGCGTCGCCTCTCACCTCCCTGCGTCGACATGCGATCATCCTCGGCCCGAGGCTAGCCCACGGGGGGGCGTCGCCCGTGTCGCCGCTGGGAAGATGTGTGCATAGGCTGACTGCCAGATCGTGCTCGTGCCGCGACGAGCTGCGCAGCGCAACCGGCGGCAAAAGGATTCAGGTGGCCGGGCTCGCGTTGTCGATGGCGGCGGCGGCGTTGATGAGCGCAAGGTGGGTGAGAGCCTGGGGGAAGTTGCCGAGCATCTCGTGTCCATCGGGGCTCATCTCCTCGGAGTACAGGCCGACGTCGTTGGCCAGCCCGACAAGCTCATCCATGAGGATGGTGGCTTCCTCGACGCGCTCGAGCCGGGCGAGGGCGTGGACGGTCCAGAACGCACAGGCTAGAAACGTCCCCTCGGCGTCAGGCATGCCGGTGTAGCGGTAGAGCAACGGCCCGACGCCAAGGTGCTCCCGCAGCCGGTCGACGGTGGCGTGCAGGCGCCGGCGATCACTTGACTCGTAGTCCATGAAGATGCCGACCAGCACGCCGGCATCGAGCTCATCGCTGTCGGCGCTGCGAGCGTAGGCACCGAGCTTCGTCGACCAGCAGCGCTCCTCGACGAAGTCGTGGATGTGACCGGCCGTGCGGCGCCAGCGGGCGCTGTGATCCCCCGGGATCTTCCCCTCGCCGGCGAGCTTCATGGCCCGGTCGAGTGCGATCCAGCACTCCATCTTGGAGGCCGTGTAGTGGTGGCGAGTGCCGAGCTCCCAGATCCCGGAGTCGCGCTCGATCCACGCTTCGCAGACGTAGTCAGCGATCCCAGCCAGCCGTTGAGCGATGTCCCCTTCAAAGTCGTGACCGCGGTCGGCGTACAGGGTGGCCGACTGGAACAGGTCACCGTAGTTTCCGAGCTGGCGCTGGTCGACTGCGCCGTTTCCCTCCAGGACCGGACGGGAGCCGCGGTAGCCGGCGAGATCTAGTGATTGTGGGGAGATCGCCGGGCTGCCGTCCAGACGGTAGAACGGGTGAAGCTGCGGGTGATGATCGCGGGAGGCATCCATCACCCAGGCGAAGAATCGGCCGGCCTCCTGATCGTCGCCGAGGCGCATCAGCGCGTCGACGACGAATGACGAGTCACGTAGCCAGCAGAAGCGGTAGTCCCAGTTACGCGCGCCGCCGATCCTCTCCGGCAGCCCAGTCGTCGGCGCTGCGGCGATCGCGTGGGTGTCCGCGTCGACGAGCATCTGAAGGACTAGGCCGCTGCGCAGCACCGCCTCCCGCCACGGACCGTCGTAGGTGGCGGCCCGCCATCTCTGCCGCCACCAGTCAATGGTGGCGTCCAGACGCGCCTCGACATCCTCCCGAGCCGGGAACGGCAGCGGACCATCGGCGATCGAGGTCGCGCTGAGCACCAACAGCGCCCGTTCTCCCTCCGTAACGGTGAAGCGGCCGTAGACGGCTCCGTCGTCGAGCCTTGGCTCTCCCGCCGCCCAGGCCTGCACGACCACGGCGTCACCGTCGCGGCGGGCGACCACCCCGTCAGGGTTAGACTCGATGAACGCAGCGCGGTGGGTGTGCGCGAACCGCGGCGCCACGCGCCAGGCGAACTCGACCTCGCCGTGCAGCCCCTCGACGCGCCGGGCCAGCTCCCGGACCGGGCGCCCCTTGGACGGGATCGTCAAGCCATCGGTCACGCACGCGGATCCGCCGGCGGTGTAAAAGGTGGTTTCGAGCACGTTGGTCTCAGGGACGTAGCGGCGCGAGACTTCGTAGTCGTCGGCCGGCGCGAGCGCAAACCGCCCCCCGCGGTCGGAGTCCACCAGCGCGCCGAGGACGAACGGTCCGTCAAAGCGCGGCAGGCACAGCCAGTCCACGGATCCGTCCAACCCGACGAGCGCGACGGTACGCCGGTCGCCAATCGCGGCGTAGTCACGGATCGGAAGGTAGCCCTCCGTGCGCTGCGGACGGTGCCGCTGCACCGCCGTGCTCGTGCCGTCCCCCGTCATCGGCCCACCTCGAGCGCCGTCCGCGCGAGCGGACCGGCGATTCGCCGCAGACGAGCGATGTTCATGATGCCGGGCCGGCTTGCACAGCGGTCAGCGAACGGGCGTGCTCCTCGGCCTCGTGCTCAGCCTGCTGCTGCTCGGCGTCGATCCGCTCCGCGGCCACCCGCCCGCGGCAGAGGCGGCGCGTGAGGAAGAACAACGCCAGCGGTATGACCCAGATGCCGATCCGGAAGATGTACAGCTGCGTGTTGTAGCTCAGACCGAAGAGCACGAAGATGCGGTCGGCGGCACCGAACACGAAGACCAGGAACACCCAGGTCAGGAACGCCACCCCGAACGCGGTGCGATTGGGCGCATCGCGGGGACGGTCAGCCAGGTTGTGGATGCCGCGGTCGCCGGTGAAACGCCGTTCGAGCCAGGGGAACGCGCCGAGCACGCCGACGACGATGAGCGGGAACAGCGCACCCCCCCAGAACGGGTTGGGGATCAGCGTCCAGTGCCCGATCGTGACGTCGAAGCTCGGCATCAGACGCAGGGCGCCGATCAGCCACCCCAGATACCAGTCGGGCTGGGCGCCGTTGGTGCCCAGCCACGGCTCGAACGGACCCCACTGCCAGATCGGGTTGATCTGCACCAGGCCCCCGAGCAGGAACAGCACCCCGGCGACGAAGAACAGCAAGCCCAGCGAGCGCGGCAGCTGGGCCGGGAACATCGGCACGCCGACGATCCGGCGCTCGGTCGTGCGCGGGCCCTCTCGAAATTGGGTGTGGTGGCGCGCCGCGATCAGCGCTAGGTGAGCCCCGATCAGCACTGCGAGCAGGGCTGGGAGCAGGAACACGTGGGCGATGTAGAGGCGGGAGAAGAAGTGCGTGTTGCCGGGGAACGGGGCGCCGAAGATCGCCAGCGTCATCGGGCCACCGATCACCGGGAGGGAGAGTCCGACCCCGTAGCCGATCGCCAGGCCCATCCCGGACAGGAGGTCGTCGACCAGCGAGTAGCCGGCGTACCCCTCGAGCAGCCCGACGAATAGGAGGGTGAGGCCGATCACCCAAGTCAGCTCCCGTGGCTTGCGAAACGCGCCGGTGAAGAACACGCGCATGAGGTGCATGACGATCGAGACCATGAAGATGTCCGCGGCCCAGTGGTGGGTCTGGCGGATCAGCAGCCCGGCCTTGTAGGTGAGCGAGATGTCGAGCACCGACTTGTAGGCGGCGCTCATCGTCTCACCGTCAAGCGGGGTGTAGGCGCCGTGGTAGACGGTCTTGGCCGTGCTCGGGTCATAGAACAGGGCGAGGTAGGTTCCGGTAGCGATCAGGACCATGAACGCGTACAGCGCCACCTCGCCGAGCAGGAACGACCAGTGGTCGGGGAACAGGTAGCGCAGCGTCTTGCGCATCAGCGGCGCGGCCGA
>JBPCIY010000027.1:0-50246 GCA_051005855.1 Solirubrobacteraceae bacterium | reverse complement strand
GGCGTCCACATCGCCGGCACCTTCGCCCGGGCGGGAATGCTTGCCCCCACGCGACCCGACCGGACCCTGCGGGCGCTGGTGGGCCTGCACCGGTGGGGCCCTACCCTGGCCGCCGGCTACCTCGGGGCTGCGGCTCGCTACCCGAACGCCACCGCGATCATCGACGAGCTCGGGGCGATCACGTTCGCCGACATCGACCTGGGCACCAATGCGCTGGCCCGCGGATTCGCCGGCCACGGTGTGCGACCCGGGCAGGCGGTGGCGATCATGTGTCGCAACCACCGCCGCTTCGTCGAGGCCAGCATCGCCTGCTCCAAGCTCGGCGCCCACGCCATCTACCTCAACACCTCCTTCGCGGGTCCCCAGGTCACCGAGGTGGTGACCCGCGAGGCCCCCACGGCGATCGTCTACGACGAGGAGTTCTCGGCCATCGTCGGCGATGCCCTCGAGGGCCGCACGGGTTTCCTGGCCTGGACTGACGGCGATCCCGGCGCCCGCACCACCCTGGCCGAGCTCGCCGCCAGCCGCTCGGAGGCGCCGCTGCCGCCCCCACTGGAGCCCGGCCGGACCGTGATCCTGACCTCGGGGACCACGGGCACGCCCAAGGGGGCCAACCGAGCCAGCCCGAGTTCGCTCGGTCCGGCGGCGGCGCTGCTGGCGGCGATCCCGTTGCACGCCCGCGAGACCACGATGATCGCCGCGCCGCTCTTTCACGCCTGGGGCTTTGCCCACATGTTCCTGAGCACCGCGCTCTCCTCGACGCTCGTCCTCCAGCGCCGCTTCACGCCGCAGGACACACTGGGTGCCGTGGCTGACCACGGCGCCTCGGCGCTGGCGGTGGTGCCGGTCATGCTCCAGCGCATGCTCGAGCTCAGCCCCGAGGCCCGCGGAGCCCACGACACGTCCTGTCTGCGGATCATCGCCGCCAGCGGCTCGGCGCTCCCGGGCCCACTCGCCACGCGCGTGATGAATGCCTTCGGAGACAAGCTCTACAACCTCTACGGCTCGACCGAGGCAGCCTGGGCGTCGATCGCCACCCCCGAAGATCTCCGGGCCGCCCCGGGGACAGCGGGCCGCCCTCCCCGCGGCACGGCGGTCAAGATCCTGGGCGACGGCGCCCACGAGCTCCCCGTCGGCGAGCGCGGTCACATCTTCGTCGGCTCAGAGCTGCTCTTCGAGGGATACACCGGGGGTGGTGACAAGGCGCGGATCGGCGCTCTGATGTCCACCGGTGACATGGGCCACTTCGACGCCGCCGGTCGGCTGTTCGTCGACGGCCGCGACGACGACATGATCGTCTCGGGCGGCGAGAACGTGTTCCCGTCCGAGGTCGAGGATCTGCTGGCGGGTGCCGACGGCGTCGCCGAGGTGGCGGTGGTCGGAGTTCCCGATCACGAGTTCGGTCAGCGGCTGCGCGCCTATGTGGTCCGCGACCCCGGTGCCCGCCCGAGCGAGGACGAGCTCAAGGACCTCGTGCGGGCCAGTCTCGCCCGCTACAAGACGCCGCGCGAGATCGTCTTCGTGGACGAGCTGCCGCGCAACGCCACCGGCAAGATCCTCAAGCGCGAGCTACCCGCCTGACCGAAGGGCTCACGCCAGACGGCCACCGCTCGCGGCCTTCGTAAGCTCACAGGCGTGGCCATGGCGACCGACAGCTTCGACCTCGGCGGGCTGCGCCTGACCTCAGGTGAAGGGCGGCGGCTCACGCTCGCGGTCGCCCTCGATCCGCTCGTGCTCGCCGGTGAGCGCTACACCGGGCAACCGGCGACCCTCGAGACCCGACTCGACATCTCGCGCACCACCGGCGACGGATACGCGCTGCGGCTGAGCTTCAGCGCCCGGGTGGTCGGGCCGTGCATGCGCTGCCTGGCGCCGGCTTCGCCCGAGTTCGAGGTCGATGCCCGGGAGGTTTCCCAGCCCGGGGCGGGCGAGGAGCTCGAGTCGCCCTACGTCGACGGCGGTCAGCTCGACCTCCGCGCGTGGGCTCGGGATGCCCTCGCCCTCGCGCTCCCGGCTCAGATCCTGTGCCGGCCCGACTGCGCCGGGCTGTGCGCGGTGTGCGGGGTCAATCTCGCCGAAACCGGTCCTGACCACGTTCACGAGCGCGAGCCCGACCCCCGCTGGGCTAAGCTCTCCGAGCTCCGAATCGACCCCTGAGGCTCCGGATTACTCGCTGGTAGCGGCAAAAGAGTGCCGAGCAGGTGCCCGGTTTAGTCAAGAAAAGACGACTTTCGGCCGATGATGGCTCGAATGGAGATAGTCCGCGTGCCGTCTGGCTCGGGTGAGTCAAGCACCGCAACCCAGTTGCGAGCTCTGCTTGACCTTGCCCGGCTGGTGCGCGGGGACTCGACCCTGCCTGCGGTCCTGGACGCGGTGGCCCAAATGGTCTCCGACGCCCTGGGCTTTGAGACCGTGGTCATCAACCTCTACCGCGAGGAGGGGGGTGAGTACGAGGTCACGACCGTGCACGGCAACGACCGCGCGCGCCACACGCTGCTCGGGGATGTCAGCTCGGCCCGGAGCTGGGCGACGCTGTTGGACGCGCGCTTCCGGCGCCGGGGTGCCTTCTTCGTGCCGGCCGGAGCGCTGGACTGGAACGAGGAGCTGCGCTTCTACACGCCCGAGCTCCGGGCCGTCCCGCCCGACGGGCAGGCGACTTGGCACGCCGACGATGTCCTGCTCGTGCCGATGGAGGGAACCGGCGGCCGGCACTTCGGAATCATCTCGGTCGACGAGCCGGCCAGTGGCCTGCGCCCCGACGACCAGCAGCTCGACGTACTGGTCGCGATCGCCGCGCTGGCCGCCCAGACGATCGAGAACTCCGATCGCTTGAACCAGCTGCAGAGCGCCCTGATCCGCCACCGCACGATCCTGGGCTCCTCTCTGGACGGCGTGATCGCGATCGATGCTCAGGGTGAGATCCTCGAGTTCAACCCGGCCGCCGAGCGAATCTTCGGCTACCGCGCCCAGGACGCGCTCGGGCGCGAGCTGGCCGCTTTGATCGTGGCCCCTGAGGAACGCGAGGCCCACCGGCATGGGCTGGCTCGCGCTTTTGCGCAGGGCGATTGGAAGCTGCTGCGGCGCCGAATCGAGGTGACCGGGATCCGAGCCGACGGGCGCCGCCTGCCGGTCGAGCTCTCGCTCACCCTGGTCAACGATTCGCCCGACGCCGGCCCGGTCATGTATGGCTTCGTGCGCGACATCTCCGAGCGCCGGCGGGGCGAGGAGCAACTCGCCTTCTTGGCCTACCACGACCCGCTGACCGGCCTGCCCAATCGTGCCCTGGTCGAGCAGCAGCTCGACCTCGCGCTGGCCCGAGCCCGGCGCAGCGAGAGCGCGGTCGCGCTGATGTTCGTCGATCTCGACGACTTCAAGGAGGTCAATGACCGCCTCGGTCACGCCGCCGGAGACGAGCTCTTGACCGGGGTAGCCGCCCGGCTGCGCGGCGTCCTGCGCGACAGCGACATCCTGGCTCGCCAAGGCGGAGACGAATTTCTGGTCGTGCTCTCGGATCTCAACGAGGCACCGGCTCCGGCGGCCGAGCTGGTCGGGGCCAAGCTGCTCGGTGCCCTGCGCGAGCCGTTCGTAGTCGGCTCCGCGCAGGTGCGCACCGGGGCCAGCGTCGGGGTCAGCCTGTTCCCCGACGATGCCGCCGACACCGAGACCCTGCTGCGCCACGCGGATGCCGCGATGTACCGGGCCAAAGGGGGAGGCGGGGCCCGGTTGGCCTTCCATCAGCCTTCGGCGGAAATCGTCGCCCAGCGGGTCAGCGTTTCGGCCCAGCTGCGCCGGGCCATGTCGAGCTCAGAGCTCGAGCTTCACTATCAGCCGATCTGGCGCCTGGGGGGCGAGCGGGGAATCGACGGGGTCGAGGCGTTGCTGCGCTGGCGTCATCCCGAGCGGGGCCTGCTGCGTCTGCGCTCGTTCATGAGTCTCGTCAATCAGAGCAGCATCACCGAGAGCAGCATCACCGAGGACGTGACCGAGTGGGTGCTCGACGAAGTCTGTCGGCACGCCGCGGCCTGGTACGAGTCGGGTCTGACGCCGCGGATCAGCATCAACATTTCCTACGCGCAGCTGCTCACGCCGGGGTTCGGCGAGCGCTTCGCAGCCGGCGTGAGCCGCTACGGTCTGGACGCCAGTCGCTTCATCATCGAGCTGACCGAATCGGCGTGGACGGTCGACGCGGGGGAAACGCTGGCCGTGGTGGCCGACCTGCGCGCCGTCGGTGCGATCCTGGCCATCGATGACTTCGGCGCCGGTTACTCGTCGCTGTCGCGTCTGCGCGAGCTGGCCTTCGATGTCCTCAAGATCGACGGCCGGGTGCTCACCGAGGTTCCGGACGACCCCGCCGCCGACGCCGTCTTACGGGCCATCGTCGATCTGGCCCGGGCCTGCGAGGCCGAGATCATCGCCGAGGGGGTGGAAAGCGCTGAGCAGCTCGCCTTCCTCACCGATATCGGGATCACGCTCGCCCAGGGGTTCCTGTTCGGCCACCCGCGCCCCGTGCACGAGATCACCGCGCTGCTGGCCCGGCGCCTGATGCCCGGACAAGTCGTCAGTACCTGAGTCGCGGGCCCTCAGCCCTACTGCTAGCCTCCGGCGTCCGATGGCGGTTCCCAAGCAGAAACAATCCCACGCGCGCACGACCCAGCGCCGCTCCCAGCACAAGATCACGGCACCCACGTACAACGCGTGTCCGCAGTGCCACAGCCCCCGTCGTCCGCATCGCGTTTGTCCCGTCTGCGGTAGTTACCGCGGGCGTGAGGTGATCGCGTCCGCCGACGAGCCCACCGGCTGATCGCCGGCACCTATGGTCACCGTCGCCGTTGATGCCGGCGGGGCGGATCTCGGTCCCGCCGAGGTGGCCGCCGGCGCGGCCCGGGCCGCCCAGGCCGGAACCCATGTGATCCTGTTCGGCCCGGCGGATGAGATCGGCGCCGTTCCCGAAGGCGTCGAAGTGGTCGACGCCCCCGTCTCGATCGCCAAGGCCACCGATCCCGCTTTCGCGGTCCGATCGACCCCCGAGGCCTCGATCGTGCAGGCTGCCAGGGCGGTCGCCGAGGGCCGGGCTCAGGCCCTGGTCTCCGGCGGATCGACGGGCTCAGCCCTCGCCGCCGGACTCTTTAACCTGCGCCGCGATCGGGGGATCTACCGGCCTGCGCTGGCCCTGCCCGTGCCGATGCCGGGCGCGCCGCCTGTGCTCCTGCTCGATGTGGGCGCCAACGTCACCTGCCGCCCCGAGCACCTGATCCAGTTTGCCCACATGGGCTCGGCCTTCGCCTCGGCCGTGATGGGCGTCACCGCACCGCGCGTCGCCCTGCTCTCCAACGGCGAGGAGCCCAGCAAGGGCACCCCCGAGCTGGTGGCCGTACACGGGCAGCTGGCTGGCGCGGCCGGGACGGGACTGAACTTCGTCGGCAACATCGAGGGCACCCAGGTGACCGACGGGGCCGCCGACGTGATCGTCATGGACGGCTTTACCGGGAACATCACCCTGAAGCTGATCGAGGGCGTCTCGGGCCGGACCCTAAAGGCGATCCGCACGGCGGCGATGAGCTCTAATCGGGCCAAGCTGGGGGGCTGGCTGCTCGCCCCCGCGGTCCGGCGCCTGCGCGAGGAGATCGACCCCGAGGGTCCCGGTGGGGCGTACATGCTCGGTCTGCGCCAGCTCGGCGTGGTCGCGCACGGGCGCTTTACGCGGCGTGGTTTCGCCCGCGCGATCGAGGTCGCCGCCCGCGGGGTGCAGGGGGACGTGATCAGCGCCACCCGCGAGGCGCTTGAGGCCGCCGGCGCGCTGCGCACTCCGCAGACGGTGGGCGCGGAGAGCGGCCATGCGTGACCGCGGGCCAAGGGCGGTTACACCGTCCGCAGGGGGGGCTACGGTCTTCGGCTGATGACTCGGGAGCAAGTCTTCACGTTGATCCGGGCTCATCTGGTCGATGAGCTGGAGGTCGACCCCGGGCGGGTGACCGAGGCCACCCGCTTCCGGGAGGACCTGGAGGCCGACTCGCTGGACCTCTACACCCTCGTGCAGGAGCTCGAGGACTCCTACGGGGTGCGGATCTCCGACGAGGAGGCGGCCAAGATCATGACCGTCGGCCAGGCGGTCGACTTCGTGCTTGCGAGCGGAGGTCAGACCGGCGCCGCTGGCGCGCCGCACTCCTCAGCGGCTACGAGTGCGGGCTCAGACGCTGAGTGACCGTGGCTCGGCAGCCGGAGGACAGCGCCGCGGCGGTTCCGGCGCCGGTGTCGGTGGCCACCCTGCAGGAGCTTCTCGAGCAGCTCTCCCCCGAGCTCGGCCGCCGCGTCTTTACGCACTCCTCGTGGACGACGCGGCGCTCGGACTCCTACGAACGTCTCGCTTTCCTGGGCGACAGTGTGCTGGGGCTGGCCGTCACCACGCACCTCTTTCCCCGCTTGGAAGCCGATCGCTTCGGCGCCGGGCGGCTGACCAAGATCCGGGCTCAGGCGGTTTCGGGCCGGGCCTGCCGGGCGGTGGCCGAACGCCTTGGCGTGCCCGAGCGGCTGCGAACGGCCGCCCCGACGGCGGCCGGCCCGGGGGTCGAGGCCCTGATCAACACCGAGCGCGTACTGGCTTCGGTGATCGAGGCGGTGATCGGCGCCGTGTATCTGACCTTCGGCTACAAGACGACGGCGGCGGCCGTGGTGCTGGCCTTCGCCGAGGAGATCGACGACGCGCTGGAAAACCCGGAGGACTTCAAGTCGGCGCTGCAGGAGCGGCTCGCCCGCGGGGGGGAGATCGTGATCTACACCGTGGTCGAGGAGGACGGACCGCCGCACGATCGTACCTTCCGGGTCAGCGCCACCGTGGGCGGTCTCGAGATCGCCAGCGGCGTGGGGCGCAGCAAGAAGGACGCCGAGCAACTGGCCGCGCGCCTGGCGCTCGAGGCGATGGAGAAATGACGCGCCCAGATCGCTCACGGGTGGTGCCCCCGTGTACCTGAAGTCCATCACCGTCAAGGGTTTCAAGTCGTTTCCGGATCGCACGCGGCTGGAGTTCGGCCCCGGGGTGAGCGTCATCGTGGGTCCCAACGGCTCCGGAAAGTCCAACGTCACCGACGCCGTCCTGTGGGCGCTCGGTGAGCAGTCACCGGTCAACGTCCGGGGGCAGTCGATGCAGGATGTGATCTTCGGGGGCGCGCCCGGCCGCCAGGCCGCCAGCCACGCCGAGGTCGAGCTGGTGCTCGACGACAGCGAGGGCTCGCTCGCCCTGGGCGGCTCGGAGATCTCGATCGTGCGCCGCCTGGATCGGGCCGGCGAGGGTGAATATCGCCTGGCTGGTGCCCGCTGCCGGCTGGTCGACGTGGTCGAGCTGCTGTCCGACACGGGCATGGGCAAGGAGATGCACTCGGTCATCTCCCAGGGTCGGGTCGAGTCGATCGTGACCTCCAAGCCACGCGAGCGGCGGCTGCTGATCGAGGAGGCGGCCGGTCTGGGCAAGCATCGCAAGCGCCGCCGGCGGGCCCAGCTCAAGCTCGCCCGCACGCAGGACAACCTGGACCGGGCGCTCGACGTCGAACGCGAGGCGCGTTCGCGCCTGCGCCCGCTCAAGCGCCAGGCCGAGGCGGCCGAGCTGCACGCCCGGCTCGAGCGCCAGACCCTGGAGATTCGCTGGGAGCTGGCCCGCGAGGAGGCCCGGATTCAGGTCGAGGCGGTCACGGCGGCCCAGGCCGCCGCCAGCGAGATCCGCGCCCGCCGCACGGCCCTAGAGAACGAGCTCGAGGCCGTGGCCGGCCGCCGCGAGGCGGCCGAGGAGACCCTCGCCGCCCGCAGCGCGCACCGCGAGGAGCTCTCGCGCCGCTCCTATGCGGCCCGGTCGGCCGGCGAGCGAGTCAGCTATCGCGCCGAATCCACGCGCTCGGCGGTGGCCGGAATCGAACTACGCCTGGCCCGGGCCAGCGAGGCGGTGGCCACGCTGCGGATCAGCGCCGAGCACGATCAGCCCGATCCGCGGGCGGCGCAGCGGATCGCTGCGCTCGAGTCCGAGCTGGCGGCGCTGGCGCGCGACCGCGAGGCCGAGCTGACGCGCCAGCTGACCGACCTCGACGCCCAGCGCGAAGCGGCCCGCGCCGCCCACGCCCGCCAGACCGAGGTCGTAGCCGAGCACCAGGCCGCCCGCCAGGCCGCCGAGACGCGGGTCGAGGCCGTCCGGACCGCGGTCCGGGAGGCCGAACGAGCGGCTGAGGGCGCCCGGCGGGAGGCGGCCCGGGTCGGGGGCGAGCTCGCCGGTGTCAACCAGTTCCTGCGCCAGCAGGCCGGTTCGCCGAGCGGCGCCCCGTCGCTGGCCGATGACCTCGAGGTCGACCCCGGCTATGAGTTGGCCCTTGCGGCCGCTCTCGATGGCCGGCTGCGAGCCGCCGTGGTCGCTGACCGGGCCGCCGGCTCGGCGCTGCTGGACCGCACCGGCCGCGACGGGGGCCGGGCGCTGGTGCTGGGCTCCGGCCCCGACCAAGACGGCCCGGCCGCCATGCCCCCGCCGAGGGCCGAGCCGCTTCTGGACCACGTCGGGGGACCGGGGCCCGCGCTCGCCCTCGCGCGCGCGTTGCTGGCCCGGACCTGGGTGGTCGACGAGCTCGACCAGCTCCCCGCCGGGTTCAACGGCGTTGCGGTGACGCGTGGAGGGCGCGTCTGGTCCTCGCACACCCACGAGCTGCGTCAGGCCCCGGCGGTCGGCGAAGAGCGAATTCTGGCCGAGCGCAACCGACGCGAGCAGCTCGTGCGCGAAAGCGAGGCCGCCGCCCAAGCCGAGCTCGACGCGCGCGCGGCCGTCCAGCGGGCGGGCGCCGCAGCCACCGGCGAGGAGACCGCGCGGGATGAGCTCGTCGCCGACCACCGGGCCGCCCTGCATGCGCTCGACGAAGCGGCCGAGGAACAGCGCCGGATCGCCGCCCAGATCGAGCGCCGTCGCGCGGCCCCGGACGAGGGCCACGACGCGGGCCGACGCCGCCAGCTCGCGGCCGAGCTCGCGGCCGAGCGGTCCCTGGCGGCGCGCGGAGAGCGCGAGCGAACCGAGCGCGCCGCGCGGATCGGACGTCTTGAGCGGGCCGTGGTCGCAGATCGCGCGCTCGTCCCGGTGGTGCACGCCGTTACGGCGGCTCTGGACGCCGCCGCCGCCGCGATCGACGAGCGACGGGCCGGCTTTGACACCGCGCTGGCCGCCGACCGGGAGGCCGGTGCGCACGCGGCCGGCGAGCTGCGGGCCTGCGCCCAGCAGGAGGCGGGTCTGCACAGCCAGCTCCAGCGCGAGAACGAAGCGCTGATGGGGGCCGAGGTGGCGCTGCAACGCTCGCGCGACCAGGCCGCCGACGCCGCCACCGAGCTCAACGAAATCGCCGATCGCCTGGAGCTGGCCGCCGAGCCCGCCCCCGAGGCGCTGGAGCCCGAGGCCCAAGCGGACCTCAAGAACCGCTTCGAACGACTCGGACGTCGCCGCGAGCAGCTCGGCCCGGTCAACCCGCTGGCCCAGGATGAGTACGCCGAGGCGCTGGCGCACGTCGAGGAGCTCGAGACCCAACGCGCAGACCTCGAAGCGGCCCTGCGCGAGCTCGAGAAGCTGATCGCCGACACCGACCGCCAGATCCGCACCACCTTCGAGGAGACCTTCGCGGCCGCCGCGAGCGGCTTCCAAGAGCTCGCCGCCCAGCTCTTTCCGGGAGGGAGCGGGCGCCTGCGGCTGGTCAACGAGCGCCCCGGCCCGGCCCGCGTGATCGGCGGTGAGACGCCTGGGTCCGACGCCGAGGGCGACGAGCCGGACTCCAGCGAAGAGGCCTCGGACGAGGAGGATCGGCTCGGGGTGGAGATCGAGGTCAGCCCGGCCGGCAAGGAGGCTCGCCGCCTCTCACTGCTCTCCGGAGGCGAGAAGTCGATGACCGCGCTGGCCTTCCTGTTCGCCGTCTTCCTGGCCCGCCCGTGCCCGTTCTACATCCTCGACGAGGTCGAGGCCGCCCTCGATGACCTCAATATCGACCGCTTTCTGCACCTGCTGCGCCAGTACTCGTCGCGGGCCCAGTTCATTGTCGTCACCCACCAGAAGCGGACGATGGACGCCGCCGACTGCCTGTACGGCGTGTCGATGGGCTCAGATGGGATCTCGAAGGTCATCTCGCGCCGGCTCGCCGACGTGCAGGCCGCCTGAGCGCGGCGCCGGGCGCTGATAACGTCGCCGCCCTCATGGCTCGCGACTGGCGTGATCTGTTCGTCCTCGACGGTCCGGTGCCCGTGGGGCCGGACGGCGACGCGCCGGCGCAAGAGCGTTCGGTCGGCCGCTTTCGCCGCCTGCGCGAGAGCCTGCGCAAGACCCGGCAGGCGCTCCAATCCGAGATTCAGGCCACCCTGTTCGAGGACCTCAGCGACGAGACCTGGGAGCGGCTGGAGGAAGCGCTGATCTATGCCGATGTGGGCGCCCGGACCACGGCCCGGGTCGTCGCCCAGCTCGAGCACGAGGCGTCAGAGAACAAGCTCAGCGGGGGAGAGGCTTTGTCGGCGCGACTGATCGAGCTGCTCACCGAGATCGCCCAGACCGGCGACGACAAGATCGATCTGCGCGCCCATCCGACCGTGATCCTGGTCGCCGGCGTCAACGGCACCGGCAAGACGACCACGATCGGCAAGCTGGCCTGGCACCTCAGCCAGGAGCTCGGGCAGAAGGTGGTCCTGGCCGCCGGTGACACGTTTCGGGCCGCCGCAGTCGAGCAGCTCGAGTTGTGGGCCCAGCGGGCCGGGGTGCAGTTCGTCAAGGGGCCGGCCGAAGCCGATCCAGGCTCGGTCGCGTTTGACGGGGTCAGCGTGGCGCTGCGCGAAGGCGCCGACGTGCTGATCATCGACACGGCCGGACGACTGCACACGCAGGACGACCTGATGGCCGAGCTCGCCAAGGTCGGTCGGGTGATCGCCAAGCAGATCCCCGAGGCCCCCCACGAGACCCTGCTCACGGTGGACGCCACGACCGGCCAGAACGGACTGCGCCAGGCGCGGCTGTTCTCCGAGGCAGTGCCGGTCACCGGCCTGGTCTTGACCAAGCTCGACGGGACGGCCAAGGGCGGCATCGCGCTGGCCATCGCGCACGAGCTCGGGATCCCGGTCAAGCTGATCGGGGTGGGGGAGCAGCTCGAGGATCTGCGGCCGTTCGAAGCGGCCGAGTTCGCGCGCGCGCTCGTTTCCTGAACCCGCCGCGGCCGGGGTGGCGACAGCGCTAATCTCGGCCCTGAGATGTCCAGCCCGATCTTGTGGGTGGTGATCGCCGGAGCCTTCGGCGTTTTCAGCTCCGGACGCGGTGGGTCTCAGTCCGCCAGCGCTGAGGTGGCACCGGCGCCCAGGACAAACTCGGGCGCCGGGCACGAGTAGCCTCATACGCGGCGCCGATGTTCGATTCCCTGGCCGAAAAACTCCAAGCGACCCTGGCCGATGTCCGAGGGCGCGGCACCCTGACCGAAGACGACATCTCCGCCGCCATGCGCGAGATCCGCCTTGCCCTGCTCGAGGCCGACGTCAACTTTAAGGTCGTCAAGAGCTTCACCAACGCCGTCAAGGAGCGCGCGATGGGGGCCGACATCATCGGCCAGCTCAACCCCGGTCAGCAGGTGGTCAAGATCGTCTCCGACGAGCTGACCGAGCTGATGGGCGGCACCGGCCGCGAGCTCGCCTTCTCACCCCGGCCGCCGACCGTCGTCCTGATGGCCGGGCTGCAGGGCTCGGGCAAGACGACCGCGACCGGCAAGCTGGCCCGCTATCTCCGTGAGCAGCATGGCTCCTCGGTCGCCGTGGCCGCCTGTGACGTGTACCGGCCCGCCGCCGTGGAGCAGCTGATCAAAGTCGGCGCCCAGGCCGGAGCCGCCGTCTATGAGCAGGGGACCGACGCCAAGCCCGTGGCGATCGCCCGGTGGGCGTTGGACCGCGCCAAGGCCGAAGGCAAGGACGTCTTGATCGTCGACACCAGCGGCCGGCTTCACGTCGACACCGAGCTGATGGCCGAGCTGGCCGAGATAAAGCGCGCGGTCAGCCCCCACGACATCCTGCTCGTCGTCGACGCGATGACCGGTCAGGACGCGGTCAACGTGGCCGAGCAATTCGCCGAGGTGGTCGACTTCGACGGGGTGGTGATGTCAAAGCTCGACGGCGACGCTCGCGGCGGCGCCGCCCTGTCGGTCAAGGCGGTCACCGGCAAGCCGATCATGTTCGCCTCCACCGGCGAGAAGCTCGATCAGTTCGAGCGCTTCCACCCCGACCGGATGTCGCAGCGGATCCTGGGCATGGGCGACGTGATGACCCTGATCGAGAAGGCCGAGGGCACCTATGACGAGCAGCAGGCGGCCGAGCTCGAACGCAAACTGCGCAAGTCCGAGTTCGGGCTCGACGACTTCCTTGACCAGATGCGGCAGATCCGCAAGCTGGGCCCGCTGCAGTCGCTGCTGGGCATGATCCCGGGCCTGGGCAAGGAGCTGCGCGGGGTCAAGATCGAAGAGCGCGAGTTCGATCGCCTCCAGGCCATCATCCTCTCGATGACGCTCGAGGAGCGCCGCCGGCCCGAGCTGATCAAGGGATCGCGCCGTTTGCGGATCGCCCGGGGCTCGGGCACCAACGTCCAGGCGGTCAAGCAGCTGATCAAGCAGTTCGAGTCCACGCGCAAGATCATGCGCCAGGTCGCCCAGGGCCGGATGCCCGACCTGGGGGCGTTGATGCGTCAGGGCGGCCGCTAGCTTCGCGGGCTCGATCCGAAGTGCACTCGGGGTCGGAGCACGCTAACCTCATCGGTCGCTAATGGCAGTAAGACTTCGACTGACGCGAATCGGCGGACGCAAGAACCCCATCTGGCGGGTGGTGGTCGCCGATCAGCGCTCCAAGCGCGACGGGCGGGTGATCGAGACCGTCGGGCACTACAACGCCCAGACCGACCCCTCCACGATCGTGCTCAACGAGGAGCGCATCCGCGACTGGCTCGCGCGCGGGGCCCAGCCCAGCGGGACCGTGCGCAAGCTGTTGCGCACGCAGGGCATCTCCTAGGGCCCGGTTCGTGAAGGAGCTGCTCGAGTACCTGGCCCGAGGACTCGTCAACGATCCCGACGCAGTCGAGGTATCCGAGGTGCAGGAGGACGACGGCACCCTGGTCCTCGAACTCTCCGTGGCCCAGGACGACTATGGCAGCGTGATCGGCCGGGGCGGACGCACGGCCAGCGCGCTGCGCACCGTGATCAAGGCGGCCGCGGTCAAAGACGGGCGCCGCGTGTTCGTGGACATCGTCGACACCTAAGGCGCCGGTGAGCGAGCCCGGGAGCTGGCTGCGTGCCGGAACTGTGGGTCGCCCCCACGGGCTCGACGGCAGCTTCTACGTCGGGGAGCCCAAGGCCGAGCTGCTGGTCGTCGGCGCCGGGATCACAGTGGCCGGCGACGAGCGGACGATTGCCCGCCGTGCCGGCCTCGACGCGCGCCCGATCGTCCGCCTGGAGGGCTGCGAGGACCGCGCCGCCGCCCTGGCCCTGCGGGGTGAGGTGATGCTCGTCGGTCTCGGGCACGCCCCGCCGCTGCCGGAGGACGAGTGGTACGCGCACGAGCTCGAGGGCTGCGCGGTCAGCGACGGGGACCTCGAGGTCGGGGTGGTGGCGCGCCTGATCGCCCTGCCCTCCTGCGAGGTGCTCGAGGTCAAGCGCGTCGAGGGCGGCCCGGATCTGCTCGTGCCGCTGGTCAAGGACGCCGTCCGCGCGGTCAATCGGTCCGGCCGCCGGATCGACGTCGATCTGCGCTTCCTGGGCGAGCGCTGATGCGAATCGATGTCTTCACCCTCTTTCCGGACGCCTTTGGCTGGTTCGCGGGCCAGCGTCACGTCACCAACGCGTTGGCCCGCGGTCACACCCTCGAGTTCGTGGACTACCGCGAGCACACGCCGCTCAGTGGCGGTCAGGTCGATGACACCCCGTTCGGCGGCGGGGCCGGGATGGTCCTGCGTGTCGACGTGGTCGAGGCCGCCCTCCGGGCCCGCTACGCCGAGGATCCAGTTGCGCTGCGGTCACGCATCCGAGTGCTCGCGCTCGACCCCAGCGGCCATCTGCTCGACGACGCCTTCGTGGACGAGCTCGCCGTCGAGCCGCAGCTCGCTCTGCTCTGCGGGCGCTACGAGGGCTTTGACGAACGGGTGCTTGAGCACTTCGCGACCGACCGGGTCTCGATCGGGCGTTACGTGCTGGCCGGCGGCGAGCTCCCGGCCATGGTCCTGTGCGACGCCGTTCTGCGCAAGCTGCCGGGGGCGCTCGGCCACGAGCACTCCGCCCTCGAGGAATCCTTCAGCGCCGCCCTGGACGGGGGCCCCGAGTACCCCCACTACACCCGGCCCGCCCAACACCGCGGTTGGCGGGTGCCGGAGATCCTGCTCTCGGGTCACCACGCCGAGATCGCGCGTTGGCGTCTGGAGCAGAGCCGGGCCCGGGCCCGCGGCGCTCCGGGGCCCTCGGGCCCCCCAGACCCCGCAAACTCGCGTCTCGGGCCGTCCGCTACCATAGGCGGCCGCATGGGTGGGACGCGCCGTGGGCGCGCTGGCCAGCCCCGGTTCTCGTCCTCGCAGAGCCGCCTACCGTGCGGACCGCGAGCCGCTGGAACTGACCTTATGAGCACCGTCATCGAAAGTCTGGAGCGTTCCCAGCTCCGCCGGATTCCGTCGTTTCACGCCGGCGATCGTCTGCGCGTTCACTTCCAGGTCATCGAGGGCACCCGGCGCCGGACCCAGGTCTTCGAGGGAGTGGTCATCAAGCGCCAGGGCCACGGTTCGCGCGAGACCTTCACGGTCCGCAAGCAGTCCTTCGGAGTCGGCGTCGAGCGGACCTTCCCGCTGCACTCGCCGAAGATCGAGCGCATTGAGGTCGCCGCCCGCGGCGACGTGCGGCGCGCCAAGCTCTACTACCTGCGCGGCCGGATCGGAAAGCGGGCGCGGGTGCGCGAGCGCCGCTCGGCCGGACCGGAGGTGGCGGTCGAACGCGAGCTGCTCTACGGGCCCGACGTAGAGGTCCCCGAGGCTTCGCTTGAGGCCCAAGCTGAGCCCGAGGCGCCGCCCGAGCCCGAGGCCCAAGCTGAGCCTGAGGCTGCGGCGGCCGACGCCGAGCCGGGCGCCGGCGAAGACCAGGTGTGACCGCGACGAAGAAGCCGCTCGTCCGGTCAGCCATAGAGCTGATCGTGATTGTGGCGGTCGCCCTGGGGCTCGCCTTGGCGATCCAGGCCTTGCTCGTCAAGCCCTACGAGATCCCCAGCGGCTCGATGCAGCCCACGCTGCACGTCGGCCAGCGCGTCCTCGTGAACCGGATCGGTACCCGCTTCTCGTCCCCCGCCGTGGGCGACATCATCGTCTTCCACCCGCCCGCCACGGACACCTGTCTGGATCCCACCCAGGGCGAGACCCAGACCGGGACGCCGCTGCCTAGCGCCTGTGACACGGTGCAGCGTCAGCCGTCCACGGTGACCTACATCAAGCGGGTCGTCGGTTTGGGCGGCGACCGGCTCTCGATCCGGGACGGCCATGTCTATCGCAACGGCGTACGCGAGGCCGACGGTTACACCACGAAGTGCCTCGGGGCCGCGGAGTGCGACTTTCCGGCCACGATCACGGTTCCGCGCGGCGATTACTACATGATGGGCGACAATCGCCCCAACTCTCTGGACAGCCGGTTCTGGGGACCGGTGCCCAGGGCGTGGATCATCGGCGAGGCGTTCATGACCTATTGGCCGCTGGACCGGATTGGTTTTTTGTAGACCCACCTAGTTTCTGAAGTCCCGGATGCAGAGCAAGAGCAAGTCAGGTCTCAAATCCCTCATCGAGCTGATCGTCACGATTGCCGTGGCGGTCGGTTTCGCGCTCCTGATCCAGGCTTTCGTGGTCAAGCCCTACCGGATCCCGAGCCAGTCGATGGAGCCGACGCTGACCGTCGGCCAGCGCGTGCTCGCCAACCGGCTGATCCAACATCCGAGCGTCGGTGACGTGGTCGTCTTCCATCCGCCGGTCGGCGCCGACCCGATGGTGTGCGGCAACCCCACCCAGGGCGAGGGTCACGCCCAGCCGTGCGATCGGCCGACTCCCGGCGAGTCCGGCCAGACGTTCATCAAGCGCGTGGTGGCGGGGCCCGGCGACCGGATCTCGATCACCAACGGCCACGTGACCCGCAACGGCAAGCGCGAAAAGGACCCCTACATCAGGCCGTGCGTCGCGGGCGGTTTCTGCAATTTCCCAAAAACGATCACGATTCCGCCCGGCCACTACTTCATGATGGGCGACAACCGTGGTGAGTCCGACGACAGCCGTTTCTGGGGCCCCGTCCCCGATAAGTGGATCATCGGGGTCGCCTTCTTCACCTACTGGCCTCCCGGCCGAGTCGGCACCCTCTAGGGCGCGGCGCCGGCGGCCCAACCGTCCGGGGCGCCGCCTGCTCAGCTTCGACCGCTCGCTCGGCACCCGGTTCGTGGCCGGAGCCGACGAGGCCGGCCGCGGCTGTCTGGCTGGCCCGCTGGTGGCGGCCGCCGTGCTCTTCGACCTCGACCAGCTCGGGCCGAGCCAGGCGCGCGCGCTGGGCGCCCTCAATGACTCAAAGCAGCAGACGCCCGAGGCTCGGGCCGAGCTCTACCCGGTGATCATGGCCGTGGCCGCGAAGGTGTCGATCATCTCCCGCTGCGCCCCCGGGATCGACGCTCGCGGGCTGCACAAGACCAATCTGGCCGCACTGCGCGATGCCCTGCAGGCGGTCGCCTGCGAGGGGAGCATCTGTCTCAGTGACGGCTTCCCGGTGGCCGGCCTGGGCTACGAGCAGCGCGCGGTGATCGGCGGAGACGCCAAGAGCGCCGCGATCGCCGCCGCCTCGGTGCTGGCCAAGGAGACCCGGGACCGCTACATGCGTCGCGCCGACTCCGCCCACCCCGGCTGGGAGTTCGCCCAGCACGTCGGCTACTCGACGCCCGAGCACCGTGACGCGATCGAGCGCCTCGGGGTCTCACCGCTGCATCGGCTGTCGTTTCAGTCGACCGCCTACCAGCAGCTCGCGCTCGGCTGAACCTCATGGCCGGACTGACACCCCGGTCTAGTCGACGAGTACGTCGAGACCACGGGCGCCGTGCTGGGGTCGAGACGGTTGGGAGGCCGGGAGGGACAGCCGCCCGTACCCGTCAGAAGGCGCCCTCGAGGTGCTCGAGCGCGAGCAGGCGTCCGGCATCGTCAAACACCACGCCGATGGCGTCAAAGCGCAGCACCGCGGCGTGCGGGCGGTCGCGGCGGTCGTGCAGCCATCGGCTGGCCATCCGGCGGACCTGGGCCTGCTTGGCCGGACTCAGGGCCTCGAAGGGGCTGCCCGTGTGGCCGGCCGCCCGGCGCGTCTTGACCTCGCAGAACGCGAGGGTCTGCCCGTCGCAGGCGACCAGGTCGAGCTCACCCCAGCGTGTGCGGTAGTTGCGCTCCAGGACCCGATAGCCCCGGCGCACCAGATGCTCGGCCGCGAGCTGCTCGCCGGCCGCCCCGAGGCTCTGACGCCGATCGCCGGAAGCCGTTTTGAGGCGAGGCGGGAGGCGATCACCCATGTCTGGGACGCTACGGACGATCGCGTGCCGCGTGGGTCACAGCACGTACCGATTGTGCGCCGATGCCAGGCTGTGATTGGCACGCAACCGGCACGAATGTCACCCACAGATCACGCGATCCGGCCTAGCTTGGGACGATGCTCGCCCGGGTCCGGACCTTCGCCATCGACGGGGTCCAGCCCCGCCCGGTCTGGGTTGAGGTCGATCTGCGCTCCGGGCTGCCCGCCTTCACGATCGTCGGCCTCGGGGACACCGCAGTCCGCGAGTCACGAGACCGGATCCGGTCCGCGATCCTCAACTCCGGCTTCGAGTTTCCCGGCCGTCGCATCACGGCCAATCTCGCCCCCGCCTCCCTGCGCAAGGCCGGCCCCGGCTTCGACGCCGCGCTGGCTCTGGCCGTTCTGGCCGCCAGCGGGCAGGTCCGCAGTCAGGACCTCGAGGCCTGCGCGGTGTTCGGCGAGCTTTCGCTGGGCGGCGAGCTACGCGATTCGCCCGGGGCGCTCGCCGTCGCCGAGGGGGCGCGGCAGGCGGGCTGTGCGCGCCTGGTCGTCCCACGGCAGCGGGGGCGCGAGGCGGCGCTGGTCACGGGCCTCGAGATCGTGGCGGTCGCCGACCTACGGGCGGCGGCGGCGGTCCTCGGTGGTGCCGAGCCGCCCCCCATTCCCGCGCTCCCCCCGGCGACCGGGGCCGCCCGCGCCGCCTCCGGTCCGGACCTGGCCGACATCCGCGGCCACGCGGCTCCGCTGCTGGCCCTCCAGATCGCCGCGGCCGGCGGCCACAACCTGCTCATGGAGGGACCGCCCGGAACCGGCAAGACGATGCTCGCCCGGCGCCTGCCGTCGATCCTTCCTGACCTGACACGGGCCGAGGCGATCGAGGTCACCCGGATCCACAGCGTCGCCGGTCGCTACACCGAGCGACTGATCTCCGCCCGCCCCTTTCGGGCCCCTCATCACACGATCTCGCCCTCCGGGCTGGCCGGCGGCGGCTCGCCGCCACATCCCGGCGAGGCCACCCTCGCACATCTGGGTGTCCTCTTTCTCGACGAGCTCTCGGAGTTCCAGCGCCCGAGCCTCGACGCCCTGCGTCAGCCGCTGGAGGACGGGAGCGTCACGATCGTGCGGGGCCAGCGGGCGTTGTGCTTCCCGACCCGCTTCATGCTGGTCGCGGCGACCAACCCGTGCCCGTGCGGCTACGCGGGCAGCGACGACGACCGCTGCGCCTGTGGCGACGCCGAGCTGCGCCGCCACCGCCGGCGCCTGAGCGGGCCGCTCCTGGATCGGATGGACCTCGTCATCGACGTGCAGCGCCCGGACGCGGAGGCACTGCGAGGACCGTCGACGACGAGCTCGGCGCGGGTTCGCGAGGTGGTTCTGGCCGCCCGCGAACGTCAGCGCCGTCGTCTGCTCGGCACCGGGGCCAGCGCCAATGGCGAGATGGATGCGCACACCGTCCAGCGCCTGGCCGGGCTGAGCGAGGCGGCCGACCGCGAGCTCAGCCACGCCTACGCCTCGGGCCTGCTCAGCGCCCGCGGTTGTCATCGCGTGCTCCGGGTGGCGCGGACGATCGCCGATCTCGGCGACCACGAACGCATCTCGCGGGCCGACGTCCTGACCGCGCTCAGCCTCCGTCAGCGGACGGCCGGGGAGGGGGTCGCGGCCGGATGAGCGCGGGCGTGACCGGCAACTCGGGTGGGGCGTGTGATGACTGCCTGGCCCGCGCGTGGCTACTCAGCCGCCTCGCCGGGCACCTCGACCAAGCCCGCGACCGCGTGGCCGAGTTGCTCACGCTCACCGATCCCGACCTGCTCGCCGCCGTGGGCGGAGGGCAGCGGGCGGCGATCGAGCGCGAACGCGCCCAGTTTCACGCCGGCCACGCGCGAGCGGCTCGGAGCGCCGCCGCCCGGGCCGGGCTCGAACTGGTGTGCCGCTGTCGCACCGCCTACCCGGAGGGGCTGCGGGCGCTCGCCGCGCCACCCGCGGTGCTCCACGTCCTCGGCGGCTGGGATCGCCTTCTCACCCTGGTGGCCGAGCCCACGGTGGCGATCGTGGGTGCCCGCCGTCCGTCGCCCTACGGCGTGGCCGTCGCTCGTTCGCTGGGGCGGGGGTTGGCCGCGGCCGGGGTGACGGTCGTGAGCGGGATGGCGCTCGGGATCGACGGCGCCGCCCACCGAGGCGCGCTCGACGCGCTGGATGCCGGTGCCTCGGAGGTCGGGGCGTCTACCGTGGCCGTCCTGGCCGGGGGACCCGAGACGCCCTACCCGTCTTGCGCCCGGGCCCTTCACGGCCGGCTCGCAGCCGAGACCACGATCGTGTCCGAGCTGCCGCCGGGCACCGCGGTCCGGCGCTGGATGTTCCCGGCCCGCAACCGGATCATCGCTGCGCTCAGCGCCATGACCGTGGTCGTCGAGGCCCGAGCGCACTCTGGAGCGTTGCTCACCGCCGGCCACGCGGCCGACCTGGGCCGCCCGCTCGGCGCGGTTCCGGGACGGGTGACCTCGCCGCTGACCCGCGGCCCTCACGGGTTGCTCCGGGCCGGGGCCCGGCTGGTCGAGGGTCCCGAGGACGTGCTCGAGGAGCTGTTCGGGCCCGAGGCACCGGTGCGGGCCCGCCGCGCCCGGCGGTCAGGGCAGCCCGCCCTCGAGCCGACCCTTCGGGCCCTCCTCGATGCCCTCGCCGAGGGCCACGGGACGGCCGCGGCGCTCGTCCACGCCGGTCTTGACGCCGACGCCGGGCTGGCGGCCCTCGCCTCGCTCGAGCTCGCGGGGCGGATCCGGCGCGAGGCGGGCGGCCGCTTCAGGGCCGACGTGAATGCGCGGCCGGAACGGACGTGATGGAACTGAGGCCGGTATGCGGGACTCAGATACCGCACGTCGGGTCGGGGCTCGGGAGGCCGCGCCGGTAGCCTGAGCCGCCGATGAAGCCCCGACCCCCTTGCGTGCTCTCGATCGCCGGCTCGGACTCGGGTGGCGGGGCGGGTATCCAAGCCGATCTGAAGGCCTTCGCGGCCTGCGGGGTGCACGGGATGACCGCAGTTACGGCGATCACCGCCCAGAACACCGTCGCCGTGACCGCCGTGCACGCGATCCCGCCCGAGATCATCCGTGCCCAGGTCCTCGCGGTGGCGGAGGACATCGGTGTCGACGCGGTCAAGATCGGGATGCTGGGGACGGCAGCCACGATCGAGGCGGTGGCCGAGGCGCTCGGAGCCCTCGCGCCCGGGACCCCGGTCGTTCTCGATCCGGTGATGGTCTCGGAGTCGGGCGTGGAGCTGCTCGAGCCCGCGGCCCGGGCTGCGCTGATCGAGCGGCTGCTCCCGCTGGCCACCGTGGTCACCCCGAACCTCCCTGAGGCGCGCCAGCTCGCCGCGCCCCCGGCGAACGAGCCCACCCGGGCCCAAGATCCGGCCGAGCCCGCGCAGCTGGCCCGAGCCATCCGGGTCCTCGGAGCGGAGGTGGTTGTCGTCACCGGCGGGCACCGAGACCAGGCCACGGACGTGTTCTTCGACGGCCACCAGCTCCATGAGATTGCCGGCCCGCGCCATCCCAGCCGCGCGGCGCACGGATCGGGGTGCACCCACTCCTCGGTGCTGGCCGCCCGCCTGGCCTGGGGTGATTCGCCGCTTGAGGCGGCCCGGACCGCCAAGCTGCGCGCCGCCGAGGCCGTGCGCAACGGGCTCGTCGACGTCGGCGCGGGGCCCGGCCCGGTCGATGTGCTGGGCGTGACATAATCACGCCGGTGCGCTTTCTGAGGATGAAGCCCGGGCATGGAGAGGTGCTGATCGCTGAAGGCGATGTACAGCTGGCCGACGACGAACTGCGTCTGGTCGAGGAATTTCGGCGCCAGCTGGACGCCGGGTCGTGGGCGGCCGTGCCGCTGGATGACTCGGCCGGACGGCGTCAAGCCCGGATGGTGCGCTCCTTTCAAGACATCCCGCGGGATGCCGACCGCGTGATCTTCTTTCCGCGGGCGGCCGGCGGCAGCTAGGCCGGCCGACGTGCTGCTGGCGCTCGTCGCGACCGCGCTGGTAGCCATCGCGCTGCTCGCCGAGGAGCTGATCCCCCGGGCGCAGGAGCTGTGGTCGCGCTACCGCGCGCGGCGTCAGATGACCCCGGTCATGCCCTATGACCCGGGCCGCGAGCGCCGGGCCGAGCAGCGTGCGCGATCGCTGCTGCAGTCGTGCGTGAACGACGAGGAGTGGGGGATGTATCGCGACCTCGGGTTCATCCGCGTCTGGGGCACGCTGTCGGACGGTCCCTCGGATACCGGGAACTCGGGCGGGGCGGCCTACGCCTACCTCATCTATCCCCACCGGGCGATCGTGGCCTATCTCGCCCAGACCCACCGGCTGCTCAACGAGTACTGCGTGGCGTTTCCGGACGAGACTCGGCCCTACGGGAGCACCCGCCTGCCCGACTCCGATGACGTGCTGGCCAAGTGGATGGCTCTGACCGGCGACGAGCGGCGGCTGATCTGCACCGCCAACATGCACCTGCCGGGCCGCCAGCTCGATCCAGCACGGGTCAAGCGCGACCTGTGGCGGCTGGCCCAGTGGGAGCGGGCCTGGATGCGCGAGACGGCCGGGCGCAGCGCCACCGAGACTCCGCTGGACAGCGCCAGCTGACGGGCGGCCGCGCCCCGACCCGGGGCGCCTGAGGCGATCGAGCTCGGGCCGATACAGTTTCGCCCCCGATGAGCACCGCCACCGCGTTTGATCTCAAACACCGCAGCCGCGCCCTCACCGAAGGCCCGGAGCGGGCCGCCGCACGGGCCTACCTGAAGGGCATCGGCTACGACGAGGAAGCGCTGGCCAAGCCGCTCGTCGCGGTCGCCAACACGTGGATCGAGACGATGCCCTGCAACTTCCACCTGCGCGCGCTGGCCGCCAAGGTCAAGGAGGGGATCCGGGCCGCCGGGGGGACCCCGATGGAGCTCAACACGATCGCCATCTCCGACGGGATCACGATGGGCACCCCGGGGATGCGGGCCTCGCTGGTCAGCCGCGAGCTGATCGCCGACTCGATCGAGCTCGTCGTCGACGCTCACATGTTCGACGCCGTGATCGCGCTGAGCGGCTGCGACAAGACGATCCCGGGCACCGTGATGGCGCTCTGCCGCCTGGACCTGCCCAGCGTGATGCTCTACGGAGGCTCGATCATGCCCGGCCTCTACCACGGCGAACGGATCACGATCCAGGAGGTCTTCGAGGCGGTCGGCGCCCATGCCGCCGGACGCATCACCGACGAGGAGCTGACCGAGATCGAGGACGTCGCCTCTCCGGGAGCCGGCGCCTGCGCAGGCCAGTTCACCGCCAACACGATGGCCATGGCCTTTGAGGTCCTGGGCATCTCGCCGGCCGGTTTCTCGATGGTTCCGGCCGAGGCGGCGACCAAAGCCCAGGTCGCGCGCGACGCCGGCGCGCTGGTCATGGAGGTTCTCGCCCAGGGGCTGCGACCGAGCCAGATCATCACCCGCGAGAGCCTCGAGAACGCGATCGCCGCCATCGCCTGCAGCGGCGGCTCGACCAACGGCGTCCTGCACCTGCTGGCCATCGCCAAGGAGATGGGCATCGAGCTCTCGATCGACGATTTCGACGAGATCAGCGAGCGTACCCCGCTGCTCTGCGATCTCAAGCCCGGAGGCCAGTACGTCGCTCCCGATCTCTTCCAGGCCGGCGGTGTGCCCCTGGTCATGGCCCGCCTCCAGGCGGCCGGCCTGCTCCACGAGCAGGCCCTCACGGTGACCGGAAAGACGGTCGGCGAAGTTGCAGCCAACGCCACCGAGAGCGAGGGCCAGAGGGTGGTGCGACCACTGAACGATCCGATCAAGGCCACCGGCGGCCTGGCCATCCTGCACGGCAACCTCGCCCCGGACGGCTGCGTGGTCAAGCTGGCCGGTTACGAGCGCCGCTCCCAGAGCGGCCCGGCCCGGGTCTTCGAGGGCGAGGAGGACGCGATGCGCGCCGTCACCGCCAGGGACCCCGCGCTCAGAATCCAGCCCGGTGACGTGGTCGTGATCCGCAACGAGGGTCCGGCCGGCGGACCCGGGATGCGCGAGATGCTCGCCGTCACGGCGGCCCTGGTCGGCGAGGGGCTCGGTGAGGAGGTCGCGCTGATTACCGACGGACGCTTCTCCGGAGCCACCCGCGGGCTGATGGCCGGCCACGTCGCCCCCGAGTCGATCCGGGGCGGCCCGATCGGACTGGTCCGCGACGGCGACCGGATCACCCTCGACGTCGAAGCCCGGCGCCTCGACGTCGCCCTCTCGGACCAGGAACTCGCGGCTCGCGCGCGGGGCTATCAGCCGCCCGAGCGCCCCTTTCCCGGCGTCGCACTGTCCAAGTACGCCCGGCTGGTCTCGAGCGCCGCCGAGGGCGCGGTCACGCGCTGAGCATCGCGAGAGGGCCGGCTCACCCCCCTAAGTCGAGTCTCACGGCCGGCGGCTCTGTGCCTCCCAGCGCGGGGCCGCCGCCGCTCGGGATCGCCCGTCGCGGCAGGGAATGGCCCAATCTGCAGGCTCGCCGCTCGGAGGCTGCGCAAACGCGCTCGGCAGCCGCGAAACGTGAAAGGGATCTTGCAAACGCCGCTCAGCACGGCGGGCGGCTTGAACGCGCCCATCCGGTCAGTAGCATCTCAGGGGTGGCGAACGTTTCGTATTTGCGCACGCCGGGGGGGGACGGCGTCGGGCAGGCGCGCTCCGGAGAGCGATTGCTGTTCGGTGGCCGGGCTCCGCGTGGCCGCTACGTCTTTGGCGCCGCTGTGCTCGCGGTTCTCATCGCCGCGGCGGCGGGGGCGCTGATCGTCAGTTCGTCTCACGCCAGCCTGACCGTGGACGGCACCGCGCTGGCCCGGGTCGGGATGCCCGCCGGCGGTGGCAGCGTGCAGAGCGTGAGCGCGGTCACCGGCCCCCACAGCCGGCGCGTCCCGGTTTCCCTGCGCGGGAACCAGATCTGGCCGACCAAGCTCGTCCCCGCCGGCGAGCGGCTGACGCTCGACGTCGTCGTCCAGCGCCCGGGCTGGATCTCATGGCTCTCAGGCCGGACCGAGACGCTACATGTCAGTCTTCAGGCGCCGGTGGCCAGCTTGACCACCCATTACCTGACGGTCCGCGGTCACGCCCCGCTGCAGCTGCGGTTCAAGACCCCCGTCGCGGTGTTCGCCACCGGCCCCCCCGGCCATCTCAAGCGCCGGATCCTGAGCCCCCCCGCCAGCACCGTGACCCTTTCGCGCAGCACCTCGGCCGGCACCGCCTTCGTCGCCGCGGCGCCTCGCACCTGGGAGAGCTCGCAGCAGGCCATGGTCAGCTGGTTTCCGGCCGGCGGCGCGGCGACCGCAGTCGCCAGCCCCGCGCCGGGGAGCACGATCAAGCCCGGGACGCCGATCACGCTGACCTTCTCCAAGCCGGTGGCCAAGGCCCTGGGCAGCCACCGTCCGCCGGTCTCGCCCGTCACCACCGGCGCCTGGCGTGAGGTCAACAGCCACACGATCACCTTTACCCCGACCGGGTACGGCTACGGCCTGGGCGCCAAAGTGGGGGTTGCGCTGCCCAGCGGTGTCCGTTTGGTGGGGGGCCAGCAGGGCTCGAGCGCGTCGGGGGGCAAGTGGAGCGTGCCCGGGGGTTCGACGCTGCGCGCCCAACAGCTTCTGGCCCTGCTCGGCTATCTGCCGCTCAAGTTCAACTACCACGGCGCCGGGGTCGGACTGACCACGGCCGATCAGCTCTCGGCCGCCGTCTCGCCGCCGGCCGGAAAGTTCTCCTGGCGCTGGGGCAACACGCCCTCCGCGCTGAAGGGCTTCTGGTCCCCGGGGGCTTCGGGCGAGTTGACCCGCGGGGCGCTCATGGCCTTCGAAACCGACCGCGGATTGCCCGCTGACGGCGTGGCCGGTCCGGTGGTCTGGAAGTCACTGATCTCCTCGGTCCTGGCCGGACGCCACTCGAGCTTCGGATACACGTTCGTGTCGGTCAGCGTCGCCTCGCAGTCCCTGACCCTGTGGCACAACGGCCGCGATGTGATTGGCTCCACCCCGGTCAACACGGGGATTCCTTCGGCGCCGACCGCGACCGGCACCTATCCGGTCTACGAGCACCTGCCCGTGACCACGATGAGCGGCACCAACCCGGACGGCAGCCATTACCACGACACCGGCATCCCGTACGTGAGCTATTTCAACGGCGGCGACGCCCTACACGGCTTCACCCGGGCCTCCTACGGGTCACCCCAGAGCCTGGGCTGTGTCGAGATGCCCTTCGCCGTGGCGGGCAAGATCTATCCGTACACCCCGATCGGGACCCTCGTCCACGTCGCCTAGCGTGAGTGCGCTCGCGGTCCGGGCGGGACTCGCGCGGGGCACGGCCGGCGCGGCGTGGCCGGCCCGGGCGAAGAGGGGCCCCCGCCGCGGCGGCGAAACTCCCTGACGCACATGCAAGTCACCGCCCAAGCCAGTCCCGACACTGCGACGATTGCCCCGGGCTGGCAGGCCGCGCTCGACGCCTACCGGGACGACCTGCGCCGCCGCGCTGTGGCGAGCAAGACCCAGACTGCATACGCGATCGACACCGGCCAGTTCGCCCGTTGGGCGACGGCCGCCGGACTGGCCCCCGAGGCAATCGACGTCCGCGCCCTGCGCCGGTATGTCGCCTCGCTCTCGGAGCGGGGCCGGGCCCCCGCTACCGTGGCCCGCAAGCTCGCCGCTCTGCGGGGACTGTTCCGGACTCAGATCGAGGTCGGGGCGCGTCACGAGAACCCGGCCGAGTTGTTGCACTCGCCCAAGCGCGCCTCGCGCCTGCCTCGGGTCCTGAAGTCCACTGAGGTGTCCTCGCTGTTGGAGCGGATTCCCGCCTCCAACCCGCTTGAGCTCCGCGACCGGGCCATGTTCGAGCTCGCCTACGCCTCGGGCCTGCGCGCGGAGGAGTTGGTCTCCGTCGACCTCGAAGCGATCGACTTCGACGGCGAGTCGGTGCGCGTGGAGGGCAAGGGTCAGAAGACGCGTATCGTCCCCACCGGCGAGCACTCGCTCAAGGCGCTCGAGCGCTACATCGTCACCGGCCGTCCGACCCTCAACACCGGCGAGACCCGGGCGCTCTTCCTCTCCAAGTCCGGGCGGCGGCTCTGCACTTCCGATGTCCGGCGGCGCCTGCGCACCTGGTCACGGCTGGCCTCCGGACCGGTCCCGGCTCTGTCTGGGACCCATCCGCACGCGCTGCGTCACTCATTCGCGACCCACCTTTTGGAAGGCGGCGCGGATCTGAGGGCGATCCAGGAGCTCCTCGGACACGCGAGCATCTCCACGACTCAGGTCTACACTCGGGTAGAGTCCGCGCGGCTTCGCTCCGCTTATGAACACTCTCATCCGCGGGCGTAGCGCCGTTACTGGGAGTTATTCTGGACACCAATGTAAAGGCGATCGAGCTACACGACCTCTGGAGGCGCTACAAGACCTCCGGGGACGAACGTGCTCGTGAGCGCCTCGTCGTCGCCTATTCGCCGCTGGTCAAGTACGTCGCCGGCCGGATGGGATCCGGGCTGCCTGCCCACGTGGAGGAGGCCGACCTCATCTCCTACGGGCTCGGGGGCTTGATCAGCGCGATTGAGCGTTTCGACCTGTCCAGGGAGATCAAGTTCGAGACCTACGCCATCACCCGCATCCGCGGCGCGATCATCGACGAGCTGCGCACGTTGGACTGGGTCCCGCGCTCGGTCCGCGCCCGGGCCCGGGCGTTCGAACGCACCAACATGAAGCTTGAGGCGAGGCTGCAGCGGGCGCCCACCGACGACGAGATGGCGACCGAGCTAGAGATCTCGGTCGACGACTTCCAGGACGCCCTGGTCCAGATCTCCAACTCGACCATCGTCGCTCTGGACGAGCTCTGGAACGTCTCGGACTCCAGCGGCGACTCGGTTTCGCTGTTGGACACCCTGCCCGACCGCGGGGCGCCCGATCCGCAGGTCCTCGTAGATGAGTCTGAGCTCCGGGACCGGATCGCCGATGCGATCGCCGCCCTGCCCGAGCGCGAGAAGCTGGTCGTCGCCCTGTACTACTACGAGAACCTGACCTTGAGAGAAATCGGCGAGGTCCTCGGAGTGACCGAGTCCCGGGTCTCCCAGCTGCACACCAAAGCGGTGCTGCGGCTGCGCTCCAAGCTAGCCGGAGAACTGGACTAGCAACACCTATAAGGTTCTCCTTTCGGTAGGCGAGAGGAAGGAGATCAGCCATGCACAAAGCTGCGGATCGAATCCGCAACGTGGCCCTCGTCGGCCACCGCGGCAGCGGCAAGACGTCGCTGCACGAAGCGCTGCTGTTCGGGGCCGGGGTGACCAATCGGCTCGGGACAGTGACCGAAGGCACGACCGTGTCGGATACCGACCCCGACGAGAAGGCGCGGCAGATGTCGATCTCGATCTCGCTGGCGTCCTTTGAGTGGCAGCAGCGCCGGGTCAATCTGCTCGACACCCCGGGTGACCCGAGTTTCATCGCCGATGCGCTGGGCGCCCTGCGCGTGTGCGAGTCGGCGGTGTTCGTGATCAACGCGGTGATGGGCGTGGAGGTCCACACGACCCGGCTCTGGCAACGAGCGGCCGAGCTCGACCTTGCCCGGTTGGTGTTCGTCAACATGCTCGACCGCGAACGCGCTGACTTCTTCCGCACGCTCGAGTCGCTGAAGTCCGCCTTCGGCCAGCACGTCGTGGCGACCGAGATCCCGATCGGCTCCGAGCACGAGATCTCAGGCGTGATCGACCTCGTCGACATGAAGGCCTACGAATATGACCCCGCCCTCCCAGCCAGCCGCGAGAACTGCAAGGAGATCCCGATCCCCGACGGGCTCCAGGCCCAGGCCGAGGAGTACCGCGAGAAGCTCATGGACGAAGTCTCAGAGACTTCTGACTCGCTCATGGAACGCTACCTCGACGGCGAGGAGATCTCCCACGAGGAGATCGTGGCCGCGCTCAAGGAAGGCACCAACCACGGCGCCCTGTTCCCGGTCACCTGTGGGGTGGTGACCCGCAACCTGGCCACCAACCGGTTGCTTGATGCGATCGTCGAAGACCTTCCGTCGCCGGTCAAGCACGGCGGGCTCGAGGTGGGCGAGGTCACGCTCGAGGCGGTCGAGGACCGCGAGCTGTTCGCCTATGTGTTCAAGACCCGCGCCGACACCTTCGCCGGGCGCATCAACCTCTTCCGGGTCTACCAGGGGGTCATGAAGCCCGACTCCCAGGTCCTCAACACCCGCACCCACAACAAGGAGCGGATCGGGCAGCTGGTCAGCTTCGAAGGCGCCCAGACCAGTCACGCCGACGAGTTCGGCCCCGGCGACATCGGCGCCGTGGCCAAGCTCAAGGAGACCAAGGCCGGCGACTGGCTGGCGGCGCGCGACGAGCCGATCGAGATGCCGAGCATCAAGCTCCCCGCGCCGGTGATGGCGTTCGCGATCGGCCGGGCGGGGGCCGGGTCAGCCGGCGACGAGGACAAGGCGTTCAGCTCGCTGCGCCGCCTCCAGGAGGAGGACCCGACGATCGACCTGCATCGTGATCCGCAGACCGGCGAGCAGATCCTCAGCGGCCTCTCGCAGGTCCACGTCGAGGTGATCGTCGAGCGGCTCAAGGAGCGCTTCGGGGTCGAGGTGACGCTCAAACCGCCGCGGGTGCCCTACCAGGAGACGATTCGCGGGTCGGCCAAGGCCCACGGCCGCCACAAGAAGCAGACCGGCGGCCGTGGTCAGTTCGGCGACTGCCACATCTCGATCGAGCCGCTGAATGATCCCACCCACCCCAGCGGCTTTGAGTTTCTCAACGAGATCAAGGGCGGCGTGATCCCGACCGGTTTCATCCCCGCCGTCCAGAAGGGCGTTCAAGAAGCCATGCAGGAGGGGGTGATCGCCGGCTATCCGGTCAAGGATGTCCGGGTTCACCTGTTCGACGGCTCCTACCACACGGTTGACTCCTCCGAGATGGCCTTCAAGGTCGCCGGTTCCCATGCCATGCGCCAGGCGCTCGAGGAGGCCTCGCCGGTGCTGCTGGAGCCGATCATGACCATCACCGTCAACGCTCCCGAGGACACGGTCGGCGACGTGATCGGAGACCTCAACTCCCGCCGCGGCCGGCCGTTGGGGATGGAGCCGGCGGGCTCGGGGATGACCGACATCAAGGCCGAGGTGCCGATGGCCGAGATGCTCTCCTACGCGCCGGATCTCAGATCGATCACCGGCGGGCAGGGAGAGTTCACGATGGAGTTCCTGCGCTACGAGGAAGTGCCCGGTCACCTGGCCTCCAAAGTGGTGGACGAGGCCCGCGCCGAGCGCGAGACGGTCAAGGCGTAGTACCCTGCCAGGCGGTGAATACCAGGACAATCAGCACGTCGATCGCGCAATCGTCCTGTGACGTGTGCGGGCGCACGCTGCTGCGCGGCGAGCGCTCGCAGGTGTATGTCCACGGCGGTGACCGCCATTCGGTGTGCGAACTGTGCACCACCCGGGCGACGGCCGGCGGCTGGGTCCGGGAGGGAACGCTGCCGGATTACGGCGAGTCCAGCGCTCGCGTCGACCGGCGCCGTTCGCTGCTGGGGCGCCTGCGCTCACGCCGCGACGCGCCCGACCGGCCTGATTTCGACGAGCGACCGCGCTTCGATAACGACCCGCCCCGCTTTGACGAGCTCGCGCCCGCGGCCGTCGCTCCGCCGGTCCGCGCCGAGTCCGCGCCCCGGCCGCCCCGCAACCCACCGCCGGCGCGCGAGTCGCCGGGCACGCGTGAGCCACGCCATGTGCGGGCCGTGCCGACCAGCGTCGAGCACAAGATCTCCTCGGCCGTCGAGTTCTTCAACGCCTCCGAGCATCCCCGGACCGTGGCCGGGATTGCCCGCTCGCTCGGGATTCCTGAGGCGTCGGTGCTGCCCACCGAGCAGCCGAGCGCCGTGCACTTGATCCTGGCCTGGGAGCTGTGCTGGTACCGCTACGAGGTGGATCTCTCCGACGAGGTCCCGTCGGTGCGGGTCTCGGGTCAGGGCTACGAGCTCGGCGAGCTTGCGCCGGGCGAGCGGTGTGGCAATGCCAGCGCCGGTGAGCGCGGCACGCTCACCCTCTAGTCCACGGTCACCCTCGAGCGCAGCTGACGCTCTGGTTGCCCACTGGGCATCACTAGACGGACGTTCGATGGCCGCTCGTCGACGCGGTTGACTAGCATCTGCCCGTGATCTACTGCGTGGTAACAGAGACGATGGCCCCGGACCTGCTCGGCAAGCTCACCGATTACTACGCCGAGGACCCCAACGTCACGGTGATCGTCGACCGTCGCCGGGCCTCGCGCCGCGATGGCAGCACCTCCGGGGGCGGCAAGCGCGAGGTGCGCGATCGCCGTCGCCCGCGCATTCCCGGCGAGCTCCCCGAGCTCGCCACCGATTGACTGCCATCGGCGACGCGGTGGCGATGCGGCTGACGGTTCACGTCGATGGCGGCGCGCGCGGCAACCCGGGTCCGGCGGCGATCGGCGTCGTGGTCTCGAACCCGGACGGCGACGTGCTCGACGAGGTCGGTGAGCGGATCGGGGTGGCGACCAACAACGTCGCCGAGTACAAGGCGCTGCTGCGAGGGATCGAGCGCGCGGCGGCGCTCGGCGCGCGGGACGTCGAGCTGATCAACGATTCCGAGTTGATCGCCAAGCAGCTGACCGGCGCCTACAAGGTCAAGCACGCAGCGATGAAGCCCCTCTACGCGCAGGCCATGGCGGCGCTGCGCGGCTTCGACGCTTGGCGGATTCGCAGTGTGCCGCGGGCCCAGAACGCCGAAGCTGACCGGCTGGTCAACGAGGCCCTCGACGGCCTGCGCTGACCGGTCGATAACCTTCCGGGGGTGAGTGATCCTGAGAGCGAGTTCGGACCCCTGAACGAGTTGACCGCACAGCTGCACCGGACGGCGGACCTGCTGCGGGCCGGAGACCTCGAGCCCGAGGCCACGCTCGCCCTGATCGAGGATTGCGCGCGGCTGGCGTCAGAGGCCAGCTCACAGGTCGATCAGCGCGGCCGGGCCGCCCTCGAGCCGCTGCCCGACCTCCCGGGCCAGCTTCCGCTTCCTGCCGCTTAGCGGGCCCCGTGGCCGCGCCGAGTTCGACGATCAGCCCCGCGTACCCTGAGCACCTGCGCTCCGAGGTCGAGCGCTACCTGGAGACCCTGCGCTTCTCGGATGAATTCGCCACCTCCGGGTTGGAGGAGGCGATGCGTTACTCGCTGCTGGCCGGCGGCAAGCGGATCCGGCCCGTGCTGGTGCTCGCCACGGCCGGCTCGCTCGGTCTGCCCCCGGCCTCGATGCTCCCGCTCGGAGCGGCGATCGAGCTGATCCACACCTACTCGCTGATCCACGACGACCTGCCGGCCATGGACGACGATGACCTCCGTCGTGGCCGTCTCACCTGCCACAAGGCGTTCGGCGAAGACGTGGCGATCCTGGCCGGCGACGGTCTCTTCGCCGAGGCGTTCCGCCTGCTGTTGACCGAGCAGGCCGCCGAGCCCCGCGAGCTCCTGGCCGCTGCCGGCGAGCTCGCCGCGGCGACCGGCGTCAACGGCATGGTCGGCGGTCAGTTCATGGATGTCGCCGAGACGATCGCGGCCGGCCCCGAGGGTTTGCGTCACCTGCACGAGCTGAAGACCGGGCGCCTGATCGGAGCGAGCATCGAATGCGTACTGCTGATCGCCGGTGATCGGCGACCTGCGACAATCGAGAAGTACCGCGCATTTGCGAGCGAGCTGGGCGTCCTCTTCCAGATCGTCGATGACATCCTCGACGTGATCGGATCCGAAGCGACGCTCGGCAAGCAGCAAGGAAGCGACGAACGGCTGGGTAAGCGCACCTACGTGACCGAATTCGGACTCGATGGGGCTCGTAAGCTGGCTGATGAGTCGCACGAGCGTGCGCGCGGCTTTCTGCAGGCCGCGGCGCCGCTCGATCCCGCTGCGCTCGAGCAGATCACCGACTTCATCGCCAATCGGAGCTACTGATGACACCTCTGTTGCCCACCATCGAACGCCCCCGCGACCTGCACGGCCTCACCGACGATCAGCTGCAGCAGGTGGCCCAGGAGGTGCGCGAGCACATCATCGACACGGTGGGTGAAATCGGGGGCCACTTCGGAGCCAACCTCGGTTCCTGCGAAATTGCCGTCGCCCTGCACTCGCTGCTGGATTCCCCGCGCGACAAGGTGCTGTGGGACGTCGGTCATCAGGCCTACCCGCACAAGATCCTCACCGGCCGGCGTGATCGGCTCTCGACCATCCGCCAGTACGGAGGCCTGGCCCCGTTCTGCGCCCGTGACGAGTCAGAGCACGACATCATGGGCGCGGGCCACGCCTCGACCTCGATCGGCTATGCGGTCGGGATCAAGGAGGCCATGCGCCGGGGGCACGGACCGGACGGCCACGTGGTCGCGGTGGCCGGGGACGGTGCGCTGACCGGAGGGGTCGCCTTCGAGGCCGTGCACCAGGCCGGGGGTGAGGGGACGCCGATCGTTGTCGTGCTCAACGACAACGGCATGTCGATCGCCCCCAACGTGGGGGCGCTGTCGCGTTACTTCAACCGCGTGCGGATGAACCCCAAGCTCTGGCACGCCCGCGAGGGCGTCGAGGGCGGGCTGACCAAGCTGCCGGCGGGGATCGGCCCGGCCTTCGAGCGCTTCGGCCCTCACTTCAAGGAGTCGCTCAAGGCCTTCTGGGCCCCGGGGCTGTGGTGGGAGGAGCTCGACTTCGCCTATATGGGCGTGATCGACGGTCACGACGTGCGCGCCCTGCGCCGGGCGCTGCGCGAAGCGCTGGCCGCCGAGCGGCCCGTGGTCGTGCACTGCGCAACGGTCAAGGGCAAGGGCTTTGCTCCTGCCGAGGAGGGCGGCCTGGAGGGAATGGAGAAGTGGCACGCCGCCAAGCCCAAGTCAATCGCCAACGGCGCGCCGGCTCCGGCCACGCTGGCCCCGCTGCGCACCGGCCAGCCGGCCCGCAAGCCGGCCCCCCCCGCCTACACGAAGGTGTTCGGCGAGGCCCTTGTCGCCGAGGCCCGGCGCGACGATCGCGTGATCGGGATCACGGCCGCGATGAACTCCGGTACCGGCCTGAACATCCTTCAGGGCGAGCTGCCCGACCGCTACTACGACGTCGGCATCGCCGAGCAGCAGGCGATCCTGTTCGCCTCGGGCCTGGCCCTGCAGGGGTGCAAGCCGGTGGCGGCGATCTACTCGACTTTCCTTCAGCGCGCCTATGACCAGATCGTGCACGACGTCTGCCTGCAGAAGCTCAACGTCGTGTTCGCGATGGACCGGGCCGGGTTGGTCGGTGACGACGGGCCGACCCACCACGGGGTGTTCGACATCGCCTACCTGCGCTGCCTGCCCAACATCGTGCTCATGGCCCCCCGTGACGAGGCGATGCTCGTGCACATGCTCCACACCGCCCTGGTCTACGATGCCGGCCCGGTGGCGCTGCGCTATCCGCGCGGCGAAGGTGTAGGCGTGCCGCTACCCCGTCGTCCCGAGGCGATCGAGATCGGCACCGGCGAGATCCTCCGGGAACCCGGTCCCGCCGACCCCGCGCCGGGTGCGTCGCGCGTCGCCCTGCTTGGGTACGGGAGTGGTGTTACCAAGGCTCTGGAGGCGGCTGACATCCTCGCTGCGCACGGAATCGCCGTGACCGTCGCCGACGCCCGCTTCGCCAAGCCGATCGACGCCGGGCTCGCGGCCCAGCTGGCCGCTGAGCACGAGCTGCTCGTCACCGTCGAAGAGGGCGTGCTGGCCGGGGGTTTTGGCTCCGCGGTGTGGGAGACGCTGTCTGACTCGGGCGTCGGGGCGGGCGGGAGCCGAATCCTCCGGGTCGGACTCCCCGATGACTACGTGACCCACGGCGCGCCCCAGCTCCTGCACGAGGAGGTCGGTTTCACCGGGGTCCGGATCGCCGAACGCGTCGAGGCGGCTATCGCCGCCCCGAGCGGGGTCGCCAGTCCGAAGTAGTCACGCGCGCGCTCCTCTCTCCTCCGGTGGCGACCGGCCCAGGTTTGGCACGTTTTACAGGTACCCGGGCGGGCCGCGCGACCGCGGCACGTGACGGTCAGAGCGATCACGTACCGTTCCGGACGGCGATGCGCCGCGTCCGCCTCGATTCGCTGCTCTCTGACCGCGGGGTCTTCCCGTCGCGTTCGCGTGCGGCCGCTTCGGTGCTGGCTGGTGAGGTGATGCTCCTGCCCGAGCGCCGGCGCGCCGAGAAGCCCGGGCAGCTGGTGGCGCCGGACGTCGAGCTCGAGCTCCGTCAGGCTCCGGCCTTCGTGTCGCGGGGCGGGGTCAAGCTCGCCAACGCGCTCGACACGTTCGGGATCGATGTCATCGGACGCCACGGCCTCGACGTCGGCGCCTCGACCGGCGGCTTCACCGATTGCCTGCTCTCCCGAGGGGTCGACCACGTGATCGCGCTCGACGTCGCCTACGGCCAGCTGGACTGGGGGCTGCGGTCGGACTCCCGCGTGACCGTGATCGAGCGGCGTAACGCCCGCGCGCTGGAAGCTGGGGAGCTCCCCTACCGCCCCGACCTGGTCGTTGTCGACGTCTCGTTCATCTCCGTGCTCAAGGTCCTCGACGCCGTGCTGGGGTGCGCGGCCGAGCCCTACGACTGCGTGGCCCTGGTCAAGCCCCAGTTCGAAGTCGGACGGTCCAGGGTGGGCAAGGGAGGGGTGGTCCGCGATCCGCAGCTGCGCCGCCAGGCCCTGGTCGACGCCGGCCAGGCGGCGGTCGAGCTCGGCGCTTCCGTGCTCGGTTACGCCAGCTCGGGCCTGCCGGGCCCCAAGGGCAATCTCGAGAGCTTCGTCTGGCTCGCCGAGGGACGGCGCGGGAGCGTGGCCGACCTGGCCGCCGCGGCCCGGGAGGTGGAGCCGTGAGCAGCAGGGCTGCGGTCCGGACCGCCGCTGTCCTCACCCACCGACGCCCCGAGTTGACCCGGGCCGCGCTCCAGGATCTGATCGGGCTGGCGCGGGAGCGGGGCGTCGAACTGCGCCTCGACGCCGAGGAGACCACCAAGCACGGGCTCAAGCCCGAGGCTTCCCTGATCCTCAACGCCGGCCCGGATCCGACGGTCGACCTGTGCTTCGCGCTCGGTGGGGACGGGACGATCCTCAACGCCCTGCGCTCCTACGCGCGGACCGGAGTGCCGGTGTTCGGGATCAACTTCGGCGAGATGGGGTTTCTGGCCACGGTCGATCGCGAGCACGCGCACGACGGGTGCGAGCGCGGCCTGCGCGCTGACTTCGAGGTCCTGGCGCTGCCGGCGATCGAGCTCTCCGGGGCGGGCGGATCGTGGCTGGCCATCAACGACGTATCGATCCACCGCCAGCCCGGCAAGCGCGTGGCCGACCTCGAGTATGCGGTCAGCGGCGACGAGGTGGGCCGGGTACGCTGCGACGGGCTCGTGGTGGCCACGCCGGCGGGATCGACCGGGTACAACCTCGCCAACTGCGGCCCGGTGATGGCCTGGGGGGTGCACGGCTTCGTGGTCTCGTTCATCGCGCCCCACTCGCTCACGGCACGGACCCTGGTGGTGGCGCCCGACGATCGCCTCGCGGTTCACAACCGCTCGCGGGAGGAGGCGGTCGACGTCAGCGTCGACGGCCGGCCGATCTGCGTGCTCGAGCACGGCGAGCGCCTCGAGGCGCACTTCGTCAACGGGCTCGGGGCGCTGGCCCAGATTCCGGGGACCAGCTTCTACCAGCGCCTGCGCCAGAAGTTCGGTCGCCTCGCGACGCCGCTCTGAGCGCCCGGCGGGTCCGTCGGCCTCGGCTGGTAGACCGTTACCCATGCTGCACGAGTTGCGGGTGGAGAACCTGCTGTTGATGGAGCGGGCCGAGCTCCGGCTCGCCCCGGGCCTGAATATGCTGACCGGCGAGACCGGGGCGGGCAAGACGCTGCTCGCCCACGCGCTGGATCTGCTCCTCGGCGGCCGCGCTCGGCACGGGATCGTTCGTCCGGGGGCGGCGGAGGCCTACGTCGAGGGGGTGTTCGCGCTGCCTCCGAGTCTCGCGGGCTCCGAGCGCATCCCGACCGGCGCCGAGGAGGTGGTCCTGGCCCGCCGCGTGTGGCCCGACGGTCGCACCCGCGCCTACGTGTGCGGACGCGCCGCGACCGTCGCCGACCTCCAGGAGCTTGGAGGCCAGCTGCTCTCCTTCTACGGACAACACGAGCATCGCAAGCTCATGCTCCAGACCGCCCAGCTCGACGTTCTGGACGCCTACTGCGGTGAGCCCCAGCGCAAGCTGCGCGAGAAGCTGCGCGCGGCGTATGAGTCGGTGCGGGCGCTCGAGTCGCGGTCCAGCGAGCTGCGCGAGCTGGGTGGGGCGCGCGAACGTGAGCTCGACTTGGTCTCGTTTGAGCTCGAGGAGATCGAGACCGCGGCGCCGAGCGTTGAGGAGGAGGCGGAGCTGACCGCCGAGCGCGACCGTCTGGGCCATCTCGAAACCCTGCAAGCGGCCGCCGCCGGTGGTGCCGAGGCACTCGCGCCCGAGAGCGGCCCCGGCGTGACCGAGCTGCTCGCCGTGGCCGGCCAGGAGTTGGAGCGGGCGGGGGAGATCGATCCTCGGCTGGCCACCCTGGCCGAGCGATTGAGTGCCCTGCGCTACGAGGCCGATGACCTCGCAGCGGAATTGCGCGGCTACCTGGGTGAGCTCGCCGACCAGGGTGCCTCCGCGCGGCGCGTCGAGCTGGTGCAGGAGCGCCTGGCGGTGCTGGCCCGGCTGCAGCGCAAGCACGGGGGTGACATCACCGCTGTGCTAACCCACGCCGAGCACTGCCGGGCCCGGCGCGCCGAGCTCGAGCACGCCGACGAGGCGCTCGAGCGGGTCGAACAGGAGCTGGCCGGAGCGCGCTCGGAGCTGGAGCGACTGGCCTCCCGGCTCGGCGCCCAGCGCGCCAAGGCGGCTCCAGCCCTGGCCGCGGCGGTGCGCGGGCGCCTGGCCGAGCTGGCCATGACCGACGCTAGGTTTGAGATCGAGCTTTCGCCGCGGCTGGGCGGGTGCGGGCCCCGCGGGGGGCAGGCGATCGAGATGCGGATCGCAGCCAACCCGGGCAGTCCGCCGGCGCCGCTGCGCGAGGTCGCTTCCGGCGGTGAGCTCTCGCGGGTCATGCTGGCATTGATGAGCGTTGCCCCCGGCGAGCCGGCCGCTGGGGGCGCCGAGAGCGCCCTCTTGGTCTTTGACGAGATCGACGCCGGAATCGGCGGTCATACCGCCCGGGCCGTGGGGGAGCACCTGCGGGGGCTGGCTCAGGGCCGCCAGATCCTGTGCATCACCCATCTCCCGCAGGTGGCCGCGCTGGCCCAGCGCCACTTCACGATCGCCAAGGACACCGGCGTCGAGCCCGCCCGGACGACCGTGACCACTCTGGACGGAGATCAGGTCGTGGGTGAGCTGGTCCGGATGCTCGGGGCCGGCACCGAGGACAGCGCCGCCAGTGAGCACGCGCGCGAGCTCTTGCGGGCCGCCTGAGCCAGATCACACGCGCGCCGAGCGCACGTTGCGGGCTGCGCGGGATAAGCGAGGCTGCTTCCGTCGGGGCTCTCGTTAGACTCGGTTACTGGCGATGGCTCAAGGCGAAACGCGGTTCATATTCATTACCGGCGGCGTGGTCTCGTCGCTTGGCAAGGGCATTGCTGCCGCCTCGATCGGACGTCTTCTGGTCGCCCGGGGCCTCTCGGTCCAGCTCCAGAAGTTCGATCCCTACATCAATGTGGATCCGGGGACCATGTCTCCGTATCAGCACGGCGAGGTGTTCGTCACCGAGGACGGCGCCGAGAGCGACCTCGACCTCGGTCATTACGAGCGGTTCACCGACGCCAACGCCAGCCGGGCCTCCAACGTCACCGCCGGCGGCATCTACAACACCGTGATCCGGCGCGAACGCCGCGGTGACTACCTGGGGGCGACCGTCCAGGTCGTGCCCCACATCACCGACGAGATCAAGCAGCGCATCCAGTTGATGGCCGACTCCAGTGACGTCGATTTCGTCGTCACCGAGATCGGCGGCACGGTCGGCGACATCGAGTCGCTGCCCTTCCTGGAGGCGATCCGCCAGTTCCCGGTCGACGTCGGCCGCCGGCGCTGCATGTTCATCCACCTGACGCTGGTTCCCTACATCGGGCACGCCGGCGAGCTCAAGACCAAGCCGACCCAGCACTCGGTCAACGAGCTGCGGCGCATCGGTATCGCCCCCGACATGGTCGTGTGCCGCTCCGAGGGCGAGCTCTCGACCGAGATCCGGCGCAAGATCGCGCTGTTCGCGAGCCTGCCGGTCGAGGCGATCGTGTCCGCCTACGACGTCGATGACATCTACCGCGTGCCCCTGGTCTTCAACGACCAGGGCGTGGATCAGTTCATCCTCTCCGAGCATTTCGGACTTGAGGCGAGCACGCCTGACCTCAGCGACTGGGAGCAGATCACCCGGCGCGCTCGCGAGGTTCGTCATCACGTGCGGATCGCCCTGGTCGGCAAGTACGTGAAGCTCGAGGACGCCTACCTGTCGGTCGTCGAGGCGCTGCGCCACTCCGGCGTGCAGCACGGATGCAAGGTCGAAGTCGACTGGGTCGATTCCGAATCGGTCGGCCGGGCCGACGTGACCGAGCGCCTGCAGACCGCCGACGGGATTCTCATCCCGGGAGGGTTCGGAGGCCGCGGCTGGGAGGGCAAGATCTCGGCCGCCCAGATTGCCCGGGAGCACCGGATCCCCTATCTCGGGATCTGCTTGGGCATGCACGTCGCGGTGAGCGAATTTGCCCGCCACGTGGCCGGCATGGAGGGCGCCAACTCCACCGAGATGGACTTGGAGACACCCTTCCCGGTCATTGATCTGCTCCCCGAGCAGAAGGAAATCGCCGACATGGGCGGGACGATGCGCCTGGGCGCTGACCCGGTCAAGCTCCACGATGCCACCCGGATCCGCAGCCTCTACGCCGAGGCCGTGGTCTACGAGCGGCACCGCCACCGCTACGAGGTCAACAACCACCTGCGCAAGCGCCTGGAAACGGCGGGGCTGGTGTGCTCGGGGACCTCGCCCGACGAGCGCCTGGTCGAGGCGATCGAGCTGCCCGCCTCCGTACACCCGTTCTACGTTGCCTCGCAGTACCACCCCGAGTTCAAGTCGCGTCCCGAGCGCCCCGCGCCCCTTTTCCGCGAGTTCGTCGGCGCTGCGCTGGAGCACGCGTCGCCAGGTACCGGCGAGGAGGACCAGGCTACCCCGGCGAGCGCTGGCGACGAGCACGACATCAGCGTCTCGCGCGGCGCCCAGTAGCTGCCGTGGGCTCCTCCGAAGCGGTTTCGGTGAGGCCCACCCCTAGTCGCTCGTGAGGCGAGCGAGTGAGACCGACCGGGCACGGCTGCACGAGACCTTCGCGGCCCTGTGCCGGATCCAGAGCCCGTCCGGGCACGAGCGCTCCTGCGCCGACTGGATCACCACCGAGCTGCGCGGCATGGGGCTCGACGTTCACGAGGACGCCAGCGGCCCCGCAATCGGCTCGGACGCCGGCAATCTGCTCGCGCGGGTGCCCGGCCGGGTGCCGGCCAGCGTCCTGGTCTGTACCCACATGGACACCGTCCCCCCGGTGGCCGCGCTCGAGCCGGTGCTCGCAAACGGCTATTGGGAGAACGCCAACGCGGGAATCCTCGGAGCCGACAACAAGTCGGCCGTGGCCGTGGCGCTCGAGCTGGCCCGCCGCCTGACCAGCGCCCCCGAGCCGCCGCCGATCGGGCTCGAGCTCCTATTCACGGTCTGCGAGGAGGTCTCACTGCGGGGCTCGCGCGAGTTCGATGTCTCGACCCTCCAAAGCGCCTTCGGATACGTGTTCGATCACGCCACTCCGATCGGTGAGGTCGTGATCGGCTCTCCAACCCACTACCGGATCGTGGCCGAGTTCCGGGGCCGGGCCGCCCACGCCGGTGTCCGCCCCGAAGCAGGGCGCAGCGCCGTGGTCGCCGCCGCGCGCGCGATCGCCGCGTTGCCGCTGGGCCGCTTGGATCACGAGACGACCGCCAACGTCGGCCTGATCGAGGGCGGAACCGCGATCAACGTCGTCCCCGAGCGCTGCCGCGTCGAGGCCGAGGTGCGCAGCCGGGACGAGAACCGCGCCGCCGCCGTCACCACCGAGACCATCGATCACCTCGAGGAAGCCGCCGACGCCGCTGAGTGCGACCTCGACCTCACCGTCGAGCGGATGTTCAGGGGCTACCGGACCAAACCCAACGCGCCGGAGCTGCTGGTCGCCGAGCGCGCTCTGCGCGCCTGTGGCTACGAGCCGCGGCCGATTGACTCCGGCGGCGCCTCAGATGCCAACTCGTTCCAGGCCGCGGGCTTCTCGGTCGTGAACCTCGCTGACGGGACCGAGCGCAATCACGAGCCCGGGGAGCGGATCAGCGCCGCCGCGCTCGAGGATCTGTTCGAGATCGCGATCACCCTGGTCGACGAGGCCGCGGCCGACCTGGCGCCGGAGGCCGCGGGGGGAGCCGGAGCCGGAGCCGGATGAGCGGGCCTCAGCCCGGAGCCGGCTTTGAGCTGCTCGGCGTCGATCGCGAGTGGCAGGGGTCGATCGTGAACGCCGGACGAGAGCGGTTTCGGCACGCCGATGGGGAGGAGGTGACGCGCGAGAAGGTGTGGCACCCGGGTGCGGTCGGGATCCTCGCCGTCGACTCCGAGCACGTCTGGTTGACGCGACAGCCCCGGGAGGTGGCCGGGCTGACCGGCTCGCTGGAGATCCCAGCCGGCAAGCGCGACGTGGAGGGCGAGCCACCGCTAATCACCGCCCAGCGCGAGCTGAGCGAGGAGATCGGCCAGCAGGCCGCCCGTTGGGAGGAGATCAAGGTCTTCTTCACGAGCCCCGGCTTCAGCGACGAGCGTGTCTGGCTCTACCTGGCCCGCGACCTGTCCGACGATCCCGACGCCGAGCCCGAGGCGGGGGAGCGGATCGAGATCGTGCGCTGGCCGCTGGATCAGCTCGGCGCCGCCTTGGCTGAGTGCGAGGACTCGAAGTCCCTGATCGCCCTCGGCTGGCTTGCCGCCCGCTCGGCCTCGGGCGCCCTTGCCTAGCGGGCGGTTTCGACCAGCCGGAGGATCGCTTCGGCGGGCCTCGAATACGCCCCCATGGCGACGGTCCAAACCCCTGCCGAGCAGCGACATCTGACCGATTTGACGCTTGAGTTCCTGGCCTGTCTGGAGCTCGAGCGTGGCCTGTCGCGAAACACGCTCGAGGCCTACCGGTCCGATCTTCAGCAGTACGGCGCCTTCCTGGGCCGTGCCGGACGTGATCCACTGCAGGCCCGGCCCAGCGATCTGGCCGGCTTCGTGTCCGAGCTGGCCACGGGCCGGGAGGACAAGCCGCCGGTCGCTTCAGCCACGCTGCAGCGCAAGATCGCCTGCCTGCGCTCGTTTTACCGCCATCTCCGCCGTGAGCAGATCATCGATCACGACCCGACCGCCGAACTCCGTCCTCCGCGCTCGCCGGGGCGACTGCCCAAGGTCCTCACCCGCGACGAGGTCAATCGGCTCCTGGCCCAGCCCCGCGGCACCTCGCCCGCGGCGCTGCGCGACCGCGCCCTTCTGGAGACGATGTACGCCTGTGGCTTGCGAGCCTCAGAGGCCATCACCCTCGAGCTATCCGAGCTCGACCTCGAGCTGGGAATGCTGCGGGCACGGGGCAAGGGATCCAAGGAGCGGCTGGTGCCCGTCGGGAGCAAGGCGATCGAGACGCTCCAGGTGTATCTCCAGCGCGCCCGGCCGCAGCTGGTCGGCCTGCACGACGAGTCCCACGTGTTCGTCAACCTCCGCGGGGTCGGCCTGACCCGCCAAGGGCTCTACAAGATCGTGCAAGGGCACGCGCGGAGCGCGGGGCTCGATCAGCGGATGAGCCCCCACACGCTGCGCCACACCTTCGCCACCCACCTGCTGGCCGGGGGCTGTGACCTGCGCTCGCTGCAGGAGATGCTCGGTCACGCCGATATCGGCACCACCCAGATCTACACTCACCTCTCGGCTGGGCGGCTGCGCGACGTCTACTTCGACGCGCATCCGCGAGCGCAGATCGCCGCCGGCGACCGCGGCCAGCCGCGAGACGAGTGAGATGGGGCGCGGAGCGCGCGCGGCGTGAGGCGGGCGTTCCTGGTCGTGCTCGACGCGTGCGGCGTCGGGGCGCTGCCCGACGCGGCGGACTACGGCGACGCGGGTGCCAACACCCTGGGGCACCTCGCCCGGGAGGTGGGCGGGCTTGACCTGCCCACGCTCGGTGCGATGGGGCTGGGTCGCATCACCGAACTGGCCGGGGTAGCGCCGGCGTCTGAGCCCGTGCTTCACGGCCGCCTGCACGCCCTCGGCGCCGGTAAGGATTCGACCGCTGGGCATTGGGAGCTGATGGGCATCGTCGCCGCGACGCCGCCGCCGACCTTCCCCGACGGCTTCCCGCCCGAGGTGGTGGGCCTGGTCAGGGCCGCGAGCGGCCGGGGCGTGCTCTGCAACCGGCCCAGTAACGGCCTGGAGGCGATCGAGCGCTTCGGCGCCGCCCACGTCAGCGGAGGCGACCTGATCGTCTACACCAGCCAGGACTCGGTGCTCCAGATCGCCGCTCACGAGGACATCGTGGCACTGGGCGAGCTGTACGAGATCTGTGCCGCCGTGCGGACCGAACTCCCACGCGAGCACGCCGTGGGCCGGGTCATCGCCCGCCCCTTCACCGGGTCTGAGGGGGCCTATGTCCGGACCGAAGGGCGCCGGGACTTCGCGCTGATTCCGCCCGGACCGAGCTATCTGCAGGCCGTCGCGTCCCAGGGGATCGAGGTTCATGCGGTCGGCAAGGTCGGCCAGCTGTTTGCCGGGCCGGGCTTCGACCGGCTTCATCCGGGGGCCACCAACGCCTCGGCCGTGGCCGAGACGACCGCACTGATCAGCGAGCTCGAGGCCGGCTTCGTGTTCATCAACCTGATCGAGACCGACCAGGTCTACGGCCACCGCCACGACTGCGCGGGCTTCGCTCGGGCGCTGACCGAGATCGACCACGCCGTAGCCGGGTGGCGCGATCAGCTGGGGCCCGATGATCTGCTCATCCTGACCGCCGACCACGGTTGTGACCCGACGGCAACCCACACCGACCACACCCGTGAGCACGTTCCGCTGCTCGCCGCATTCACCGGCCACGGATCACGCCGTCACGACGGGCCGCTCGCCGACGTCGGGGCCACCGTCCTGGACTGGCTGACCGACAGTCGAGCCCCGGAGCTGCCCGGCCGCCCGTTTCTCTAGCGTAGGGGGATGCCCGAGCTCCCCGAGGTCGAGACGATCCGCCGCCAGCTCGCCCCCCAGCTTGAGGGGCGCTTGGTCGTCAAGGCCGAGATCCTCGATCCTCGCTGGACCCGCCCCGAGCCGCCTGAGCTCGTGCAGAACGGGCTCAACGGCCGGCGTGTAGAGCGGGTGGGGCGCTCGGGCAAGTATCTCGTGTGGGAGCTCACCGGCGACCTGCACCTGCTCGTCCACCTGCGGATGACCGGCACGCTGCTGTTCGATCCGCCCGCCGAGCCGCCGCACACCCGGGTTCGCTTCTGGCTCGATGCCGGGCACCGCGTCGTCTACGTCGACCCGCGTCGGTTCGGCACGGGGCACCTGATGCCCGGCCGCCCCGCGCGCGATGCCTACTTGGGCGAGCGGATTGGGATCGAACCGATGACCCCCGAGTTCACCGTCGAGCACCTGCGAGCCATGGCCCGCGGCCGGACGGCCCCGGTCAAGTCCTTCGTGCTCGACCAGCGGCGGATCGCCGGCGTCGGCAACATCTACGCCGACGAGGCCCTATTCCGGGCCTGCATTCATCCTCTGCGCCCGGCCGGCGCCCTGACCAGACCCCAGCTGGCCGAGCTGCGCGAGGCGATCGAGGCGGCCCTGACCGCGGGGATTGAGGCCCAGGGCGCCACCATCGACGACTTTCGCCATGTCGACGGCGCCAAGGGCTCCTTTCAGGACCGCTTCCTCGTACACCGCCGCGAGGGGGAGGCGTGTCCGCGCTGTGGCACGACAATCCGCAAGCTCGTGGTCGGCGGGCGCGGAACCTACGTGTGCGAGCGCTGCCAGCCCCGGCCCCGGAGGCGGCGGGCCGCCGTGTGACCGCTCAGGCGGCGAGCAGCTCGGAGAGGCGTCCCGCGCGGTCGGCGGCCATTAGCTGGTCAAAGCCGCCCAGGCTCTCGCCCTCGATCAAGATCTGGGGAAAGGTGACCATTCCGGTGAGCTCAGCGAGCTTGGCGCGACCGTCCGGGTCACGTGCCAGATTGATCTCTTGGTAGGCGATGTTGCGCCGCCCGAGCAGCATCTTCGCGCTCGAGCACATGGAGCAGCTATCGGTGGTGTAGACGGTGACGGATTTCATAACTTCACAAAGTATAGCGCCCGGTTGACCGGTGGCGGGACCGCTCAAAACCGAGGCCATCGTGTTGCGCTCGATCCGCTACGGCGAGGCCGACCGGATTCTGCATCTCTATACCCCGGCGTACGGCCGGGTATCGGCGATTGCCAAGGGGGCACGACGAGCCCGCAGCCGTTTCGGCGCCCGCCTGGAGCCGTTCTTCCATGTCCACACCGTCCTGCACGAGGGGCGCAGCGAGCTGCTCACGGTGACCAGCGTCGACACCATCGCCGCCCACGGGGCGCTGCGCGACCACGCGACGACGCTCGACGCGGCCGCGCGCGCCTGCGATGCCGTCACGCGGCTGTTCGAGACCGCAGATCCTCATCCCGAGGTGTTTCAGCTGCTCGCCAACGAGCTCGGGCTGCTCCACGCCGACTGCACCCAGGCCCGGACCAGCAACGGCCTGGCCTTCCGCCTCAAGCTGCTGCTGGCGGCCGGGATCGTGCCCCAGCTCGGCGCCTGCGCGCTCTGCGGGGAGACCGACCACCTGGTCGGGTTCTCGGGCGCCGCGGGCGGAGTGGTGTGCAGCTCGTGTGAGGGGGCGGCGTTCCCGCTGGAAGAGGACGCCTACCGGTTCCTCGTCGCGGCGCTGGGGGCACCCCTGGCCCAGGCGCCCGAGGGCTCGGAGCGGACGCTGCGCCAGGTCGAGCGGGCGATCGGCGAGACCGCCGAACATCACGCCCACGTCCGGTTGCGCCCGCTGCTGGCCGCGTAGGCTCCGCGGTCATCCCGTGCCGGATTCGTGCCATGGTCCCCGGTCGTGGAGCCGCGGTGTCAGAATCGAACCGTGAACCAACGAGGTGTCAAGACGCCCTCTGAGCACCCCGGCGGGGCGGTCGCCGGAGGATTTGAGCGACGTATCCGAGAACGCGAGGCGGCCGTCCTATCCTCGCTTGCCGTGCGCTCCTACCCGGCGCAGCGCGTCACCCCGGAGCCCGACTGCGGGTTGCGGACGCCGTTCATGCGCGACCGCGACCGGATCGTGCACTGCAAGGCGTTTCGGCGTCTGAAGCACAAGACGCAGGTCTTCGTGGCCCCCAGCGGCGATCACTACCGTACCCGCCTCACCCATACGCTCGAGGTCACCCAGGTCTCGCGGACGGTGGCGCGGGCCCTGGCCCTCAACGAGGATCTGGTCGAGGCGATCGGCCTCGGCCACGATCTCGGCCATCCGCCCTTTGGTCACGTTGGCGAGGAGGCGCTGGATCGCTGCCTGCGCGATCACTTCGGCGCCGCCTTTCGGCACCACGAGCACTCCCTGCGGGTGGTGGACACGCTCGAGCGCGACGGCCGGGGGCTGAACCTGACCATGCCCGTCCGTGACGGCATCGTCAGCCATTCCGGTCGCGCACCGGAGCCGGCCACCCTGGAGGGCAAGATCGTCCGGCTCGTCGACCGCGTGGCCTACATCAACCACGACATCGACGATGCCGTTCGCGCAGGGGTGATCTCAGCCGCTGACCTGCCCGCCGACGCGATCGAGATTCTCGGGGATAGCGGTCAGCGCCGGATCGACACCCTCGTCCACGACCTGGTCGAGCATTCCCAGGCGGCCGGTGACATCGTCCAGGGCGAGCGGATCGGCAGCGCCATGGACGACCTACGCGCGTTCATGTTCGACCGTGTCTACCTCGGCCCGGTCGCGACTCGCGAGCACGCCAAGATCCACCTGGTGGTGACCTCTCTGTTCGACTACTACTGCGCGCACCCCGAGGAGATTCCCGGCTCGATTCCCGACGGCGAGCTCGCCACCCGGGTCACCGACTACGTGGCGGGGATGACCGACCGCTACTGCATCAACCGGTTCGAGCAGCTCAACGTTCCCGTCGCCTTCGCGCCGTGAGCCGCCTCCGCCTGCTCCCGTCCTCGTCGTGAGCCGCTACACGGGTGATTCGCGCGACCGCGTGCTGACCGCGGTGGACATGCTCGCCCTGGTCGGCACCCGCGTCGAGTTGCGCCGCGCGGGCGTCAACAGCTACTTCGGGCTCTGCCCGTTTCACGACGAGCGCTCCGGCTCCTTTCATGTCCGCCCCGACGAGAAGCACTACCACTGCTTCGGCTGCCAGGCCTCCGGGGATCCGTTCAACTTCGTCATGGAGACCGAGGGCCTGGACTTCAAGGCGGCGCTCGAGACGCTGGCCGATCGCTTCGGCGTCAAGCTCGAGACCGAAGACGAGGACCCGGGCGCCGCCGCCCGGCGCCAGCACCGTGAGCGCCTGCACTCGCTGCTCGGCCGCGCCGCGACCTACTACTCACGCTACCTGTGGGAGGCTCACGAGGCCGAGCCGGCGCGGACCTACCTGCTCGGCCGCGGGCTCGAGGAGGCGACCCTTCGCGAGTTCCGGGTCGGCTACGCGCCGAGCGCCTGGGACCGGATGCTGCGCGCTTCCCGCTCGTCGGGGTACAGCGATGAGGAGCTCCTCGCCGCCGGCCTCGTGCAGCGCTCCAAGAACCGGCCCGGCCAGGTCTATGACCGCTTCCGTGAGCGCATCATGTTCCCGGCCTCCGACCCGCGGGGGCGGATACGGGGGTTCGGCGCCCGGGCCATGCGTGACAACCAGCAGCCCAAGTACCTCAATACCTCAGACGGGGTCATCTACCACAAGCGCGAGGTGCTGTTCGGGATCGATCTCGCCCGGGCCGCCGCGGCCAAGGCCGACCGGATGATCCTGGTCGAGGGCTACACGGATGTGCTCGCCCTGCACCAAGCTGGGATCACCAACGCGGTGGGAATCATGGGCACGGCCCTGACCGAGGAGCAGGTGTCCGAGTTGGAGCGCATCTCCCACGTGCTCGAGCTCTGCCTCGACGCCGATCGTGCCGGTCAGGACGCGATGCTGCGAGCGGCGCGGCTGGCCCGGGCGCGCCAGCTCGAGCTGCGTGTGGTCGGGCTGCCGGAGGGCACTGACCCGGCTGAGCTCGCCGAGCGCGAGGGGGGGGAGGCGGTGAGCAAGCTGATCTCGGAGTCAAAGCCGTTCGTGGTCTTCAACGTTGATCGCATCCTCGAGCGCGCCGATACGCGCAGTGCCGAGGGCCGCGACCGAGCGCTGCAGGAGCTGCGCCCCGTGCTCGGCGAGGTCGCGCCCAGCATCCTGCGCGATGAGCTGATCCGCCGGGTCGCGGGACGCCTCGCGCTCACCGCCGGGCGGCTGACCGCTCTGCTGGAGGAGGAGGGAGGCACGACGGCGGGAGCGCCTTGGAGCGGCCGGAGCTCGGGGCGGAGTCGCGACGGGGCCGCCGCCGCTGCCGGGCCCCCGGACGGTCAGGTCAACGAGGCCCAGCGAGGACCCCGGCCTGAGCGCACCTTCCTCGCCCTCTGCATTGCTTTGCCCGAGCACGGGGCGGTCGCGCTGGAGGCCGTCGAGATCGATGAGCTGCTCACCAGCGAGCGCCTGCGACGCGTCGCGAAGCATCTGCGCGGACGCACCGGATCGCCGCTGGCCGACCTGCCGTCGGATGACGAGGACCTGGCCCGGACCGTCTCTGGGCTGGTGAGCATGGCGGGGCGGATGCCCGAGGTGTCGCGCGAGCGCCTCGAGTACAACCGGCTTGTCCTCGAGGACGAACGCTTGGGCCGGTCGATTCTCCGCGCCCGCGCCGAGGGCGGCGGCGGAAGCAATGAGCTGGCCGCCGAGCGCGAGCGGGTGCGCAAGGCGCTGCTCGAGATCGAGGTCGACGCCGAAGAATGAGGCTGGGTGTTCCGTCCGGCCCCTATGCGAACATACGTTCGATGCAGGTGCACGTTACGGGGAGGACGAGATGGACCGCGAGTAACTGAGACTGCTGCTCGCCCAGGGCCTCAGCGTCGAGAAGATTGGCCGGCGATTTGGGAAGCATCCGTCGACCGTGTCTTATTGGATGGCCAAGCACGGGCTGGTCGCGGTGAACCACGAGAAGTACGTTGCGCGGGGCGGGATCGAGCGCGAGCGGTTGGCCGCGCTGATCGAGCAGGGCATGAGCATCACCGAGCTCGCGGCCGAGCTGGATCGGAGCAAAGCGACGGTCCGCCACTGGCTGAACCGGTACGGGTTGCAGACGCTGAAGACACTCGGCGGGCTCAGCGCCGAGCGGCTCTGCTCGTCGCCGACCCGTCATCGGAGGGACCCCCGCGGCGGCTCGCGATGACGTGTCGGCTGCACGGGGAGACGGAATTCGTTCGTGAGGTGACCGGGTACTACCGCTGCGGCCGTTGTCGGTCCGAATCGGTCATGAGGCACCGCCGGCGCCTGAAGGAGCTGCTCGTTGAGGAGGCGGGCGGCAGGTGCATCCTGTGCGGCTACGACGGACCGCCCCGGGCGCTCGAGTTTCATCACGTCAATCCCGCTGAAAAGGGCTTTACGCTGAGCCGCAAGGGGGGTCACGCTGTCCGTCAAGGCCCTTCGCGCTGAGGCAAGAAAGTGTGTGCTGCTCTGCTCAAACTGCCACGCCGAGGTGGAGGACGGAGTGGTCGCGCTACCGGTAGAGTCCGTGAGGGCCTCAGGACAATCGGCGTGTCGATGTTGAAGGCCCAATTAACCATAATCCGGGGTAGCTCAATTAGGCAGAGCATTCGGCTGTTAACCGAAGGGTTGTGGGTTCGAGTCCCACCCCCGGAGCTGACCATGCGTTACCCGATCACTCGATACCGATGAAGCTCTACGTCTGTTACGGGACCTGGACGGCGGGCAAGCCGCTGCACGCGCACCCGTGCGGGGAGGCCCACAAGGCGCTCACAGAGGCGGGACACCGGCCCGAGCTGACCCGCTCCTACGGCCTTGGGCTCCTGCCGGGGGCGATCAACGACCTGACCCAAGGCCGGCGCGAGGTCAAGGCGCTGACCGGGAACTACTGGGTGCCGGTGCTGGTCCTCGACGACGGGACCGTCGTCCAGGGCTCGAGCAAGATCATTGCCTGGGCGCAGGCTAACCCAGCCGCGACTCTGGCCGGTGCGGCGGCCGGGGCCTGAGCGGACTCGTCGTGGCGACGCGACCACCGATCACGATCGAGGCGCTCGAACGTTGGGAGGAGAGCGGAGCGCTCTGGCGCACGGCCGCGCTGACCCCGGACCGGGTGGTGGTGGAGCTGTGCACGTGCTCGGGTGAGCCGGTCGACGCCCTGGCCAGCGAGGACCCAGAGCTGATCGCCTTGGTCAGGCGCCGCGGCTCGAACCTTTGAGCGCCAGCTGCTCGATCAGGTCAGCCGCCCGCGCGGGCCCCGCGGCGACCGGGCTGGCTTCGCCGAGCGCCCGGGCCGCGGCGGCGCGCTCCGGGCTGGCCAGGGC
>JBPCIY010000026.1:0-40291 GCA_051005855.1 Solirubrobacteraceae bacterium | reverse complement strand
CCTTGCGCGAGGCGTGCACGAGCCGGCGGGCGTTGCGGGCGTGGGCTGAGCCGCTCGAGTTCACCAGCAATCCGAGCAGGCGCTTGGTCTCGGGCCAGCGCTGCACCGCGTACTCCTCGTGGACCTCGCGGGTGTACTCGGCCATCCGCCAGATCCACGCGTTGGCCTGGTCTCGGCGGCCGATCCGGCGCTCGGCCAGCGCCTGGAGCATGATCTTGACGCCCTCGCGCCGCTCGTCCCGGGGCCAGCCCCCCATGATGTCAATCGCGGTGTCGAACGCCTCGGCGTCGCGGCTGGAGGCGATCTCCTGCAGCGCCCGCAGCCGCAGCTGGGCGTTGCGGTTGCGCTGCACCGCGGTCAGCAGGAAGCGGCGCTTGAGCTCGCCGCCGCGGTCGAAGTGGAGCATCGCCTTGGCGCGCCGCCACCCGTTGGGCGCCACCCGTGCACCGGCCAGCGCCGCCCAGACGTGCTGCTCGCCGTAGTCGAGGTGCTCGACGGCGATCCGCCACAGCTCGCGCTCGAACACCTCGGCGCGGCGCTCGGGATCGGGCGTCACCGGCAGTACCCGGCGTTCGACCCGCACCCGGCGACCGCGGCCGCGCCGCACCGGCCCCACGACGATCGCGCCGCCGCGGTAAACGTCGCGGTCGAGCAGCGAATGGAGCGTCACCACCGGGTCGTCGTGCTTGGTCGCGGGGTGGACGAAGTCGATCACGATCCCCGCCTCCTTGCCCGGATGGCGGCGGGTGACGCGTCCGACGCGCTGCTGGTAGATCCGCTTGGAGGCCGTGGGGGCGAGGTGCATGCAGATCGTCGCGCGGGGGCTGTTCCAGCCTTCGGCCAGCAGCTGCGCGTTGACCAGCACGTCGACCTTGCCCGACTCGTAGTCGGCCAGGATCCGCGCGAGCTGGCGCTTGGGGGTCTCGCCGGAGACGGCCTGGGCCTTCATGCCGAACTCGCGGAACGACTGCGCGACGTTGTAGGCATGCTTGACGCCCGCGGCGTAGACGACCCCCGGGACGCCGTTGAAGCGCGTCTTGTAGAGGTCGGCGATCGCCAGGTTGAACGGCGTCTGGTCGAGCAGCTGGGCGAGCATCTCCTGGTCGAACTCGGTATCTACTTCTCCCCGCCGCAGCGGGACCTTGGCGATCGTCCGCACGCCGGGGCCCGGGGGAATGCGGATACAGCGAAGTGGCGCGATCACGCCCCGGCGCGCCGCCTGGGCGAGGTCGAAGCGGCTGGTCTGGGTGGGGAACAGGTCGGTCACGTGGCGCGCGATCAACGCGCCGGTCGCGGTCATGCCGACGAAGACCGGCCCCGCCCAGGCCCGGATCGCCGCCGAGGTCTTCTCGCCCAGCGCGGTGTGCGCCTCGTCGCAGATGACGATCGTGTAGGCGTCGGAGATCCGGCCGGCGTTGCGGACGAACCACTGGTAGGTCTCGACCGTCACCGGACCGTTGGCCGCGTCGTGGCCCTCGAGCAGCGCGGCGCTGATCCGGTCGCGGTAGCCACGGTCGCGCAGCTCCCCATGGAACTGGTCCACGAGGTTGCGACGGTGGGTGAGGATCAGAACACCGCCGGTGCGCGAGGCTTCCACGAACCCGAGCGCCGCGACTGTCTTGCCGGCGCCGGTGGCGTGCTCGAACCAGAAGCGCTTGGCCGCGTTGGGGTCCTCGGGCTGCTCCTCGAGCTGCTCGGCGTCCGGCTCGCCGTCTTCCTCGTCCTGCCAGTCCTGCGGCTCTTCGTCGTCGGGCTCGTCCTCGTCGTCGGGCTCGTCTTCGTCCTCGTCCTCGAGGTCGAGCTCGTCCTCGTCGTCCTCCTCCCCCGGGATCGCCGCGGAGGCCAGGGGAGCTGGAGGCGGCTCCGGGGCCGCGGCCGCAGGATTGCCGTTGCCGTTGCCGTTGGCGCTCCGCTGGGCCTCGGCCAGCAGCGCCGTGAGCGTGCCCGACAGGGCGTCGACCTGGTGCGCCGAGAGCACGGTTCCGTCGGCGAGGTGCGGCTCCTCCTCGGAGAGCAGCCGCTCGAGCCCGAGCAGCAGCGAGAACTCGCGCCGCCACTCGATCGAGGGCTGCCTGTGGCCCTCCTGCACCTCGGCGACCGCGGCGTCGAGCGCGCGGCGGCGCGCGGACCCGGGCGCCAGAGCGTCCTCGGGCGTCTCGCCTTCGTAGACGAAGCGCTCGCGCGTCAGCCGTTCGGCGCGCGCGATCGCGTCTGGACTCGGAAAGGGGGTGATGACACCCATCAGTGATTGGCAGGTTGCGTCAGGATGAGCGAGCCGCGGCGCAGCGTCGTAGCGGCTCACGCAGTCTCGGCAGGGTGCCGAGTACGGCGAGAGTTCCTCAGAAGCGTCCCTCCGCCTGCTGGCGGGAGGATAACGGGTATTTAAGCAGATCTGCCCGACCGATCGTGTGTCAAGCTGTCGGCTGTGCGCATGCGTACATGGTCTACGGCCTTGCTCGTCGCCTGCCCGGCGCTCACCGGATGCGGCGGCGGCCATGCCCACAGCGCCGCTCCCTCCCCGAGCGCCGAGAGGGCAGCGTTCAACGGCTCGCCCGCGCCGCTGGCGGCGCTGCACGCCCAGGCCGACGAGCTGCTGGGCGGGGGCACGGCCGCGTTTCGCGCGCGGCTGGCCGCGCTCCACGGCTATCCCGTGGTGGTCAACAAGTGGGCTTCCTGGTGCGGCCCGTGCCAGTCGGAGTTCCCGGTCTTTCAGCAGGCTTCGGTCAAGTACGGCCGCCGGGTCGCCTTCATCGGCATCGACGGCAAGGACGGCGACGGCTCGGCGACTGCCTTCCTGCGTCGCTTCCCGGTCAGCTATCCCAGCTACACCGACCCGCACGAGTCGATCGCCCAGGCCTACCAGGCCGCCACCTACTACCCGCAGACCCTGTTCTTCGGCGCCGACGGCCACGCGCGCTACGTCTATGACCACGCCGGCCCCTACGAGAGCGCCGCGGCGCTCGAAAAGGACATCCGACTCTACGGGCTGCGATGAGCAGCACGCTGACCTACGAGGTCCGCCGCGCGTGCGGCGAGGAGGAGCTCGCGGCGGTGATCGAGCTTCGTCACGAGGTCTTCTGCCAGGAGCAGGGCGTGCCCAAGCGCGAGGAGCTCGACGGGCGCGACCGCGGGGCGATGCACCTGGTCGCCGTTTCGGGCCGCGAGCTGTTGGCCACCTGCCGGCTGCTGTTCGTCGGCCCCACCGTCCAGCTCAGCCGGCTGGCGGTCAGCGCGAGCGCTCGCCGCCACGGGGTCGCGACCGCGCTGCTGCACCGCGCCGACGAGGAGACCCGAGCCGCCGGCGCCCGGCGGCTCGTCCTGCACGCGCAGACGTACGCCCGCCCGCTCTACGAGGCGGCGGGATACGAGCCTCGGGGGAAGGCGTTCATGGAAGCGGGCATCGAGCACATCGCGATGGAGAAGTACGTCTAAGGTGCTGCGCAGCGCCCGTGGGACGGGCTGATGGCCGAGCTGCGCATCGACCCGCTGACCGGCCAGCGCGCGCTCGTCGCCGGGGAGCGGGCGGGACGGCCGGGAGGCGAGCTCAGCGCCGAGCCGGCGCCGGCGCTCGACCCCGAGAGCGACCCGTTCGCCGAGGGACACGAGGACCGCACCCCGCCCGAGCTTTGGGCGCTGCGCCCAGACGGCGGCGCACCCGACACGTCGGGCTGGAAGGTACGCGTGGTCCCCAACCTCTACCCGGCGCTCGAGCCCGGCTCAGAACCGCCCCCGCCCCACGCCAACCCCGAGCTGTTCTGGTCCGGAGCCGCGAGCGGCGCCCACGAGGTGATTGTCAACGCGCCGGCCCCGGTGACCTCGCTCGGCGAGCTGCCGGCAGAGCAGGTGGCCTGCGCGGTCGAGGTGTGGCGCGAGCGAATGCGCGTCCACTCGGAGTCCGCTTGCGTGCACGTGATCGTCAACGAGCGGCGCGAGGCCGGGGCATCGTTGCCCCACACCCACGCCCAGCTCTACGCGCTTGACTTCGTACCCGCGGCGATCGCCCGCGAGCGCGAGCGCTTCGGCGCCTATGCGACCCAGACGATGGGCGGCAACCTGCTCGGCGACCTGGTTCAGCAGGAGGTCCGCGAGCGGGAGCGGATCGTCGCCATCGACCCCGAGGCGGTCCTGATCTCGCCCTACGGGGCCCGCGTTCCCTACCAGCTGATGATCGCCCCCCGGACGCCCCGCGCCCGCTTCGAGGACGACGGCCCGACCGCCGCGGCGATGCTCCACGAGGCCCTGAATCGCCTGGCTCGCCACCTCGGCGCCGCTCCGCCGCTCAACCTCTGGGTCCGCACGGCGCACCGGGGCGCCGAGGAGTTTTTCTGGCGGATCGACATCCTGCCACGCCTCACCCACCTCGCGGGGCTCGAGCTTGGGGCCGGGGTCAACCTCAACATCGTCGCTCCCGAGCAGGCCGCCGCCGAGCTCCGCGACGCCTAATGCGCGCCCTCGTCCAGCGGGTCAGCCGCGCCGCGGTGACCGTGGGCGGCGAGCGGGTGGCGGAGATCGGCCCGGGGCTGCTGGTTCTGCTCGGCGTCCACGCAAGCGACACCACGGGGGAGGCCGACTGGCTGGCCGCCAAGGTCCGGGCGCTGCGCGTCTTCCCCGACGCCGACGGGCGCATGAACGAGCCCCTGGGCGAGCGCGAGGTGCTTTGCGTCAGCCAGTTCACCCTCTACGGTGACGTCCGGCGCGGCAACCGTCCCAGCTATGGCGTCGCCGCCCGGCCCGAGCTCGCCGAGCCGCTCTACTCGCACTTCTGCGCTCTCCTGGACGCGCGTCGCGGCATGTTCGGGGCCCACATGGAGGTGAATCTGGTCAACGACGGACCGGTGACTCTGCTGCTGGACACCCGCCAGTTGCCCGCCGCCGATGTCGACCGCGAGCACGGACCTCCCCGGTGACGGACCTCACCGGCTGACCCCAGAACCGGTTGGCAGCGAAAAGCTGCACCGGCCGCCACTCTCCGCTGCCCACCGGGCCGCGGGAGGGCCAGGTGTGACAGCGCTGTCACAACTTCGGGCCAAACCGCATACAGCTGGCCTGCTCGGCGCCCGGGTCGCCCTAGCGTGGCGTCATGGGCCCGCCGCTCGACCAGCGCACCGCGATCCGGCTCCTTCAGGACAGCGGTTGGCGGCGAACGGTGGGCGGAAAGCACGCCGTGAAGATGGTCAAACGCGACGAGCGACCGATCACGCTGCCGCGCCACCGCGGACAGACGTACAGCCAGGGCCTGACACACTCGATATTGAAGTCAGCCGGTTTGAAAGGGATGGAGGGTCAATCATGGAGCTCACGGTCGTCGTCCATCGCGAGTCAGACGGCTTCTGGTCGGAGGTTGCCGAGCTCCCGGGATGCTTCGCGTCCGGCCCAACGCTAGGTGAGCTCCGCGACGCGGTCGGCGAGGCGGTCGGCCTGTACCTCTGGGACGTGCCCGTCGCGCTGGACACGGAGACCCTCGGCGTCGGCGAGACCCCGGTCACCGTGCGCACGCCCGGGCCCGGCGAGTGAACGTATCCGGCCGGCTCAGCATCAATGCGGCGCCCGGCCTGGCCCGCCGCCCGTCGGGTTGCGTCCACCGGCGTGACGCAAGCGGGGCCGGTGCCGGGACGCGGGCGCCGAGAGCGCCTCGTGGTAGACCGTCCAGGTGGCGCGGGCGGCGTCCGCCCAGCTCCAGTCCGGCGGGGCGGGAGCGGGGCGGCTCAGGGCCTCGGCGTCGCGCACGAGCCCGTCGAGGTCATCGACCGGGCTGAGGGCGGCCCGGGTGCCGAGCACTTCGCGCAGCGCCGGAACATCGCACGCGGCCACCGGGAGGCCGCAGGCCAGGGCCTCGACCGGCGGGAGCCCGAAGCCCTCGTCGTCTGAGGGAAAGATCAACGCGTGAGCGCCGGTGTAGATCGCCGCCAGCTCGTCGTCGTTGACGACGCCGGTGAGCTGAACGTCGGCCAGCTCGCGAGCCCAGCGGCTGGTCGGGCCGACGAGTACGAGGGGCAGGTTGCGCTTGGCCCGGGCCAGGCCGGCGACGCGCTTGCGCGGGTCGGGTGTCCGCAGTCCCCCCACCCAGACCAGGTAATCGGGCGGCAGTGCGTAGCGCTCCCGCACCGTCTCCACTTCCTCGGGACTGCGGGGATGAAAGGCGGCGGCTGGCGCCTCGGGGATGACGACGATCCGCTCAGTGGGCAGGTTCAGCTCCCGCCGAGCGTCGTCGGCGACCGTTGCGGTGGGGACGATCACACGGCTGGCCCGCTCGACGGCAAGGTAGCGCAGCTTGAAGCGCAGCCCGGTGCGCAGGTACTCACTGCGCCGCTTGAGCGGGATCAGGTCGTGGAGGGTGACGACCATCGGGACCGGGCAGCGTAGGGCTGCGCCCTCGAGCCACGGGGAATGAAATACGTCGCAGCGGCGGGGGTCATGGGTCTCCACCAGCTCGCCGCGCTCCGCCTCCTCGAGGGCGCTGAGCAGGCAGCGGGCGTAACGGCCGATCCCGCGCACGTCGCGGGCCGGGCGACTGTCGAAGGCCACCTTCATCCGGCGATCAGCCGCTCGACCCGGCCAACACCACCTCGGCTCGACGCCACGGCCGGTCGGGGGAGGGCCAGATTCCGGGTCTGCGCTTCATCGGCCGTGACGGTTGCGCTTGGCATCTGGGAAGCGGCCACTGTATCCGCGGTCGCCGCCGCTGTAGACCCGGGCGATACTTCGCGTTCGTGCAGGACTTCTACGAGGAGCTCTGGGAGCGGCTGCCCGCCGACGCTGAGGGACCCGACCTCGCGCGGCGGCGGGACTTCGCGCTGGCCGAGGCTCGCCCGCATGATCGAGTCCTCGATCTCGGCTGCGGGGCGGGGACGTTCACGGCCGCGCTGGCCGGCGTCGGCGCGAGCGTGATCGGGGCCGATGTCGCCGAGGCGGCGCTGCGGAGGGCCCGCCAGCGCCATCCCGGGCTCGAGTTTCGACGCGTGGCCTGTGGGGACGCGCTGCCCTTTGCCGACGGCGCTTTTGACCTCGTCTGGAGCAGCGAGGTGATCGAGCACGTGGCCGACACGGCGCGCTGGTTGTCGGAGGTCCGCCGCGTCCTTGCCCGCAGGGGACGCCTCCTTCTGACCACCCCCAATCACAGCCGCGCGCGGCTCGCGCTGCACGGCGTCGAGCGCTACTCACAGCCCCTGGGCGATCACCTCCATCTCTATACGCGAGCCTCGCTGGCCGAGGTCCTCGATGAGTTTGGCTTTGCGCCCGTGACCGTCTGGGCGGTCGGGGGCGCGCCCGGGCTGCGCCGGCTCCTACTCGCGCGCGCCGCTCGGTAGCGGCGCGCCCCGGCCAGCGTGACCCACCCGGTTCGCGCCCGGCCCCTTACCGTCTGTGCCGGGTCGCCGCCAGCGCCTGATTGAGCGAATCAATGGCCTCCGCCATGCTGGGATCGAGGGCGACGGCCCGCCGCAGTGACACCAGCGCCCGGTGCGGCTGGCCGTGGGCGAGGTCGTACTGGCCCAGCGCGAGCCAGCTGTCGCGATTCTCGGGCTGCAGCGAGACCGCCTGCGTAAGCTGGGCCCGCGCGGCTCGCTGGCCGCCGACCGACACATACAGCGAGGCGAGGACGAACCGCGGCTGCAGAGCCAGCGGGTCGGCGGCGGCGGCGGCGTGGGCGTCGCCGAACGCCTCCCCGATGTGGCCTTGGGCGGCCGCCACGAGCGCGGCCGACGACGCGTTGGCGGAGCGCCGCGGTTGCCAGATCAGCCAGCCGCCGAGCAGCGCCAGCGAGGTGACCAAGCTCACCGTGGCGCCCGCCGCGGGACGGCTGAGCAGCGGGATCCGCCGGGCTGCGCGACCGACGGGCTGGGCCAGGGGTCCGCGCCCGGCGAGCCATCCGGCGGCCAGCAGCGCCGGGACCGTCACCCCGGCAAAGAACCACGTCCAGTCGGTCGCCGACAGCAGACCGAAGGCCAGGGCGACCAGCAGCAGCGCGAACAGGCCGGCGCGCTCGGCGCCCAGGCTCGGATCGAGAGCCGACCATCGCCGGCGCAGGGCCACGGTGCTGATCGCCGAGCGGCCCCAGGCGAGGATCAGCGCGAGGTTGATCGCCAGCCCGAGCAGCCCCAGGTCGGCGAAGGTCTGGATCAGGTAGCTGTGGGCGTGCTCGGCGATCCGAGGACTCGTGGTGTAGCGAGTCCGGGCCGTCGCGTAGCCCAGCGCGCCGACGCCCTTGAGCAGGGCGTGCTCGCCCACCGTGATCCCCTCGCTCCAGTACAGGGGACGGCTGCTGCCCAGCTGCCCGAGCCGGTCAGCGCCGTTGCCGACGCCGTTGTTGACGTTGGTCAGCGAACTCCAGGCGTGCGCGATCTCGCCCGTCAGGCCCCGCGACGAGGCGGCCAGCGCCGCCACCACGAGCACCGGCAGAAGGGCCGCCCCGACCAGCAGCGCGCGGCTAGCCAGGCGCCGCATCGGCGCGGGGAAGCGCCCGCGGTCGCCGGCGCGCGCCATCCCCACCCCGGCTGCGCTACTCACGATCAGCGTGATCACCACCACGATCCCGAACGTGTGGCCGGCCCCAGTTCGCGACGCCAGGTCCTGGTTGGCGGCGGTCAGGGCCGGGCGACTCAACGCCCAGGCGATGATCACCGCGCTCGCCGCACCGGCCAGCGCGAGCATCGCGCAGGCGCGCAGCCGGGCGGGCACGTAGGCCAGCCAGCCCCCGAGGACGAGAATCGCCACCAGGGCCGCGGTGCGCGAGTAGGAGAGGACCGCGACCGAGATCAGGATCGCTGCGGCCGGGACGGCGAGCCCGCGGAGCAGCGCCGAGCCGTCGCGGCGGCTGAAGGCCCAGAGCAGCGGGGCGAGGCCGAGGACCGAAGCCGCCCCGGTGGCGTTCCAATAGCCCAGTGGCGCCTCGAGCCGGCCCTGGGTGTCGCCGGCGGCCAGCGAGGCGGGAAAGACCTTGGCCAGCAGCGCGTAGCCGCTGATCGCCACCGAGACGAGCGCGATCGCCGCCAGCAGGGCGCGCCACCGCTCCGGGGCCAGGCGGGCGAGGGCCGCGGCGCCGCCGAACGTGAACAGGTAGGCGAGCGTCAGATTGGCGGCCTGCCACGAGTCATCAGGCTGCACCGACCACAGGATCGAGAGCGCGGTGTACGCGGTCAGCACCGCGAACAGGCCGACCGCGAGAGACCCCCAGGCGGGCCGGCGCGCGGCGAACAGCAGCGCGGCCGCGACCAGGCCGGCGCCGACGACGGTGAGGACAATCTCGGCCCACGTGTTGGCCGCCGAAGGGCTCACCGCCACGTCCTGAGGGGTGGCCGGAGACCGTGGACCCTAGACTCGCGCCGATGCCGTGGCATGCCCGCGCCCGCGTCTTCGCGCAGCGACTCGGTCTCGACCCCCGCTATGTCCGGCGGTGGCGCTGGATCAGCAAGGCTCGCGCGGTGCATCGAGTGGGCGCGCCGGTCCACCGCCACCTGCGTTTCGTGCTCACCGACCCCGAGCCCGACAACTTCACCTACGAGCTGGCCAACCAGGACGAGCTCGCGGCCTGGGTGCAGGCGGTGTCGGGCTGCTGCGCCGAAGCGGTCGGGCGGATGCTGGCCGAGCCGCGCGCCGACGCGGTGCTGAGGGCGCGGCTGCACGAGACGGCCGGGCGCCACCGCTGGTGGAGCAAGCCGCAGCCGCCTTTCGGCAAGCGACAAGGCTGGTACGCCCTGGCCCGTCTGATCAGGCCGGCGCTGATCGTCGAGTCCGGCGTGCACGACGGGCTGGGCTCGCTGCTGCTGCTGCGCGCGCTCGAGCTCAACTCCGCCGAAGGGGCCGACGGACGCCTGGTCTCCTTTGACGTCAACCCGGCGGCGGGATGGATCGCCGGCTCCGATCCTCGCTGGGCGCTGAGGATCGAATCCAGCCGCACGGGGCTGCCCGCGCTGCTGGCCGGGGGCGAGGCGGTGGGCATGTTCATCCACGACAGTCTTCACACCTATGAGCACGAGCGCTGGGAGCTCGCCACGGTCGGGGCACACCTGGCTGCGGGCGGAGTCCTGATCTCCGACAACGTGCACGCGACCCCGGCTCTGTCGGAGTGCAGCGCCGAGCTCGGACTCGGCTACCACGAGTTTGCGGAACGGCCCGTGGGGCATTTCTACCCTGGCGCGGCGATGGGCGCGGCCCGGCGTCACCGGCCCAGGGCCTCTCGGTAGGCGGCCGCCGTCGCGGCGCCGCAGGCCGCCCAGGTGAAGCTGAGTTCAACGTTCTCGCGGGCCGCCCGCCCGAGCGCCTCGCGGCGGGCGCGGTCGGAGAGCAGCTGATCCAGGACCCCCGCGAGAGCCGCTGGGTCTCGCCCGGGTACGAGCTCGATCCCGCCCCCGGCCGCGGCGATCTCCTCGGGTCCGTCCTCGCCCTGGACCCCGATCGCCGGGACCCCGCCCGCCATCGCCTCCACGTAGCTGACTCCGAACGCCTCGTCGAGGCTGGGCAGCACGAACAGCGTTCCCGAGCGGGCCACTGCGATCGCCTCGTCGTGATCCAGGCGGCCGCGCAGGTCGACCTGCGCTGAGACCCCAAGCCGGCCGGCGAGCGCGGACAGACGCTCGCGTTCGGGACCCTCGCCGACGATCACGTAGCGCAGGCTCGGATGACGCTCGCGCAGGGTCGGCAGCGCGGCGATCACGTCGGCGTGGCGCTTGCGCGCGATCAGGTTGCCGACCGCGACCAGGGTCGGCCCGGCCGCGGGACCGCCGGGGTCTCCAGCGATCGCGCGAGCCGCCGGGGCCGGGTCGGTCCCCAGGTGCAGGACCCGGACCGGATCGGCGCCCAGGGCGGCGCAGCGCCGGGCCGTACCGGCGCTGTTGGCGAGCACCAGCCGTGCGTGCTGGAGGGTCGCCGCGACCGTCCGGCTGGTGGCCTGCGGGCCGTGGACGTCGCCACCGTGGACTGAGACGACGAGCGGCACCTGCGGCGCGGCTCGTCGGGCTCCGTCGCCGCTGGGCACCGCATAGTGGGCATGGATGAGATCAAACGGGAACTCGCGGCGCACGCGCCGCAGGGCCGCGGCGAGCGCCGGAGCCGCCCAGGCGCCCCAGGTGGCGTAGCTCCAGGGACGGGGCGGGGACAGATAGCGGACGTAGTCGATGCGGACACCGTCGAGCTCGGCGCGAGCCGGCTGGGTGAGGGCTCGCCGGACCGCGCCGAGCTCCCCGCGCCGCACCGCGGCCAGCGGGGGGAGGGGGCGATGCAGGACGAGCACGCGGATCTGCACCCCGGCCTCGCGGGTGGCGAGCGCCTGGCGGTGGGCCCAGATACCGAGCACGGGCTCGCCCGCCCGCGGGTAGTACTCGGCGAGGACGAGGACCCTCATCGCCAGCTGCGGTGCACGCGCAGGGTCCGCTGCGCGTCCGCGGCGGGGGTGTAGGGGCGGCCAGCCAGGAAGTTGCGGGCCTCGGCGATCGCGGCGCTGCGGTCATACGAGGTGGCGATCTGCCGCAGGCCGTGACGGATCGGGGTGGCGTCCACGACGCCGATCGGCCAACCCTGTTGGGCGGCCAGCGCCGACCAGTGGGCATCCAGCCCCCAGCCAACCCGGAGCGGCGGGAAGGGGAGCAGGGTGGCAAACGTGCTGGCGTGAAAGGCGGTGACCGGGCCGATCTCGACGAACGCCGTCTCTCGCACCACGCTCGCCGCCCGCCGGCGAGTGATCTGGAAGGCGGCGTGCGAGTAGTGGCGGTGAGCGGGCTGGGCGAGCCGCAGATGAAAGCGCCCGGCCAGAAACAGGAACTCGTCCAGGAAGCCGGCCGGGAGGGCGACGTCGTCGTCCAGGACCAGCAGCCAGTCGTGACCGGCCGCCGGATGCCCGGTCAAGAGCGTGTTGAGATTCTCGAACTTTCCCCGCCGGCCCGTGGTCGTCACGGCGAACCGCACGTCGTGATGGGAGCGCAGCAGTTCGGCGCGGGCGTCGGCGAGCAGATTGGGCACGTCCTCGCGCTCCACCGACAGGACGAGGACGCGCTGGCGGGGCGTGGTGCGGGCCACGCGCCGCAGACGTCCGGGCTGAAGGCGCACGATCGTCGCGGCGTCGGCGAGAGCGTCCGCGGCCAGAGCCCGGACGGTGGCGCGGGGGCCGATGACCTGCCCGTGGGTGCCCGAGAGGAAGTCATCCCGGGGGCCCGGAGCGACCGGTGGCGCGCTGTCCCCGGCCGGCGGGCGAGAGGCGTCGCGGTCGGGAACGAGCGCCTCGCGCAGGCGCCCGGCGGCGTGGGCGCCGAGCACGAACCCGACGGCGCAGCGACGCCGGACGACGTGCCAGAGGCATCCCGCGAGCGTGCGGAGCTCGCCGCGCAGCGAGGGGACCTCGCCCCGGCGCCGGTCATAACGCCGCGCGCTGCGCCCCAGCGCGTAGGCGGTGCGCGAGAGCCGGGTCACGGTGGCGTCGCGCGCCGTGCGCCGATGCTCGAGTCCGGCCGCGGCCAGGTACCGGATCTGGCCCCCCGCCGCCCGGTGGCGGCGCTGCCAGTCCTCCTCTTCACCGCGGCCGTGGATCGACTCGTCAAACGGCCCCACCCGCTCGAGCGCGGCGCGTCGGATGGCCATGTTGGCGCTCCACACGAGCTCCACATCGCGGTCCTCGGACCCGCGGTCCAAGGTGGTGATGGGAGCCGGCTCGCGACCGCAGGCGCGCGGGCCCCCGCCCTCCAGCCGAGCTCGGATGGGTCCGCCGAAGACCTCGCACTCCGGGTTGGCGACGATTCCGTAGAGCAGCTCCTGCAGCCAGCCCGGGGGGGCCTCGATGTCGTCGTCAACGAGCACGATCGGGTCGCCGCCGGCGGCTCTGATGCCCGCGTTACGAGCGGCGTTGGCGCCGGCGCGGGCCGCCTGGATCAGCCGGGCGCCGTGCTCGGCGGCCAGCGCGGCGCTGCCCGCGCCGTCCCCGCTGTCGACGATCAGCACTTCGGCTCCGGCCCGGCGGGCCTGGGGCACCACCGAGGCGAGCGTGACCCGCAGATAGTCGGAGCGGTCGCGGGTCGGGATCACGATCGACGCTGAGGGCGGAGCCGGCACGGCGTCAATTGTGCAGAGCGCGCTCGCCGCCCGCCCTGGCGGCGCTGGGTCTCAGTAACGGCCCGTTTCGCGCTGGCGGTGACGGCGGTGGGCGATGAGCTGCCGCCCGAACTGGCGCACGAAGCGTGGGTTGTAGCGCGTGTAGCGCCGCCAGAGGCGCCGTGGCTCGTGAGCGAGGCGATAGGCCCACTCCAGCCCCAGCTTCTGCATCCAGCTCGGAGCTTGAGGGACGAGACCGGCGTGGAAGTCAAAGGCGGCACCCACGCCGACTAGCACCGGTGAGTTCAGGAGCGGACGCATCTCGGCCATCCACTTCTCCTGCTTGGGCACCCCGATCCCGACCCACACGACGTCCGCCCGGGAGGCGTTGATCTCGCGTACGACCGCGTCGCGCTCCTCATCACTGAGGCGGCGGTGGGGAGGCGAGTGTCCACCGACGATCTTGACCCCCGGGTAGCGCTGACGCAGGTTCAGGGCCAGCTGCACGAGCGCGCCCTGATTGCGGCCGCCGTAGAGATACAGGCGCTGGCCGCTCTTGGCGCTGCGCGCGCACGAGCGGGCCATCAGCTCCGGACCGTACACGCGGTCGTCGAGCGGGTGGCCGAGCGCGGTCATCGCCCAGACCAGGGGCTGCCCGTCGGGCACGTTGATCGACGAGTGCATCAGCGCCTCGCGCAGGGCCGGATCCTCAGCCGATGCCATAACCGCATGGACATTGCAGACGCAGACGTAGCCGCGGCTGTCCGCCGCGGCGGTGGCATCGATCCAGTCCAGCGTGTCCTCGTAGTCGATCAGGCCAAGCGGCACGCCGAGCACATCTACGGTGGGCGCCGGTGTGGCCGCGACCGGTTCTGGATTCAGTAGGGAGCCCTCAGGGCGCATCGTTACTCCGGATTTCTTTCGGTGCTGCTCAGCGCTAGGGCGCGAATAGGGGTGGATCTGCGTTGGCTGGGGCGCTGCCGACCACGATCGTCGATGACGAACGTTACCTACAGCAACGGCATATCGGGCTCGGAGTTACGCGGTTTCTCATCGGCGCACCAGAATTCACCCGTTCTGCACAAGACCAATCGGGATTGAGGCCGCGTAGCCGGCAGCAGGCTAGGACGCCTGGCCGTGAGGATCCGGCCGAAGCATCGGAACTGCAGGCTCCACGTTGTCGTGATCAGCGGCGTGGCGGGCCGGACCTCGATCTCGGCAAAACCGGCCGAGGCGATCACGCGGCGCAACCTTCATGGACCGCCCAGAGGCCGGTGACCAGTGCTGGGTATCGTCTCAGGTAGGGCTCGTAGATAAGTAACCCTCTCAACTGCGGACCTATTCATCTACGAACCTTTAGACCCGACCGCCGGTGTCCTCTCCGGCGGACAGGAGCGCAGCGCCCATCGCCACGAAGGCGATCAGCACCCCGCCGGTCAGCAGCCAGAACGTCCAGGCTCCCACCCAGCGGGCGTGAAACAGCGCGGCTCGGGAGAATGCCGTCGGGACCAGCGACAGCAGCGAGCGCGGGGAGGGGCGCAACGTGATCAGCGAGAGGTTGAAGGCCGAAGGCTGGCCCGCGATCGTCAGTCGCACGCTTGGATCGACCCGTCCCGAACCGAGCAGCGTGACCGTCGCCCGCCGGTCGTTGCGCAGACACAGCTCAAACCGCCGGTTGGCCGTCACGTCGTGGCTGAGGCTCGCCGTGATCGGCCCGGGAGCCGGGACCACGGTGAGTTGGCCGCCGGCCAGCTGCGCGTGCGTGGCCGGGTCGCGGATCGTCACCGCCAGGGCGCCGGGGCCCGGCGCGGAACCGGCCCAGGCCCGAATCCCCCCCCACCGCGCCGGCGACACGATCGGGCTCTGACAGGCCGATTGGCCCGGGTGCAGGGCCGCCACCGAGCGGAGGTTCGGCACCCCGATCGAGAACGCCCGCGCCCGGCCGTCGCCGGCGCTGGCGACGAGCAGGGCGGCCAGGCCCAGGATCGCGCTGGCGACGAACACGGTGATGCCGGTCCGCGAGCTCATGTGTAGTAAGCCTTCAGGATCGTGGCCAGCGCGAGAACCTGAACCAGCAGCAAGCCCGCGAGCACCGCGCCGCACGCCGATCCGCGCCAGCGCAGCGGGACGCGGCTGATCACCAGGCCGAAGGCCAGCCCGACCAGGGAGACCACCGGCAGCAGGTAGCGCCCTTGGATGACCGGACCCTGGCCCGCGATGATGGCCCGGTAATCGACCAGGTGCAGGCCGAACAGCAGGCCAGCCGTGGCCAGGGCAAAAAAGGCCAGGAGGGCCCGATGCCGCCGCTCGCGGATCCGCAGCAGGAGCCCGGCGGCCCCGATCGCCACCACCCCGCTGACGGCGGCCAGGGCGTAATACACGCCGCGCGGCATCTCCACGTCAAGCCAGCCGAAGACCCCCCAACCCTCTCGGACCCACACGTCGTAGAGCGGCAGGCCCGAGGTCTCGCGCAGCGGGGTCAGGACAGGCAGCCGGGGAAGATAGAACTGCCAGAGGTAGCTGAGAAACTGAGGGACGTTGAACGCGTGAGCGTGGACGGTCGCTTGGATCGTGTTGACCGCCGGGCGTCCGTTGGCCGAGGCGAGCACGAGCCAGGCCAGCACCGGGCCGGCGAGGGCCAGCAGGGGGGGACCGAACTGGCTCAGCGCCGTCGGTCGCTCCGCCGCGGGCCGGCGGCGCCAGCCGATAACCAGTGCGGCCAGCACCGCGGGCACCAGCGCGTAGGAGGTCGCCTTGGTGAGCACCGCCGTAGCCGTGACCAGCCCCAGCGCCACGCTGTCGCGCCGGGCGGCGCCCCGGAGGATCACCCGTGTTCCCAGCCATAGGGCGATCGACCACAGCGCCACCATCAGGGCGTCCGGGTTGACGCTGGTGGCGATGAATGTCTCACCCGGGATTAATCCGCACACCGCAGCGCAGACCAGCTGCGGCCGTCTTCTGCGCGCGAACACCTCGCCGGCGAGCAGCCATCCTCCCACCACCGTGGTCAAAAGCAACGCCACGTCCCAGATCCGCATCGCGTAGAGCTGATCGAAGGCGTCCGCCCCGCCCCCGGCCACCCAGTAGGCCAAATCGGAGTACAGGTAAAAGGCCGGAGGGTTGGGCTCGGCCGGATTGATCCCGCCCCCGTCGCTGGTCGACGGCGCCCCGGCCAGCGACCTGCGGAAACGGGCGTTGTCGGCGGCACTCCAGTCGGGTGTCACGGCGTCGGGATGGAAGGCCACCCGGCTCGCCCCCACCGCGGAATCGGCCACCAGCTGGGAGGTCGACAGTACCTGCCGGTGTCGGTCCCCCGGCAACGCGAAACGCTCGCCTAGGGACTGGACATAGGCGAAGTGCGCCGGCTCGTCGGGCGCTTGCCACGGTGGAACGAGCAACGCCCAGGCGAATCCGAGCAGCGCCACCGCCACCAACAGGGCCGCCAGTGGCCGCGGGACACGCGCCGGTCGTCGGCGCGCTGCCCCGCCGTCGCCGTCGTGCATACGCGGGCAGCTTACTGTCAGAGGTGGCCGCGGGTGAGGTCCCCGACCGACAGCCGGCGGTGGGCGCTAGCCTCGGGCGCATGCCCGAGAACACCGCCGCGCTGGCTCAGCTCGCCGTCGGAGTCGGCGCCAATGTCGCTCCGGGCCAGACCGTCTCGGTGCGGGCCCAGCTCGGGCAGGAGGCTCTCGCGCGCGCGATCGTGGCCGCCGCGTATGACGCCGGCGCGCACCAGGTGGAGGTCAACTACGCCGATCCTCATGTCCAGCGGGCGCGCCTCGAGCACGCTCCCGACGAAGCGCTGGGCTCGGTGATTCCCTGGGTCCGCCGCCGGCCCCTGGAACTGGCCGAGCTTCAGGGGTCGCTGATCAGCCTCAGCGGTCCGGTCGCTCCCGGGCTGTTGGACGACATCGATCCCGGCCGGATCGGGCGCGACGCCGTCGCGATCAAGGAGGCCATCCAGGTGATCGCGGACCGAGCCATCAACTGGACGATCGTGCCGGGTCCGAGCGGGCCGTGGGCGTCGCTGGTCCACCCCGAACTGGACGAGGACGCGGCGCTGACCCGCCTCTGGGCAGAGATCGTCCACGTCTGCCGGCTGGACGACAGCGACCCGGAGGCCGCCTGGCGCGCCCGGGCCGCCGAGCTCGCCGCCGTCGCCGGCCGCCTCAGCGAGACCCAGCTCGACGCCCTGCACTTCCTCGGCCCCGGGACCGACTTGACCGTCGGTCTGCTGCCCGGGGTGCGCTGGACGGGCGGCGGTTTCGAGACCCGGTGGGGCCGACGCCACATCCCCAACGTTCCCACCGAGGAGGTGTTCACCAGTCCCGACCCCGAGCGCACCGAGGGCACGGTGACCTCGACCAAGCCGTTGCTGGTCTCGGGTCGTGCGGTGATCGGACTACGCATCCGCTTCGAGGGCGGGCGGGCGGTGCAGATCGATGCCGACGAGGGGGCCGGACTCCTGCGCGAGCTGGTAGCGCGCGACCACGATGCCGATCGCCTCGGCGAGGTGGCGCTGGTCGACTCCAGCGGTCGCATCGGCCAGCTCGGCACGGTCTTTCACGACACGCTGCTCGACGAGAACGCGGCCAGCCACCTCGCGCTCGGAGCCGGTTTCAAGCAGCTCAGCACCGGGGAGAGCACGGACCGCATCAACCAGAGCGCGGTCCACACCGACTTCATGATCGGCGGCCCCGACATCGACGTCACCGGCCTGACCCGGGACGGACGCGAGATCCCCGTCCTCATGGGCCAGCGCTGGGAGCTCTGACCGCCGCCGTGAAGAGACTCGAGACCAAGCTCCCGGGGCCGGTGCGACTGGCCCCGGCAGTCCACGGTGACGAGCGCGGGTTCTTCCTGGAGGCCTACCGGCGGGCCCGCTTTGCCGAGCTCGGAGTTGACGTTGACTTCGTCCAGGACAACCATTCGCGCTCGGCCCGCGGGATCGTGCGCGGCATGCATTTCCAGCCCGGGCAGGCCAAACTGGTGCGCTGCGTGCGCGGAGCGATTCTCGACGTGCTGGTCGACATCCGGCGCGGCTCGCCCACGTTCGGGTGCTGGGAGGGTTTCCAGCTCGATGATTCAGAGCACCACCAGATCTTCGTGCCCGACGGTTTCGCCCATGGCTTCTGCGTTCTCTCCGACCTCGCCGACGTCGCGTACAAGACCTCGGCGTACTACGATCCCGAGCTCGAAGGAGGGTTCGCGTTCGACGATCCCGGGGTCGCGATTCAGTGGCCGGCCGAAGAGCCGCTGATCGCTTCTGACCGCGATCGATCGGCCCCCACGCTCGACGAGCTCGAGCCCAGCCTTCCGTTTGTTTATGCGCCCGCTGCGTGATCGCCTCGCCGTGACCCCCGCCCAATACCGGCGGGTGGCTTACTTCACGCTCGCTTCGCTGAGCGTGATCGTCCTCACCGGCGCCGCCGTGCGACTGACCGGTTCTGGCCTCGGGTGCCCGGACTGGCCCAAGTGCTACGGCAACGCGCTCCCGCCGATCTCCACCCACGCCCTGATCGAGTTCGGCAACCGCGCGATCTCGGGCCTGGTCGGGGTGCTGACGGTGGTCTCGTTCGTGCTCGCCGCGACGCGACGTCCGTTCCGGCGCGACCTGCTCGTGCTCGCGAGCTTGCTCCCTCTCGGCGTGGTCGCGCAGGCCGTATTGGGCGGCTTCACCGTGCGCGAGCATCTGGCGCCGGGATTCGTGATGGCGCACTTCAGCCTCTCGATGCTGATCCTCATCGCCGCCGTCGCGCTGGCCTGGCGCGCGCGCTATGAGCCGGGCGCCCGGCCGCGCTCGGACGAGCGCCTCGGCGTCTGGTCGGTCCGCGCGCTCGCCCCGCTGGGCGCGCTGACGATCGTGGCTGGCACCGCCGCGACCGCGGCCGGTCCCCACGCGGGCGGTTCGCCGGGGCAGCGGATCCACCGGCTGACCTTCAAGGGCGCCGACACGCTGATGTGGGTTGTCCACCAGCACGCGACGATTGCCGCGGTGTTCGGGGTGGCGGTGATCGCGGTCTGGTTCCTGATGCGCCGGCGCGGCGCCACCGAGGCGGTGCTCGAACCGCTCACGATCCTGGGCGTGCTGCTCGCCGCCCAGGGCTTGGTCGGCAGCGTCCAGTACGAACTGCACCTGCCCACAGACATCGTCTGGGTTCACGTCTCGCTGGCCACCGCGAGCTGGCTCGTGGTTCTGTGGGCGGTGGCCGCCGCCGGCCGGCTCAACCCGGCCCGCGCTCAGGTGACCGCGCCGGAAGCGTCGGTCGCGGCGCGCGAATTCGAAGTCGCTGGACGCGTCTAATGGGTCTCGCCGGTTTCGGTGGGGTCCACCAGTCTCGGCCCTGACGCTCGAGTGACGAGGACGCTCGGTACGATCGCTGGCGCGATGTCGGTCGACCGTCCTACCGATCTCTCGGCTCCCGTCCGCGGGGCCGACGCCTCGCTCAGCATCCTGGTCGTCGACGACGAGTCCGATCTGCGCGAGATGCTCACCCGTTCTTTCTCCCGTGAGGGCCACCGGGTCCTGGCCGTCCCCGACGGCCGGGCGGCGATCGACCGGGCCAGCACCGACCATTTCGACATCGTCCTGCTGGACGTCGCGCTCGGCGCCGGACCGGATGGCTACGAGGTCTGTCGTACCCTGCGCAGCCGCCGCAACGTGGTCCCGATCATCATGCTGACGGCGCTGGACTCCGAGGCCGACGCGGTGCTGGGCCTCGAGGCCGGCGCCGATGATTACGTGACCAAGCCGTTCGGCCTGGCCGAGCTGCGCAGCCGGATTCGGGCTGTGCTGCGGCGTGCCGGAACCCGGGCGATGGGAGACGAGGTCCTCGTCGTCGGTCCGATCTCGCTGGACCGAGCCCAGCGGGAGGTCATGATCGGGGGCGAGCCGGTCAAGCTGACCTTCTCGGAGTTCGAACTGCTCGACGCGCTGATGACCGACCCCGGGCGGCTGCTCAACCGCCAGGAACTGCTGCGGGCGATCTGGGGGGACAGCGCCTACCGCGACCCGCGCGCGATCGACGTACACATCCGTCACCTGCGCGAGAAGCTCGAACCCGAGCCCGAGAAGCCGCGCCACATCCTGACCGTGCGCGGCGCCGGATATCGACTTCGAGGGTCGTAATGCGACCGGTCAGGGCGATCGGGCGACCCAGCCGCGCGCTCGGGCTCCGCAGCCGGATCGTCGGCGTCGTCCTGGTCACCACCGTGGCCACGCTGGTCGTGGCCGCCCTCGCCCTCCTGGGTCCCCTCGAGCAGAGCCTGCGCCGGGCTGAGGCGGCCACTCTGCGGCGCGACCTCGGCCGCCACACGGTGGCCGCGTTCGCCAACCTCGATCTGACCGCCATCGCCACCTCGCCGGCTGCGCTGCAGGCGCTCCTCACCCAGCAGAGGCAGTTGGCCAGCCGGATCGGCGCCGCCACCGTCAACGTGCTCGCGGACCCGGCGGCCAACGGCACCGGCAGCCGCCCCCTGCTCCCGCGCGACACCGATGATCCCTACGACGACGTCGCAGCGGTCTTTCGCACCCGCCACTCCAAATTCAGCTTCGGGACGATCGATGGCCGCGAGTACGCCCGGGCGGCGATCCACTTTGTCAGCCGGGATGACCTCCTCTACGTGCTCGCCGTCCGCAAACCGATCGACCAGATCACCAGCGCGGTCAAGGTCGTGCGCAACGCCTTTCTCACCGCCGCTCTGGCCGGCCTCGCGCTCAGCCTGATCCTCGGCATTCCGCTCGCGGCGACGCTCGTCCGGCGCCTGCGTCGTCTGCGCGAGGCGGCGCTCGAGCTCACCCACGAGTGGCCGAGCGTCGAGGTTCCGGTGGACCGTGCGCGTGACGAGGTCGGTGACCTCGCGCGCACGCTGGCTCGCATGCAGGAACGTCTGCGCGAGCAGGAGGAGGCGCGACGGTCCTTCGTGGCCACGGCCTCGCACGAGCTGCGCACACCGCTGACCTCGTTGGACGGAATGCTCGAGCTGCTCGACGACGATCTGCACAGCGAGCACCCCGACCTCGAGGACGCTCGCGCCCTGCTTGACCGAGCCCGGGCCCAGTCGCGCCGCCTGGGTCGGCTCGCCGCTGACCTGCTCGATCTCTCCCGGCTGGACGCCAAGGTGGAGCTGCGCTCCGAGCCGGTCGAGCTCGGCGAGCTGAGCCGGGCGGTGATGGCCGAGTTCGAGCTCGGGACGGCCGAACGGGGCCTCAGCATCCGCTTGGACGACCACGGCAGCGCCGTCTGGGCCCTCGGCGATCCCGGGAGCATCGCCCGGATCCTGCGCATCCTGCTCGACAACGCGCTGCGCATCAGCCCCACGGACTCCGAGCTGGTGATCGAGCTCGTGGCCGGCGACGATGCCCGGATCAGCGTACGCGACCAGGGCCCGGGCGTCGCACCCGAGGATCGCGACCAGATCTTCCGCCGCTTTCAGCGGGGCCGGGATACCCGGCAAGCCGGGTTCGGCCTCGGCTTGGCCATCGGTCGCGAGTTGGCCGAGCGCATGGGGGGCGGGCTGGGGCTCGACGAGAACCCGGGACCGGGAGCGAGCTTCACACTGCGGCTCCCCAGCGCACCGATGCCGGCCCGGACGTTGCTGGCGTCTGGTAACTGACAGCATCGGCGTCATGGATCGCGAGTTCATGCAGGCGACGATGGAGGTCGACGACCACCACTGGTGGTACCGCGGCCGGCGCCGGATCATCCGCTCCGAGCTGGACCGCCTGCCGCTACCGGTCCGGGCCGATATCTTGGACGCCGGCTGTGGTTCGGGGCGGACGCTCGAGGAACTGGTCGACTACGGCACCGTCTCGGGGATCGAGCTCAGCGAGGACGCGGCTGAAATGGCTCGCGGCCGGGGGCTGGGGGAGGTCGTGGTGGGGCGGCTCGAGGAGCTGCCCTTCCCGGCCGACCGTTTTGATCTGATCACGTGCCTGGACGTGATCGAGCACACCCGGCAAGATCGTCCGGCCCTGGCCGAGCTGTTGCGGGTGTGCAGGCCGGGCGGCTTCATGCTGGTCACGGTGCCCGCCTACCCATCCCTGTGGTCCTCGCACGACGAAGCCAACCATCATTTCCGCCGTTACTCGCGGCAATCGCTGCGCGCGGCCGTGGTCAGCGCGGGCTGGGGGCTAGGCCGGATGAGCTCATTCAACAGCCTGCTCCTCGCGCCGGCCGCCGTCGTGCGGCTCGCCCAGCGCCGGCGAGGGGCCACCGACGGCTACACCAACGACCTTGCCGTGGGCCCAGCGTGGCTCAACGCCGCCCTCGAGCAGCCTTTGCGGGCCGAGGCGCGCTGGCTGGCGCGGGGCGGCACGCTGCCGGCCGGTCTCTCGCTGATCGCGGTTCTGCGCAAGCCGTGGACCGCGTAGTGCTCTGGCTCGCCGCGATCATCAGCGTTTCCAGCAGCCTCGGCTACCTGCTGCCCGCGATCATCGGCCTGGAGTCGATGGGCGTGCCCTCTCCCGGCGAGACGGCCCTGGTCCTGGCCGCGGTTCTGGCCAGCCAGGGCAAGCTCCAGATCTGGCTGGTGATCCTGATCGGCGCGTCGTCGGCGATCATCGGCGACAACGCCGGCTACTGGCTGGGTCGGCGCTTCGGGCGCGATGTCCTCGAAGCTCCGCGGGGTCCGTTTCAGCACCGGCGCCGAACGGTGATCGCCGCTGGGGACCGCTTCTTTGCCAAGCACGGACCCAAGGCGGTGTTCCTCGCCCGCTGGATCGCGCTCGTGCGCTTCGCGGCGGCCTGGCTGGCGGGAATCAACGAGATGCGCTTCCGCGAGTTCTTTCTCTGGAACGCGCTGGGCGGGATCAGCTGGGCCGTGACCTTTGGTCTGGTCGGCTACTTCGCCGGCAAGACGGCCGCCGACCTGATCACCAAGTTTGGGATCTACGCCTTGATCGGGCTGGTCGTGCTCGGCGTCGGGGGCTACGGGGCGGTCAAGTGGCGCGAGCGCCGCACGGCCGATCAGGGCTGACTCGCCCTGGTGCCGCTCAAGCGTCCTTGACGGCGTCTAGTTCGAGCGCGCAGGAGTTGATGCAAAAGCGCTGACCCGTCGGCCGCGGTCCGTCGTCAAACACGTGGCCGAGGTGGCCGCCGCAGCGCTTGCACCGAGCCTCCGTACGCCGCATGAAGAGGGTGCGGTCCTCGTGCAGCTCGACGTTCTCGGCCACCGCCGGCTCATAGAAGCTCGGCCAGCCGGTGCCGGACTCAAACTTTGTCTCGGAGCTGAACAGCTCCGCGCCGCAGCCCGCACAACGGTAGGTTCCGTCCGTCTTGGCGTCGACATAGGCGCCGGTGAAGGGAAGCTCCGTGGCGTGTTTGCGCAGCACTTCGTACTGCTCGGGAGTCAGGCGGGCCTGCCACTCTTCATCGGTCAATTTGATATCGCGTTCGGTATCCATCCCGATGACGTTAGCGCCCCGCGCTTACCGGTCTGTGAACGGCGCGGGCCGGCGACTGGTGATAGGACGGGTGCCATGACCAGGGCTACGATCACCGCCGGCGGCGGCCTGCTCGGGTGGGTGCAGGGCCGCGAACGGCTCTGCGCGCTGCTGGGGGCGACCACGATCGCCTTCTCGGCCATCTTCGTTCGCCTCAGTCACGCTTCGCCGTCCACGGCGGCGATCTTCCGCTGCCTGTATGCCCTCCCTATTCTCGTCCTCCTCGCCGCCCTCGAGCGGCGGCGCTTCGGCCCTCGTCCCTGGCCGGAGCGGCGGGCCGGTCTCGCCGCGGGGGTGTTCTTCGCCGCCGACCTGTTGCTCTGGCACCACTCGATCGGCGACGTCGGAGCGGGCCTGGCCACGGTGCTGGCCAACATCCAGGTGGTGTTCGTTCCCCTCGTGGCCTGGCTGGTGCTCGCCGAGCGCCCGGCGCGCCCCGTGCTCGTGGCGCTGCCGGTTTCACTGGTCGGAGTGCTCATGATCTCGGGAGCGATCGAGCACGGCGCCTACGGCCACAATCCGACCCGAGGCACCCTGTTCGGTCTCGGCGCCGGGGTCGCCTACGTCGGTTTCCTGCTCCTCCTGCGGCGCGCGGGCGCGGATCTGCGCCGCCCCGCGGGGCCGTTGTGCGACGCGACCGCGGTCGCCGCGATCCTCTGCACCGGGGTCGGTCTGATCGTCGGGGACGCCCACTTGGTCCCCGCCTGGCCGGGAGCGGGATGGCTGGTGCTGCTGGCGCTGACCTCTCAGGTGGTGGGCTGGCTGCTGATCTCCACCTCGCTTCCGCGCCTGCCGGCGGCCCTGACCTCGGTCCTGCTCACCGTGCAGCCGGTCGGCTCGGTCGCGCTCGCGGCGCTCATTTTTGGCGAGTCGCCGACCGGTCTGCAGCTGTTCGGGGTGGTCCTGGTCCTGGCCGCGCTGCTCGCCGCCGGTCGCTCCGGACGCGCGCTGGAAGTGGCCGGTCCCGAGACTTCCCCGGCCGTCGCGCCGGCCGACGAGTCCCTAGTTGCCGGTCGGTGGTGAACGGCGGGGGGCGCCCGCGCGCTGCTCGGCGATCCAGCCGTCGATCAGCCAGCCGGCGATCGAAAACCCCCCGCGCGATGCGGTGACGCAATCCACCTCCTCGGATCCAAACCAGCGCGCCTCGACGATCTCGTCTTCCTGGATTGAGATCGCTCCGGACGCGTAGCGCGCCCGGAAGCCCACCATCAGCTGGCTCGGGAACGGCCACGGCTGGGAGCCGAAGTAGGTGATGTCACGGACCTCGATGCCGGTCTCCTCGCGGACCTCGCGTCGGACGGCCTCCTCGAGATCCTCGCCGACCTCGACGAAGCCCGCGACCGTCGAGTAGTGGCGGCCGCGGTGGCGGCGTCCCCAGGCCAGGAGCGCCTGTTCGTCGCGCTCCCCCCGGGTGACCAGCACGATCACGGCCGGGGTGAGGCGGGGATAGGCCGAGAGGCCGCAGTTGGGGCAGCGCCGCACCCGTTCGGTGGTGTCGGATTCGGTGGGAGTGCCGCAGCGGCCGCAGAAGCGATGGTTGTGATCCCAGGCCACGATCTGGACCGCCCGGCTGGCCAGTGACCAGTCCAGATCCGGGACCAGGGCGTGGAGCTCCCGCAGTCCCACCCGCCGCAGATGTCCGCTGCCCTCCGCAGGCTCGACGTCGACTCCCACGCATACGCGCGAGCCCAGGGATCCGAGGACGTGCTCGGTACCCGGCGGTGGCTGGGTGGGAAAACTCGTCACCCGATCCTCGGTCTGCACGAGCAGCTCCCCGGCCTGGACGGGGAAGTAGAGCGGCGCCCCGGCGTGGGCCGCCGCGGAGCGCAGGTCAGGTTCAAAGCGGGCGCTCATCGGGGCCGGGTCGGTCGGTGGGCGAGCGCTCAAGGCAACGATCGGGCGCTGACCAACGCGGCGCTATAGCGCGGGACGGTGAGCACGTACCCGCGGCCCAAGCGCGAGACGAGCTCGCGGCCGGCGCGGCCATGCCATCGTCCCCGGCGATCCAGCCACCGGCCGCCGAGCGTGACGCCCGACTGAGCGCGGGGAGAAGGGGCCAGCAGGCGCTGCACGGTGGCCGGCCCAGTGGTGGGCAGCTTCAGCGTGACGCGGATCCGTCGCGCCCCCTTGTCGATCAGCAGCACGTGCAAACGCCCGCCGGTCCGGACCGCCCACACGGAGAGGTGCGAGGGACGGGGCGCGAGCCCGGCGAGTGAGACTAGGCGGCTCCCGGGACCCAGCGTGCGGGCGAACGTGAGCAGCCCGTAGAGGAGCGGGCGGGCGGACAGCCCCCGCTGGCCGAGCACGAACGGGGCGTTGATCGCGTTGGCGCGGAGGTGGAGATTGACTCCGTTCACGCCTCGCCGGAGCAGCGCGAAAAGGGCGTCGGGCGCCCACAGGGCGGTCGCGAACGTATTGCTCACCCCGTGTCGCCCGCCGCAGGTCACCGAGTTGAGCTCAGTCAGGCGCAGCGGCAGCCCGGCGCGGTGAGCGGCGGCCAGGGCGGGGCCGAGGCTGGCCGCCATCGCCGTGCTCGCGGCCGGACTGAGCAGCCGTGCGACCGTGGGGAACACGGGTGAGTGCGGGTGGTGTGCGCACGCGGTGTAGGGATAGCGATGGACGCTGATCGCCCCCAGGCTCGCCGGGCGGGCGGCGAGCAGGGCCGAGATCCACCGCCAGTGCGTCCGGGGACTGGCCAGCGCCGGACCGATCAGCCGGACCCCCGGCGACACCCGGGCCAGCGCGCTCGCGTAGGCGCGAAAGTCGGCCACGTAGGCCGCGGGGGTCACTGCCAGTGGGAGGCGCTGGCCCCCGATCATCTCGCCTGCGGTCATCGCCGCCCAGAACGTGTGGCTGTAGATGTCGGGCTCGTTGCCGACCTCAAACCCGGTGATGCTCCCGCGCGGCAGCCTTCGCGCCGCGGCCCGAGCCCACCGCGCCGCGGTCGCCGGCGTGTTGGTGACCAGGTTGAGGTCGAGGATCAGGCGGAGCCCGAGCCGGCGTACAAGCCGTGTGGCCACGTTCGTCCAGGCCGGGGTGAGGCGTAGCGCCCACGCCGGAAGTCGCCGGACCCGGTTCGTCCACAGCGTGTGATCGGCTGAATCACCCCCGATCCGGAGCACGAACGGACCCGAGCCGCGCACGTGCAGAAGCCCGAGGACGCGTTCGAAGACCGCCAGGTGGGGCGCGTAGAGCGGCAGCGTCCAGTATTCGGTCGAGAGGCCGAAGAAACTGCGCGGCACCGGCACGGCGGACGCCTGCGAACTGACGACGACCGTGGCTCTGATCGCCCGCGGCTGGTCGGAGTCCGCGCGCTCGACCTGGCTGGAGATCGAGAGGACCACGAAGGTGAGCGACGTGATCAGCGCGACGCCGACCATGACCTGGAGCCACCGTCGTCGGCCCCCCGCGGGGCCGGACTGCACCGCTGATGATCCGGCATTCACGTGCGCCCGCCTCACAGTGCTCTGCCCGGCTCAACCCCGGGTAAACGAAGGCTCATGCCATCCGGCCCTGATCACCGCCCGTCCTGCACGAGGATGGCGCCGGTGACGCCCGGATGCAGCGGCACGAGCTCGGGGGCCGAGACGGTCGCCGGGCGCGCCGAGCGGTAGAGCCGCACCGTGTAGCCACGAGCGTGAACGGTGCCCGTGGGATGAAAGCCAGCCGGAAGCTGAGGCGAGGCGGGCGGCGCTGGCACCGGGCCGAGTCCCGAGCCCCCGATCGGGAGGGCGACGCCGACGATGTCGATCTCGCGTACCGCGACCGGACCCCCGATCAGGCGGATCCCGGGCTGGTAGGCCTGCAGCGGGAGCAGGCCGTTTCCGGGGCTGACGACGATCGCCCGCGTCACCCGGGCCGGGCCGAGCGCCCCGCTGGCCCCGGCCCAGTCAGACCGCTGGTAGCGGGGGTTGGCGTTGACGACCACGACCACGACCACGAACAGCGCGGCCAGCGCTGCGGCCAGCCTCGGCGCCCGCGGGCGGGCCGGCGAGGCGAAGCCGACCGCCGCGACGACCGCGAGGGGGGGCAAGGCGGGGAGCAGGTTGCGCGTGTTGACGAAGTCAAGTCCCACCAGGGCGAGCAGGAGCGGAACCAGCACGCCGCTCAGCCCGGCCGCGAGCACGATCCGCGTGGGGGTCGGGCCCCAGTTCCGGCTGCGCAGCAATGGCCCGACCGAGCCGACTAACACCAGCGCCGCGGCCACCGCGGTAGTGAGGACCTGAATTGGGCTGACATAGCCGATCAGGAACTGCTTGGGTACCTGAAGCGCACGGATCGCGAGGCTGTCCTGGGCGATGTAGTCGGCGCGACCCGTGCCGTGCTGGACCAGGGCAAGCGGCAACAACGCGATCGCGACGAGAATCACCACACCGACGGCGAGGCGAACCTCGGGCCGCTCGCGCCGGCGGGCCAGCAGCCACGCGACCGCTGGCAGCACCAAGAAGCCGACGAAGTAGTGAGAGCACAGCCCCAGAGCCGCCGTCGTCGCCCAGGCCGCGGTCCAGCCGGCGCGGCCGGAGTCCAGGTAGCGGATCAGGCACAGCAGCGAGGCGATGGCCAGGAACGCCGCCAGCGCGTAGGCCCGTGCCTCCTGGGAGTACCAGACCATGAGGGGCGAGAGGGCCAGCAGCCCACCGGCGATCAGTCCCGCCCGGGCGCCGGCCAGCCGGCCGGCGAGCAGGTATGCGCAGGTGACCGTCGCCGTGCCGGCCAGCGTCGAGACCGAGCGCAGGGCCAGCTCGCCGGAGCCGAACACGTGGGTCCAGCCCCAAGCGACCAGGTAGTACAGCGGGGGTGTGGATTCCGTGTGCGGGATCTCGCTGAGCATGGCGCCGAGCCCAAGGTGGATGAGGTGCTCCGTGTAGCCCTCGTCCAGCCAGAAGCTCTGGGTCGTCGCCGTCGCCAGCCGCACAGCCAGAGCGAGGACGGTTACGGCGACGGCGCCCGTCAGCCCGACGCCGAGCTGGGGCGGCTGGCCGGTCCCCGGGCGGGACGGTGACGCCGCTGGCGGGGGGGCTAAGCCAGTCGCCACACGGGGCAAGATACCGCTGCTCCAGGCAGCTTGGTCCTAGGGACGGCGCTCGCCGGTCGCGGTCGCCGCGGCGACCGGCCGGGGCGGGTGAGCCTGGCCAGCACCCGTCGGCGTGGCCGCGTCGCCCTGCGGGGAGGGCGCCTGCGGGCCTCGGGCGGCGCCGGCCTCGAAGTCCTTGCCCCGGATCAGGATCAGGGTCAGCACGGAGGCGACCAGGGTGAGGATGGCGCCGATCAGGAAGATCTCGTTGAGGCCCGCGACGAAGCTCGCCCGCACGGCGTGAGCGGCCACCGGTCGGGCCGAGGCCGGAAGGGCCGCCAGCCCGGACCGAGCGCCGCCCCCCTGGGCCACGCCTGCGGCCAGGGCGTGAGCGGCCCGGCCGGAGACGTGCGGCGCACCGTTGAGCATCGAGATGATCTTGGTGCGCACCGTATGGGAGAAGATCGCGCCCAATCCGGCGATCCCGGTGGCGATGCCGACCTGGCGGAAGGTCGAGTTGATCCCCGAGGCCATCCCGGCTCGATCGGGCGAGACCACGCCGATCGCGGTGGAGGCCAGCGGGGGGTTGATCATTCCGACGCCGGCGCCCCCGACGATGAAGCCGGGGATCAGGTGAGTCCAGCCCGAACTGGGGGCCAGGCCGCGCTGGAGCAGGAGACCGGCCCCGACCATGGCCAGGCCCGGCGCGATCAACAGGCGGATCGGCACGTGGGCGGTCAGCCGACCGGCCAGCGTGGAGGTGAGCAGGATCCCGCCCGAGAGCAACAGGAAGCGCAGGCCCGTCTGCAGGGCCGAGTAGCCGAGCACGTCCTGCAGGTACAGGGTCAGATACAGCAGCAGCGCGAACTGGCCGGCCGAGAGCGAGAAGGCGGCGATCGAGCCCCCGGTGAAGGTCGGCTTGCGAAACAGACCGAGATCGAACATGGCCTGGTCGCGCTTGACGAGCTCCACGACCAGAAACACGATCAGCAGCAGCCCGGCACCGACCAGGCAGGCCACGATTTCGGTTGAGCCCCAGCCTTTTGTGTTGCCCTTGATCAGGGCGTAGACCAGCGCGGCGAGCGCGCCTGAGAAGGTCAGGGCCCCGAGCAGATCGGGACGCCGGGCGCCTCGCTGGCGCGACTCATCGACGCGGAGCAGACAGAGCACGAGGGCGACCACACCGATCGGGAGGTTGACCAGGAAGATCCAGCGCCAGGACAGGCCGGTGGTCAGCGCGCCGCCGACCACGGGTCCGATCGCCACCGCCAAGCCGGTGATGGCGCCCCAGGCCCCGAAGGCGACGCCGCGCTCACGCCCTTGGAAGGCGGTGCCGAGCAGCGCCAGCGAGGTGGAGAACATGGCCGCCCCGCCGATGCCCTGGGCACCGCGGGCCAGGTTCAGCCACAGCGGATCGGTCGCTACGCCCGAGAGCAGCGAGCTGGCGCTGAAGATGATCAGTCCGATCATGAACACCAGCCGGCGACCGAACAGGTCAGCCAGGGATCCGGTGGTCAGCAGCAGCGCGGCCAGCATCAGCGAGTAGGCATCAATCACCCACTGCAGATCGCTGAACGTGGAATGCAGGGAGCTCTGGATCGCGGGCAGCGCGACGTTGACGATCGTCACGTCCAGGAGGAGCATGAACGTGCCGACGCACACGGCGACGAGGGTCCACCACTTGCGATCCATCAGGTTGGCTGCCTTTCCCGAGCTCGACGTACCTCGGTTGAGCCTACCGAGGGGTTTCGGGGGTCAGAGGGTTAGGGTGGGGTCACGGGGAGCCCCGCGGAACGCCAGGCCTGAAAGCCACCGTCGAGGTCGGTGGCGCGGGCGAAGCCGAGCTCTTGCAGCGTGGCCGCGGCGAGGCTGGACTGATAGCCCCTGTCGCAGACGATGATCACCTGGTCCTCGAAGCCGGGCGCCTGCGGATGGCCATGGCCACTCGCGGGATCCAGGCGCCACCCGAGCACGTTGCGGGGGACCACGAGTGCTCCCGGAATCGTGCCGTCGCGCGCGACCTGAGAGTCGGCGCGGATGTCGATCAGGGTGGCGCCGCGGTGCGCCGCGGCCGCCGCCGCGTCTGGTCCCAGCCGCGTCAGGCCGGCTCGGGCCCGGGCCAGGAGCTCATCGATCGTGGTCCGTGCCACGCCCCGAAGACTACGACGCGCCGCTCACAGCGTGGCGGGCTTGAGGGACAGCGTGGCGGGCTTGAGGGCGCCGCGATCACGTACCGTTGAGGCATGTCCCAATCAAGCCAGGCTGTGCCGGCCGCGATCGCGATCGACGGCGACGGTGAGCCGGCGATCGTCGCGCGTGGGCTGACCAAGGCCTTCGGGGACGTGCGAGCACTGGCCGGGGTCGATCTCGACGTGGCGCGCGGAACCGTGCTCGGGCTCCTGGGCCCCAACGGGGCCGGCAAGACCACGGTCGTGCGGGTCCTGAGTACGCTGCTGCGCGCTGACTCCGGCACGGCCACCGTGGTGGGGTTGGACGTGGTCAGCGACGCCGCCGCCCTGCGCTCGCAGATCGGCCTCGCGGGACAGTACGCGGCCGTGGATGAGAACCTGACCGGGCTGGAGAATCTGACCATGGTCGGCCGGCTCTACGGGATGTCGCGGGCGCAGGCCAAGCAGCGGGGCCGCGAGCTCCTGGAGCGCTTCGAGCTCGACCAGACCGCCGACCGGCCGGTCAAGAACTACTCCGGCGGCATGCGCCGCCGTCTTGACCTGGCCGCTGCGCTCGTCGCCCGCCCACCGGTCCTGTTTCTCGACGAGCCGACCACGGGGCTTGATCCCCGCAGCCGCTTGAGCCTGTGGGAGACGATCGAGCAGCTGGTCGCCGACGGGACCACGGTGCTTCTGACCACGCAGTACCTCGATGAGGCCGACCGGCTGGCCGACTCGATCACCGTCATCGACCATGGCCAGGTCATCGCTCGCGGGACCTCGGACGAGCTCAAGGACCGCGTCGGCGGCGAGCGCCTCGAGGTCCGCCTCGAGGACGCAGCCCACGGCGAGGCCGCTGCGGTCGCCTTGGCGCCGATGACCGACGAGGCGCCCACGGTGGAGGGCGCGGTCGTCTCGGCCGCCGTGCACGGCCGCGGCGGGGTGATCGTCGAGGCGGTCAGGCGGCTCAGCGAGGCCGACGTCGGGGTCGACGACATCTCTCTGCGGCGCCCGACCCTCGACGATGTTTTCCTGGCCCTGACCGGTCACGCCGCTGTGGACGGCGCCGCTGAGGAGGCGCAGGAGCCGCAATGAGACGGCTGGTCACCGACACCATGATCATCGCCGAGCGCAACCTCGTGCGGCTGCCCCGCTCGCCCGATCTGCTGCTCGCCTTCACCGTGCAGCCGATCATGTTCGTGCTCCTGTTCCGCTACGTATTCGGCGGCGCGATCAACACGCACGGAGTCCCCTACGTGGAGTTCCTGATCCCCGGGATCATCGTCCAGAACATCGCCTTCGGGGGGTTCGTCACCGCACTGGGGCTCAACGAGGACGTCCACAAGGGCCTGATCGATCGCTTTCGCTCGCTGCCGATGGCACGGCCCGCCGTGCTCGCGGGCCGGACGCTGTCCGATGTGGTCACCAACTTGCTGTCGGTCGTCGTGCTGGTCATCACCGGGCTGATCATCGGTTTCTCGTTCAATGCCGGCGTCCTCGACGTGATCGCCGGTTTCGGACTTCTGCTCCTGTTCGGCTACGCGTTCTCGTGGGTCTTCGCGTTGGTCGGGCTGCTCGTCTCCTCGCCCGAGTCAGCCAACTCGGCCGGCTTCATCGCCGTCTTCCCACTGACCTTCATCTCGTCGGCGTTCGTACCGGTCCAGACCATGCCTGCGGTCCTGCGGGCGTTTGCGAACGTCAACCCGTTCACGATTGTCGTGGACGCGATGCGTCACCTCTGGATCGGCGGGCCGGCTGGCAACGCCGTGTGGGGCTCGGTGGTGTGGGCGTTGGTCATCATCGCCGTGTTCGCGCCCCTGGCCGTCGCGCGCTATCGCCGCGCCGCCGCCACCTGACCCCGGCCCCCGGCGCCGTCGAGCCGGAGCAGCCCCTGGGCGGCGGGTCGTCTCGGTAACGGTCGGTCCGATTTCCGCCGAAGACCGGGTGTGGGTTCGCTCGGCGCCGAGCGCGGGGAGCGCGCGCCTATTCTTCGTCTGTGAGCACTGCGCCTGCGAGCCCTGTCTCGATTCCCGGCGACCTGCCCGGCGCTGACCTGGTCATCGCCGGCCTTGATGACCTGACCGCCGGCCGACTGACCGCCAACGCGCTGCTGGTCTGCTGCGCGCGCCGGCGTCTGGAGCAGGCGGGCATCACCGTCGCCTGCGCGCCGACCTCAGACCCCGACCGCGCTCTGTATGCGCAAGTCGCCGCCGAGCATCCCGATGACCCCTACGGGCGCTACAACGCGCTGCGACGGCGTCTCGTCTCCTTCCTGGCCAGCTATGAGCATGCGCGCCGACGCGACGGCTGAGCGCATCGAGGGGATGCTGCGCGCGGTGGGGCGGCGCGCTGATTCCGGAGCACGGGCGTACCTCGCCGGCGGGGCAACCGCTGTCCTATACGGCTGGCGTGACTCCACCCGGGATGTGGACGTCCGCGTCGAAGGCCCCGACGAAGGTGTGCTGCGCGCCATCGCCACGCTCAAGGACACGCTGGACATCAACATCGAGCTTGCCGGACCGCTTGACTTCCTGCCCGCCCCCCAAGGCTGGCAGGAGCGAGCGATCCTGCTTGGCCGCTACGGCAATCTGACCGTCTATCACACCCCGCTCGAGCTGCAGGCGCTCGCCAAGCTTCAACGAGGTTTTGATCAGGACCTCGCCGACGTGGACGCCATGCTCGCCCGCGGCCTCACCTCTGCGGCAGACATAGCCGGGACCTTCGACGCGGTCTGCGGCGAGCTGTATCGCTTCCCTTCGGTGGACGCCCAACGGTTGCAGGCCGCCGTTACCAGTCTCAGCCGCTGACCACCGGCGCTCCCGTGTCGCCGCGCCTCAACGATGCCGGTATCTCGGCTCCCACAGTCGCTTGTCAGGCCAGCATGCGCGAGCCGCTGGCAGGAAGGTCGGGCCGGAGATAGAGAACGCGCGCGACGATGCTCGCGGCGGTGCTCATCAGCCGCAGCCGGTGTTGAAGCCGCAGCTCGAGCACGTGTAACAACTCCCGGTCCGCTGCATCATCCCGCCACACTGCTGACAGGCCGGGCCGAGATCGAGGCCGCTACGCACGGCCGGCAGCACCGGGGGGTCATCGGTGAGCGCCGCGGTGGCAGGCCGCGACGCCTCGGGCGCAGTCGTCGTCGCGCTCGGTCCCGCGGTGTCGCCGTACTGGGAGCTGGCCGCGTCCTGTGCGGCCTTGCGGGCCCTGACCTCCTTGGTCAGGATGCCAAGCTCCTCCTGCAGGTCGACGTCGAGAAAGCGCGAGGCCAGCCAACGCATGATGTAGTCGGGCATTGACTTGGCAAACGGGATCTCCGGATTGGAGGTCATGCCCTCGGGCTCGAAGCGCATGTAGCTGAACTTGCGCACCAGGGTCTCGAGCGGAACTCCGTACTGGAGCGAGATCGAGATCGCGGTCGCGAACGAGTTCATCATCCCGCGCAGCGTCGAGCCTTCCTTGCCGATGTCGGTCAGGAAGATCTCGCCGATCGTGCCGTCCTCGTACTTGCCGGCCGTGATGTAGCCCTCGTGGCCGCCGATCGAGAACTTGTGGGTGATCGACTCGCGCTCGCGAGGCATCCGGCGCCGCTTGGGCGGAGCCTCGGCCAGCGCTCGAGCGACCGCCTTGTCGATCTCGGCCTGGGGGTCGACTGTGGCCGGAGCGCCTTGGAGGGCGTCGGTGCGCAGGGCCTGTGCGGTCTTGGAACCGTCGCGATAGATGGCCAGGGCCTTGATGCCCAGCCGCCACGCCTGCAGGTAGGCATCGGCGATGTCCTCCACCGTCGCTGCCTGCGGCATGTTGACCGTCTTTGAGATGGCACCGCTCAAAAACGGCTGCACCGCCCCCATCATCTTGATGTGACCCATGTGCGAGATGGCCCGCTCACCGACGGCGACGTCGAACACCGCCAGGTCATCCTGGGCCAGGCCCGGTGCGCCCACGATCGTCCCCCGCTCGTTGACGTAGGCGACGATCTGCTCGATCTGCTCATCGCCATAGCCCAGCGTCTGCAGTGCGAGCGGCACCGTCCGGTTGACGATTGTCATCTGCCCACCACCGACCAGCTCCTTGAACTTGACCAGCGAGAAGTCGGGCTCGACGCCGGTCGTGTCGCAATCCATGAGGAAGCTGATCGTGCCGGTGGGCGCGAGCACGGTGGCCTGGGCGTTGCGGTACCCGTGGCGCTCGCCGGCCTGCACGGCCTCGTCCCAGCTGGTGCGCGCCGCAGCCAGCAGCGCCGTGTCCAGGCACGATTCATCCGGAATCGCGTAGGAGGCGTCTCGGTGCATCTCCATCACCGCGTTATGGGCCTCACGGTTCTCGGGATAGCGCTCGTAGGGTCCCAGCGCGGCCGCGATCCGGGCCGAGCCGAGATAACCACGACCGGTCATCAGGGCCGTGATCGCCGCTGCCGTGCCCCGACCCGCGTCTGAGTCGTAAGGGACGCCGTCGGCCATCAGATAGGCACCGAGGTTGGCGTAGCCGAGCCCGAGCTGTCGGAAGGCGCGCGCGTTGGCACCGATCTCCTCGGTCGGGTAGCTCGACGGCGAGACCACGATCTCCTGGGCGAGGAAGATGATGTCGACGACGTGCTCGAAGGTCTCGACATCGAAGGTGCCGTCCGGACGGCGGAACTTCATCAGGTTCAGCGAGGCCAGGTTGCAGGCCGAGTCGTCCACGTGCATATATTCGGAGCACGGATTCGACGCGTTGATCCGGCCCGAAACGGGACTGGTATGCCACTGGTTGATCGTGGTGTCGTACTGGACGCCCGGATCGGCGCAGCGCCAGGCCGCCTCGGCGATCTCCTTCATCAGCTGCCGGGCCGGGATCGGCTCGCCGACGGGCTTGCCCGTGACGCGCGCGATCAGGTGCCAGTCCTCGTCGTTCTCGACCGCGCGCATGAACTCGTCACTGACGCGCACCGAGTTGTTGGCGTTCTGGTATTGGATCGAGTAGAAGCCCTCGCCGTCGATCGACATGTCAAAGCCGGCGTCACGCAGCGCAGCGGCCTTGTCCTCCTCCTTGGCCTTGCACCAGATGAAGTCCCGGATGTCGGGATGGTCGACGTCGAGCACGACCATCTTGGCCGCGCGCCGAGTCTTGCCGCCCGACTTGATCGTCCCCGCCCACGCGTCGGCGCCACGCATGAAGCTGACCGGCCCGGAGGCGGTGCCGCCCTTGGCCAGCGGCTCCATCGAGCCGCGGATCCGCGACAAGTTGATGCCCGAGCCCGAGCCACCGCGGAAGATGTTGCCCTCCTTGGTGTTCCAGGCCAGGATCGACTCCATCTCGTCGGCGACTGAGAGGATGAAGCACGCCGAGCACTGCGGAGTCTCTTCGAAACCGACGTTGAACCAGACCGGTGAGTTGAACGCGGCCAGCTGGTGGAGCAGGATGTGGGTCAGCTCAGCCTCAAACGTGTCGGCGTCCGCCGCCGTGGCGAAGTAGCCACGCTCGCGGCCCCAGCCGGCGATTGTCCCGGCCACCCGGCCGACCATCTGCTTGACCGAGTGCTCGCGCGAAGCAGATCCGAGTTGCCCGCGAAAGTACTTCTGGGCGACGATGTTGGTGGCGTTCTGCGACCACGACTTGGGGAACTCGACGTCGCTCTGCTCGAAGGAGATCTTGTCGCCGTGACCGATCCGTGCGTCCCTGATCTCCCACTCGACCGCGTCGTAGGGATGCTGGCCGGCCGTCGTCAGATGACGACGGATCGACAGGCCTTCATCCGCCGAGGCGGTGGGGTTGATCTGGGGTTGCGGTGCTTGCGACATTCGTACCGGCTCCTCTCGTTTCCGCTCGTTCGATGCCCCCGCTCGACGCCGGACCGGCCGAGGGGTGAACAGCGAATAGTTGCGCACAGCCCGGACGGAAAAGCCTGGTGCGGGAACCTTCGCCGAACGGTTACTGAGGACATACATTTTAGTCGGTCCCGTGGCCTACTCGGGGCAAGTAAAAGCCCGTGATAGCGCCGTTTGCCGGCCTCCGCCTTAGTGTCCTCGCGGCTGCCGAAGTCTCACGTTTCGCGGGACACGCGAGCGCGCAAGGCGGCCAGCTCGGCGGCGAGATGCTCGATCTCTTCGGCTTGAGCGGCCACCGTCTCGGAGTGCTCACCGCCGTTGGTGCCCTCCGGCGCGATGCTCCCGAGGCGACCGTGTTCGCCCAGGGTGGCCCGCAGGCGCTGTAACTCCCGCTCGTCGGTCTCCCGCGCTGCTCGGGCTGCCCCGAGCTCGCTGGTCGTCTCGGCGAGGCGCCGCTCGAGCTCACCGCGCCAGGTCTGCAGCTCGCGCAGGGTCCCCGCGGTCTTCTCATTGGCGGTCTCCGCCTGGCCCGCTCGCTCGCGCGCCTTGACCGCGACCGCGTCAAAGGCAGCAGCCTGCCGGCTCAGCTCATCGCGCTCGAAGGTCATCATCCGGAGCCGGTCGCGGGATTGGTCGAGCTCGTGCTTGAGGCTCGACTGACTTTCTCGGAGCTTGGTGACCTCACGTTCGAGCGCCTCGCGAGCCGGCGCCACCTCGGCCAGATCTCGCGCCAGCGTCTCGATGCGGGCCTTCTGGGTTTGGGCCTTCTGCTCGAGCTCAACCGCCCGACCCTCGAGCGCGGCCATCCGGACGCCAGCGCTCGCAGCCTCGCTCTCGGCCGCTTCGGCCCGGGCCAACGCGGCTTGCCTCTGGGTCTCCGCGTCCTGTGCGCGGGCCTCGAGCGCCTGCGTCTGCTGCGCGGCCGTCTCGAGCCGCGTCTGGACCTGCGCCGCGCTGGCCGCCGCGACGCGCTGGTCATCGTCGCGAGCTCGCTGGAGCTCGGCGATGCGCTGACGCAGCGCGGCCAACTCGTCGTCGGCTTCGGTCAGCTCCTTATAGGCTTGGACCTGCTCGGTCGGCACCTCGGTCGAAGTCGGTACCTCGGCGATTCTTCCGTCGCCCATCCTGGCCGTGCCCTCCACGGGGACCGGGAGTTCGATTCGGACGCCGTCCCCGAACTCGAGCCAGCACGGTGCCCCTGACTGCACGAGAGCGGTCGGGACGGCGTACGCGGCGCGCAGCACCCGGCTGCGATCTTGCGGCGCGCGAAGGGGTGCGAACTCGCGCGCGGCGGGCGGCGCTCCAATCACCAGGACGGGTCGCCGACCGCTCGTGCTGCGCCTGGAAGCCCTGCCGCTGACGCGCAGCAACGACTGCGACGGGCCCGTGACCACATGCTCAAACCCGTTGAGCCCATGGATTTCCAGCCTTCGGTCACCGGTCGAATGTACGTCCGTCCGGGTTTCGCCGCGAGGGCTAGAACAGACCCTCGAGTGCCGCACGAGCGGCGGCGAGCACGGCGGCGGGAGGTTGAGCGGCGTCGAGCACGCGGATCCGGTCGGGCTCGGCACGGGCCAGCGCATCGTAGGCACCCGCAACCCGTGCGAAGAAGGTCTCGGGCTCGCGCTCCAGCCGGTCAAGCCCATCCGCGCGGCCCCCGGTGCGCGCCCGACCGACCGCCGGGGGCACGCGGAGCAACAGGGTCAGGTCGGGGGAGAGGCCGCCGGTGGCGAATTCGTTGACGCTGGCCACCGGGTCGACTCCGAGCTCGCGTCCGGCCCCCTGGTAGGCCAGCGACGAATCCACGAACCGGTCCAGGAGGACGGTCACGCCATCCGTCAGCAGGGGCTCGAGGGCCTCCTCGACCAGTTGTGCGCGCGCCGCGGCATAGAGCAGAGCCTCGGCCCGGGCCGAGATCCGCAGAGCGGGATCCTTGACCAGGTCGCGGATCAGTTCGGCCGCCCGCACGCCGCCGGGCTCGCGCAGCAACTGCGCGTCCACGCCTCGGTCACGCAGCGCGATCAGCAACGCCGACGCCAGCGTCGTCTTACCGGCCCCGTCCAGGCCCTCGATCGTGATCAGCTTTCCGCGCGCCATCGGGCTCTGGCTTCGACGTTACCGGTGGTTACGATCGCAGGCCATGCTCGCTGCGCTGCACCGTCACCCGCACGCTCGTTCGATCCTGGCCCCGGCGATCAACGAGAGCCGGCCCTCGCACGCGTACCTATTTCACGGTCCCGGAGGGGTGGGCAAGCGCGAAGCCGCTCGCGCTCTCGCGGCTGAGCTGCTTTCCGAAGGCGCCGACGATCGCGATCATGCCCGAGCACGGGTCCAGAGCGGCGCCCATCCCGATTTGACGTGGGTGGTCCCGAGCGGCGCGCACGAGATGCTGGTCTCAGACGTTCATGGACCAGTCATCACGGCGGCCAGCAAGACTCCCTTTGAGTCACGGCGCCGCGTGTTCGTGATCGAGCGCGTCGACGAGCTGACGGACGAAGCGGCCAATCGGATGCTCAAGACGCTCGAGGAACCGGCCAGCTTCGTGCACCTGATCCTGCTCACCGATCGACTCGGAGAGGTGCTGCCGACCATCCGCTCGCGTTGTCAGCTCGTTCGCTTCGAGGCCCCGGACCCGGGTCAGCTCGCCACCGAGCTCGAGGCGCTCGGGATCGACGGCGAGACCGCTCGGGCTGCGGTGGCCCTTGGCCTCCAGGATGCCGAACGGGCGCGCGAGCTTGTCGGTGAGGACGGCGGGGCGCTGCGAGGGGCGGGCGAGCGCTTCGCGCGCGCTGCCCTGGCCGGGCGGATGGCCCAGCAGCGGCCCTGGGAGCAACTGCTGGCTGCGGTGCGGACGCGTGGTGACGCCGCCGGGGCACAGCTCGAAGCCCAGGCCGAGGCTGAGGCCGAGCTGACGCCGCGCAAGGAGCGCAAGCGACTCGAAGGCGAATGGGCAGAACGTGGCCGCCGGGCGCGGCGTCGCGCCCAGACCGGGGCACTGGACCTCGCCCTGCAGCTGGTCTCGTTGTGGTTTGCCGACCTCGCCTGTTTGGCCTGGGGGGCCGAGGATCTGATCCGCAACCGTGACCGCGGCGATCAGCTGCGCGAGGACACCGCGACCGAGGGCGGGGCTGACGCTGCCCGGCTGCGGATCGCCATCGAGCTCGTGGAGGACACGCGCTTGCGCTTTGCCCTCAACGTCTCGGAGGAGCTGGCGTGCGAGGCCCTCGGCTATCGACTCGAGTCGGCGCTCAATCGGTGAGCTCGGGATCGCGCGTCTTTCTGCGGCCGCCCGCCCGGGGTGACCGCAACGAATTCACTCGCCTGATGCGCGCCAGCCGGTCCTTTCACAACCCATGGGCGACCGCGCCGACCGACGATGAGCGGTTCTCCGCGTACCTGGCCGACGCGCGCCGCGCCGACTTTGAAGCCATGCTCCTGTGTCGACGCGCAGACGGGGCGATCATGGGTTTCTTCAATTTGTCTCAGATCGTCCGCCGGGGGTTTCAGAGTGCCTATCTCGGCTACGCGGTGGGCGAGCCCTTCGCCGGACAGGGTTACATGCGAGATGGCCTGGAGCTGGTGCTCCGCTACGCCTTCACGAGCCTCCGGCTGCATCGGGTCGAGGCGAACATCCAGCCCACCAACACCCGTTCTCTGTCCCTGGCCCAGGGCGCGGGCTTTCGCCGCGAGGGGTTTTCCCCGCGGTACCTGAAGATCGCGGGCCGCTGGCGCGACCACGAGCGCTGGGCGATCCTGGCCGAAGACTGGCGCGGCCGGACGGGCGCTGGCTAGCACCCGCCGGGCCTGAGCTCGCGCCGCCGGCCGGAGCTAGACTGGCGGCCGCGAG